>CALWRA010000002.1 GCA_944383825.1 uncultured Acetatifactor sp. | reverse complement strand
CCGGCACAACCGGATTGATAGCGGTCAAATCCCGGCTTCTGCTGCATGAGCAATTCAAACGCCCGCTGCTTGCCCTCTGTGAAATACATTCCGGCTGCGCCTCCTTTCCTGCGGGCATAAAAAAACGCCACAACTTCTTTGAAGCTGCGGCGTAGTATGCAGAAAGGGACGCTATCTCTCGATAACGTCCCTTTTGCTTGGTTATTCACTTGTAACCTGTTTGCCCGCTGTCCTTAAAACGCGATGATATAAGGGTTTTTGCTTGTTTTCTTATCTCACCGCGCTTGACAGGGGGGGCTCATTCTCCGCGAGTGACGGAGAGAAATGCTGCCATAAAATAACATCAAAGAAGGGGATGCACAGCATCCCCTTCCATCTCTTAGATGTCTGCCTGTTTTTATCTGCCAACTTAGTTGTTAATCAACTTATCCTCTTCGTTGTTCCAGCTATACAGCTTGCGAACCTCCTCGCCCACCTTCTCTGAAGGATGCTCAGAGGCAAGCTTTCTCATAGCCTTAAAGTGCACTTGCTTTCCTGCAGGAGACATATCCAACAAAAATTCCTTCGCAAAACTTCCATCCTGAATATCCCGAAGAATTTTTTTCATAGCCTTCTTGGTTTCATCGGTAATAATTTTGGGGCCGGTGACATAATCCCCGTACTCCGCCGTGTTGGAAATGGAATATCTCATGCCTGCAAATCCGCTCTGATAAATCAGATCTACAATCAGCTTCATCTCATGAATGCATTCAAAATATGCGTTTCTGGGATCATAGCCAGCCTCCACAAGCGTCTCAAATCCCGCCTGCATCAACGCGCACACACCGCCGCAGAGTACCGCCTGTTCTCCGAAGAGATCCGTCTCCGTCTCTGTGCGGAAAGTAGTCTCCAAAACGCCGGCTCTTGCGCCGCCAATGCCAAGAGCATAAGCCAGAGCAATGTCCTGCGCCTTGCCTGTGGCATCCTGCTCAACGGCAACCAGACAGGGAACGCCTTTTCCGGCTTGATATTCACTCCTTACGGTATGGCCGGGGCCTTTTGGCGCAATCATGGTAACGTCTACATTCTTTGGAGGAACAATGCAGCCGAAATGGATATTGAAGCCATGCGCAAACATAAGCATATTGCCCTCCTCAAGGTTGGGCTCAATATCATTTTTGTAGAGATCTGCCTGCTTCTCGTCATTAATCAGGATCATAATTATGTCCGCCCGCTTTGCGGCTTCTGCAGCGGTGTATACCTCAAAGCCCTGTGCCTGTGCCTTCGCCCAGGATCCGGACCCCTCATACAGTCCCACAATCACATGACAGCCTGAATCCTTCAAATTTAGAGCGTGTGCATGGCCCTGACTGCCGTAGCCGATGATGGCAATGGTCTTACCCTCCAGCAAAGAGAGATTACAGTCCTCCTGATAAAAAATTTTAGCCATTTTCTTTTCCTCCATTATACTTCTTTTGATTTATAACTGATAGGTTTCCCTAGAGCTAACAAACAATGTCTACGTTATGTATGTGACATTTTCGATGCCGCGGCCCAGTCCGGCAATACCCGTTCTGGCAAGCTCCAAAATTTCATGCCCCTCCAGCAGGCTAATAAAAGCATCAATCTTGCTCTGATCGCCTGTAAGCTCAATAATCAGACTTTCGGGCGAAACATCTATAATCTTTGCCCTGAAGACATCTGTCACGGCAATGATGCTGGGCCTTTGGGCCGCCCCAGCCCTTACCTTGATCAAAACCAGCTCTCTGTATACGCTTTCCTCAGGCTTAAGCTCCTTAATATCCCTGACATCCACAAGCTTCCCCACCTGCTTTTCAATCTGCTCCAGAATTTCATCGTCCCCCGCAGTAACAATCGTAATTCTGCTAAACCGGGGATCCGCGGTGACCCCTGCGGTAATGCTCTCGATATTGTAGCCTCTTCTGGAAAAAAGTCCGGAAATTCTGCTCAGCACACCGGAGGTGTTATCTGCCAATAACTGAAATACTTTTTTCTGCATGTTCCTTTATCCCTTTCCAAGCTTTCTTTCTAACCGGATATATGCGTCTGCACGTACAGCCCCAAATCTGCGGAACGTACATTCTGCTGTTAATAAATATAGCAACTCAATACGGGAATGTCAACAACAAACACTTTAGCTTGATAAAGTTTTGCTGGACTGCGTCAAATTATCATTTGGCCTCGTCATTTTCCGCACATTTTGCAAGAGCCAGAGTTCCTGTTCTCGCCACCTCCACAATGCTGATGGACTGCAACATATTGATCATAAGTTTAATTTTTTCAGGATTGTCGCAGATCTGGATCATCATAAAATGCTTTGACATATCTACAATCTGGGCCTTCATAATTTCGCACAGCTCCATAATCTCCCTGCGATTGCCTTTATTGTATTTTATTTTAATTAACATCAGCTCTCTGGTGATACACTGCTGTTCCTCAAATGTCTTTACCTTGATTACATCCAGCTTCTTATTCAGCTGCTTTTCAATCTGTTCTATGGTGCGCTCATCTCCGCTGCTCACAATGGTCATGTTGGATACTGCCGGATCATCGGTCTCTCCCACGGCGAGACTGTCAATATTAAAACATCTGCGGGAAAAAAGTCCCGCAACCTTGCACAGCACGCCGGAACGGTTTTCCACCAAAACAGAATAAATTCTTTTCTTCATCCGCGTCCCTCCTTTTATTTCACCAAATCCATAGGGTCAATCAGACATTCCAGCAGCACGGATTCATCCTTTTCCAAAAAAATGTCAAGGGTTTTTGAGGCATGTTCCATATTCTCAAGACGCAGGAAATCCATACCATATGCAGAGGAAAGCTTTTCCAGATCAGGGCTTCCCGTAAGCTCCACCACGGAATAGCGGTCCTTATAGGTATAGTGTTGATATTCCCGAACCATTCCCAAATAATTGTTTTTCAATATGATGATTTTTACAGGAATATTATGCTGTCTCATTGTGGCAAGCTCCATCATAGACATCTGGAAGGAACCGTCCCCGCATACAGCCACCACCTGTCTTTTCGGATCACCCAGTTTTGCTCCCATGGCCGCAGGAATGGAATACCCCATGGTTCCCATGCCGCCGGAAGTCAGAAACCTGCCTTCCTTTACGATATGATGAGCGCAGGACCAAATCTGATTCTGTCCCACGTCAGCCACGTAAACAGCGTCATCCTCAAGCTTCTCGGAAAGCATGGCGATGAACGCTGCAGGATCTACGTAAGCCGGATTGGGATGCCGCTTCTTTATCATGGTTTCCCGGTATCCTGTCAAGGTATTGATCCACTCCTCATGATCACAAGAAAATTCTTCTTTTGCAAAATCTTCAAAAATATGCTTTGCATCTCCCACGAGCGGTATGGTGGGCCCCGCATTTTTGCCTATTTCTGCCGGATCCACATCAATGTGAACCAAAACCTTTCCCCTTGTGATCAGATCCGGCTGGCTTACCGCCCGGTCCGCCACTCTTGCTCCCACCATAATCAGAAGATCCGATTCATTCATCGCTCTGTTGGCATATGCCTTTCCGTTGTTGCCCACCATTCCAAAGTAAAGAGGATGCCTTGTGGGCATCACGCCGATCCCCATCATGGTGGAAACCACCGGAATCCTGTGTCTTTCAGAAAATTCTCTCAGCTCTTTTTGGGCGTCGCTCAAAAGTACGCCTCCTCCGGCGCAGATAATCGGCCTTCTGGATTTCTCAAGCTCCCGTATCACTTTTTTTATCTGTACCGCATGACCTTTTATAGTAGGCTTGTATGTTCGCAGATTTACCTGGTCGGGATACCTGAATTTCGTTATGGCAGCATTTTGAATGTCGATGGGAATATCAATGAGCACAGGCCCCTTCCTTCCCGTATCCGCGATGTGAAAGGCTTCCTTAAACACTCTGGGAATATCGTTTACATTCTTCACCAGATAACTGTATTTTACAAAAGATTCCACCGCTCCCGTAATGTCAGCCTCCTGAAACACATCGCTGCCCAGAAGCTCACTATTGACCTGACCTGTAATACAGATCAACGGAATACTGTCCGCAAAGGCGGTGGCGATTCCTGTGATCACATTGGTGGCGCCGGGACCCGAAGTCACCGCGCATACCCCCGGCCTTCCGGTAATTCTGGCAAGTCCGCTGGCCGCATGGGCAGCGTTCTGCTCTGTCCGAGTCAAAATGGTTCTGATGTCCGATTCCAAAATACTATCGTAAAAAGGACAAATGGCGACACCCGGATAACCGAATACGGCTTTTACGTTCTCCGCCTCAAGACACTTTACTATGGCGTCTGCTCCTATCATAAACATTCCTCCTATTAATCATCACAATCAATCGATGAAAAATTCTGCCCCCAGCCTCTTTGCCAGCCTCACTGCCTCCGCCGCATCTCTGGAATAGCCATCAGCCCCTATTTCATCCGCATATTCCTGAGTAATCACGGCGCCTCCGATCATGATTTTGGCATGCACCTTTTCTCTGGCCGCATATTCGATCACTTCACGCATTCGTTGCATTGTGGTGGTCATGAGTGCAGAAAGAGCAATGATTTGGGCATTGTATTCCTTTGCCGCCTCAATGATTTTCTCCTTCGGTACATCCTTGCCCAGATCAATCACCTGAAATCCATGGTTTTTCAGCATCAGCGCCACAAGGTTCTTGCCGATGTCATGGATATCCCCTTCCACTGTGGCAATCACTACCACGGGCATATTTTCGGCATTGGTCTCCTTCAGGAGAAGGGGTTCCAAAATTTCTATGGCATTTTTCATGGCCTCCGCACTGGCGATCAGCTGTGGCAAAAAATATTTTCCCTTGTCGAAATAGTCTCCCACAATATTGATTGCAGGCAGAAGCACTTCGTTTAAAAGAACAGAAGGATCCTCCCCTGATGCCAGAGCGTCCCTTGTAATCTGCGCTATTCCGTTCCGATTCCCCTTGAGCACTCCGCTGCGAAGAGCCTCTCTGAGAGAATTGGAAGGCTCCGTCGGTTGTCCAGGCAGAGTTTCCTCCTGCTTTGGTCCGCGCCGACGGTCAATTCCTTCCTGCTCCAAAAGTCTTTTTTGGAGCTTTTCTTCCTTTTCTTCACGGTTCTCTCTCACCCTTCCCGCATACTCAATATAACGCAGATCCGCCCCCTCCCTGGCAAGCAGAAGATCCGTCGCCAGGGCGCAGCTTACTAAAAGTTCCTGGGAAGGATTGGCAATGGCCATAGTAAGTCCCTCTCTTATGGCCAATGTCAAAAACGCTGTGTTCACAAAGCCCCTTTCCGGCATTCCGAAGGATATATTAGATAATCCACAGGTGGTAGCAAACCCCTGTTGTCTGCAGTACCGGATGGTCTCAAGGGTTTCCAGAGCCGCATTTCGATTGGCGCCCACAGTTGTGACAAGACCATCCACCACAATATCCTCCCTGCGCATACCTAAAGCAACAGCTCTCTCATAAATGGTCTCAATAATTTCCTTTTTCTCTTCAAGGCTTTCCGGCAGCCCTTTGTCGGACAAAGGCAGCAAAATAAACATAGCTCCATATTTTGCCGCAATAGGAAGCAGTTTTTCAAACTTATCTTTTTCCAGGGAAATCGAATTAATCAAAGCCCTTCCCGGATATGCACGAAGAGCTGCTTCGATTACCTCCACATAGCTGGAATCTATGGACAACGGCAGGCTTGTGACTGTGCTGATCTCTTCCAAGGCCCGAAGCATCATTGCTTTTTCATCGATGCCGCTCATGCCCATATTCACATCCAATATCTGTGCTCCGCCTTCCTCCTGTTCCTCCGCAAACTGGAGCACTTTATCCATTATGCCATCCCTTAGCTGAGCCTGAAGCAGCTTTTTACCGGTGGGATTGATCCGCTCTCCTACAATCATAAAGCCGTCATCGAGACCAAAGGAAACTGTTTTTCTCTCTGAGGTCAGAAAACGGATCTGCGGCTGTCTGCGCAGAGCATTTTGCTCTGCCCGATCCTTGAAGGTTTCTCTCAGACTTTTTATATAAGTGGGGTCAGTGCCGCAACAGCCCCCCAAGATAGTAGCTCCCTTTGTAGCCAGCAGCTTCATTTCCTCAACGAATTCCTGCGCCTGCATACTGTAGCAGGTCATTCCTCTCTCGTCTACAAAGGGAAGCCCTGCGTTGGGCTTTGCAACAATGGGAATTTCCGTGACCGAAACCATATCCTCTATTATATCCTGCATCTGGGCCGGACCGGTGGAGCAATTCGCCCCTATGGCACACGCGCCAAGGCTTTCCAGCACTATCGCAGCGGTTTTGGCATCCGTGCCGTAAAGAGTTCTTCCATCTCTTTCAAAGGTCATGGTAACCATAACAGGAAGCTCCGTGACCTCTTTTGCAGCTATCAGAGCCGCTCTTGCCTCTCCCAGACTCATCATGGTCTCCACGGCCAAAAGATCCGCCCCCGCCTTCTCCAAGGCAAGAATCTGCTCTTTATAAATGTCAATTAATTCTTCCAAACCCATTTTTCCCATGGGGTGAAGCTGCTCTCCCGTCATAGTAAGATCACCGGCCACATAGACCCTGTGGCCCCCGGGGAAATCACTTCTTCCCGATGCGGCAGCCTCCTTTGAAATACCCACAAGTTCTCTGGTCATCTCAAAAAGGCGTGATTCCAATCCATACTCTCTCAGCTTCACACGGTTTGCCGTAAAAGTGGGCGCATATAAAATATTTGTGCCTGCCTTTACATATTCCTTTTGAAGCTTCAGCATAACCTCTCTGTTCTCTAAGATCCATTTTTCGGGACATACCCCAGAGGGCATCCCCGCCTTAACCAGATTGGAGCCGGTCGCTCCATCCAGATAGATATATTTATTCTTACATAAACTGAAAAACTCTTCTCTTGTCATAATATCCTCATATCTTAAATTAAGCAGAATAAAATCTGAATAGAATTGTACCACAATGCCGTTTTAATCGTAAAGGGTGGGATTTAACATATTTCTACATAAGTGTTGCGGAAAAACGCAAAATGTGATAAATTTCTTATGTTATTTATCTTTTTTTCGGAGGTTCTGTATTGACTATGAAAAATATTTTTAAAATAAAATCTACTCTTCCGGTTCTGCTTATCCTGCTTTTTCTCACAGGCTGCGGCACAGATCCGGCGTTATCGAGATTCAAAACACAGGTGGACGATTTCTGCACACGTATTTCCGAACTGGATACTTCGATCAATAATATTGATACTCAGTCCGAAGGATACACTTCAGAGCTTCTGGGATACCTGGATGAATTGGATGCAGAATTCCAGGCCTTTTCTGAAGTAGATTTTCCTGAGCAGTTCGATTATCTTGAAAGTCTCGCGGACGAGGCCGGGGAATATATGACGGAGGCAGTTAAAAGCTATCACGAAGCCTACAGCAACGGCTCCTACAATGAATACACGGCCGATTACGCACTTCAGAATTACTCCAGAGCATATAAAAGAATACAAATTATCCTCACCTTCCTGCACGGCGAGGAGCCGGACGATGCGGATTTGTCCATAGAATATGGTGAATAGCATAACGCAGCAGAATATATGCTCCAGTGAAAAAAGCAGCCTGCCCAAAGCAGACTGCTTTTGATTCATGGCAACAGAAAGCACCCTCTGGGAGCTTCCTATTGTTTCGGCTCTTCAAATATATTTTCTGCTTCATATCAAAATGTTACAGAAGTGCAGCAGAATATTTTTTACAATCCAATTCACTGCCACTATAATAATTGCCGCATACAAGTACCAGTTATGGAATTTCCAGCCCTTCACTCCCGCGATATGAGTCCTCGCCAGCGTCTGTGTCAGCATAAAACCTCCAAAAACCGCCGCCGTATAGGGCACCAACGGATGATACCACAAGGAAAGCAGAACATTCCCATTCAGAAGCGCTCCCACCGCCCTTGTACCCCCGCATCCCGGGCAATAAATCCCCAGAACATGGTAGAAAAAACACGGCGGAATAAGGTTATTGGGCAATATCCACCGAAAGTAGACAAAAATCCCCGCAGCTCCCACCGCCAGAACGAGCCAGCCGGCCATATAAAGTCGGTCTTCCAACGTTCTAGTTTTCATTAACAATTAATAATAAATACCTGCGGATTCCATAAGGCCAATGCCTATCACAGCCAGAATCACAATCAAGAGGGAAATCACAATAGCAATAATGGAGCAGATCAGACCCGCCGTAGCCACACCGGTTTTCCCCTGCTTATTGGCAAGAACCGCACATACGATACCTGCGATGCCAAAGATAAATCCAAACCAGCCAGTGCAACAACCAAGCAGGATTGCAAAAATACCGCAAATAAGGCTGATGATAGCCAGCACATTCGTAGAATTCTGTGTGTTTTGTCCGTTCTGGAAATTTTGTCCGTCCATTGTCTTCTCCTTTTTCTCAAAAAAATCACTCAGATAATTACTCGCTTAGCGGATTGCCCTGGGCATCAGTGTTGATCTTTCCGGATAGGATCATGATCCCTTCTACCAGGCCCCAGATCCATATTCCCATTGTAAGGAATATACCCACAAAAACGCAGCTGAGCAAAATCCCGATCAGGCTAAGCACGAGCTGAGTCACTGCTTTAGAGGTATAACCAAGATAGAAATTATGTACACCGAAGCTTCCGAGGAAAATACCAAGCAGACCGGCGGCCATCTTGGACTTTGCGTTGGCAGGTGCAGCATTATTCGTCACTCTCACGCCACAGTTTAAGCAAACATCCGCATTGGGGGCAACGGGCTTCCCGCAGTTTTGACAATAGTTGGTTCCCTGTCCCTTTGCAACGCCGCATTTTACGCACATTACGGCTTCATCAGTCATGTATGGTTCTCCGCAGTTCTTACAAAAGTACATATTGCTTATTCCTCCCTCCTTTAGTATTATAATGAGTAATTATGCAACATCGACTCATCATAGAACATTATACAGCATAATGCTTTTATTTACTAGAGGGAAACTCATAATTATTAAAATTAACTAAATTTATTTTTATTTTTCCTTTATGAAGAAAATAAATTTAGTATATTGCTGCAAAAAGCTGCACCGACCATAATGACCGATGCAGCAGAATTATTCTTTGCCATTCCCTCCACGCTCTTAAAATCAGTCGTTCCGTTTCTAATGTCCCCCTGCTGATGCCTACTTCTGCATCCACACTATTTATTTTCTCTACCTCCCAGCCAATCCGGCTTCATATATTCCCACAGCCCTGTTCCGATAAAGTGCTCCCTGTCAATTATCCAATCAGCAGAGGATATTTCTATAACGGCGCCCTCTTCATATGTCAAAAAGCCAATCAGCATCCCCTCCTGTGCTATACGTAAGGTAACGGCTCCCTCCTTGCAGCCGGCCAAATCTTCAATAGAATTGGCACTCTCCCAACCTTCCTCAAGAAACGCCGCATATTCTTCTATTGTCTTATCATTTTCAATCGGAGTCAACGGCCTGCCCCAATTTAAAAACAGTTCCAGAAAAGTCTCTTTTTCAATCTGTTCCGCAGCCTCTACATACTCACCAGTCCAAATATCCAGCATGACCGGGAAAGAAACCCGAAATGAACGGATTGCATTGTCCTCTCCCCGACCATTATTTTTCCATTCTACCTCATACCCAGTGCATTCAATATACCCGCTGATCAAGCGATCATTATAAAAAAGAGAGCTTGGATAAAAAGATATATCTGTATTTTGATAAAGCTCCTGAAAAGCTTCTGTCATTTTCCGCTCCTGCTCTTTAATCTTCCCATTCAGATAACCTTCCGTTATTGGATTGGAGCATTCATACAAAAAGTTACTGGAATAATAGGAAATAAAATTTCCATTTTCCAACAAAATATTTTCGGAATATTTCCAGGCATCCTCAGTGTAGCCTGGATAGGCAAAATACTGCTCCATATCCGTTTTTCCATGATTATGCTCGTTGCCTATCAAAAAACATTTATCTTCCCGGTAATAAGTTCGGTATACATAAAAGTTCTTATCCTCTTCATCATACTGGAACTGAATCACAGCATTGGAAAAGGGCGCCCTCCCTACAAAATACTCCAGCTCTAAAATCCTCTCCGCCACAAACTCAAGTCTAACAAATGTCAGCGCCGTATCCCAGTATTCTATACTGGAAGAAAGAAGCAGCGGCTCATACCCTGCCTGGCTGGACAATAATAGCTAAAATCCTGACGCATAATACTCTGAACTATGCTCATAGGGGCTCAATTCCTCATATCGTTTTTCTTCCTCGAAATCTTCCGGATAAAGAACCAATACATAATCCTGTTTGCCATCCTCATTTAAATCACAGACAGCGATGTTTTCCCATTGCTCCTCATAAAGCAGGCAATAACCTTCCGGCTTCCATTCCTCCACCTGTTCCAGTACAGCTTCATTAACCAGCAGGCGGCTTAAAATCCGTTCAGGCTGCGCCAAAAGGAATTCAGCCAGACAGACAGCCTCTTTCTCTGTCATATCGGTCAAAATTCCTTTCTCCCGATCTATTTGATATAGTATTCCTCCAACATACCAGAATTCACAAGCCGAAGTCTTCGAATTTGTATTGAGCCTCTCTTCAAAATCCTGTAATACGGATTCCTGATTTCCCTGGGACGCCGTATAGGAGTTTTCCAGACGACTATACCGAAGTACAGCTTCGTCAACCAGATAATTCGGAATATTCCCACCTTCGTATTCCTCATCCGCATAGGTGAACCAAAGATTTCCATCCTTCAGAAAGCAACAGTAAAAGCTGGCTGGAACGCTGGCGCCTTTGTCAAAGACGGACAGTCTTAGAGAAGCAATTCCCTCTGCGTCATAGCTGGCCTGTAGGACGCCGTTTATATCATCATTATATAAGTAGATGGTATGTATATTTTCCCGATAAAGGCTGCCTTCTTCCTCACGTTCTCTAACTTTCTGCAACTCCCTGTCCAATTCTTCTATTTTTCGTCCATAAATGGCAGCATTCGCTTCTGTACTTTCGGCGTCCTTTTTATATGCCAGTCCATTCTCCTGTCCATTCCCATTTGCGCAGGCAGAACAGAATAAAACCAAAAGCAGCGCGGACAGAGTTAAAATCCCCTTGGTCGGCTGCAAAACCAACGAAACTCCACTCTTTTTTTTCATATGTGTATCACCCTAATCAAATTTTATGGTTTGGCAGTATCTGCGTACAATATCTTTCTTGATTTTATTTCATTACTCATATATTATGATTTAAAAAACGGAGGAGGTTTCTCTGCTCCAGCAAACTTTAACGCTCCGCTTTTGAGACACAAGTAGCAGGATATAGATATATTTCTTACCCTTTCTCTTTTTTAATTTAATATACATTAGCATTTGCACAGAAGTCAAAGAATCTTACAAAAACTCACAAATTTATAATATATTTTGCCATCACAACTGTGAAGAATTTATCAATCAACTGAAAAAATTTTTTATCCTGTCAGCGTTAAAGGTTATCCTGAAAATTTTCACTGTTATATTACTCCCTAAAATCAAACAGAGTATAATTGACAGAAATAACGCAGCAATTATATTCCCGATTTCATTCCAATGAAAAAAAGCTGTTTTGTCAATTATTTTTATAATAAAACCATGCAGTAAAAAAATCGAAATAGTATTTTTCCCTAATTTGCTGATAATTTTAACTTCTTTTGATGGCACTATTAAAAATAAAAACGCTATCCATAAAAAAGATAATACCAGCATCATAAATCTAATGAAACCAGAGCTTCCATTTTTCTGATAAGGTAACGCGTGATAAAACCAGTTATTTTGAATGTCATTCCGGAAGTACCAAATCGCTGCAGAGCTGAAAATAATTCCCCCGACACAAAGCGTCTTCCTAATTTTATTCATTTTTTCGACATGATCAAATATCCGAAAATAGCCAGCAATATAAAATGGAAAAAGGACAATTGTCCTAGATAGACTTAAATAATATCCAATACTATTATCATAACCAATGAACAATGCGCATAAAAAAGATACTATCAGAATAGCTTTGGAATGAAGTTTTTTCCCCTCAATGAATTGTAAGAAAAGCATCCAAAACATTGTAGAAAGCAAATACCAAAGTAACCAATACGGAGTTGTAAATTGCAATACATTATCTTCTTTCAAATAGAATCGTTGAAATAACAAGTACAGAATCTGATATATACAATACGGATAAAGCAAAGCATTTATATAACGCTTAGAATCGAAACGTGAAAAATAACCGGTCGTATAAACAAACGCCGGCATATGAAAAGAATAAATTACTGAATATAACCATAACTGTATATTTCCATAAAAACATTCCAATAAATGTCCAAAAACAACTAGAAATATAAGCATTGCCTTTAAATTATCTATTTTAAAATTTCTGGTCAATATAGCTCCTTTCGTTTCTCGCTAAATTTTAAGACGTATGCGAAACGACAAATCCGCATGAATACGAGATTCCTTGAGACTGTTTCAAGTTTTGTGTAAACTGGAAAAACTGATGTAAGATATGTTATTAGTTACTTTGGGCAGAGCTGATTTTTTGAGGTTCTGCCCTTGCTTGTATTATAATGCAGTATCCCAACCTGTCAAGCCGGACTGGCTGAAAGAGTGAAACCAAAGGTCTTTTTTCTCCCATATTTATCTTGATTTTCTTCATCCAACCGCCTCCTGGAACGCAAAAAACTAGACACGTCACGAACAAATTGTTCAAAATGACGTGTCTAACTTAACTTTCAAGAAATCAAATTAATGTTAAGACCAAATCACTCACACGAAACAGTCAAAAAATCCTTTTGATCACTCAAAAAACCATGAAAATAAGTCTTTAGAACTTCCCAGCCTGTGCCGCCTCCTCAATGGAAACTGCAACAGCCACAGTCATGCCAACCATGGGATTATTTCCTGCTCCGATAAGCCCCATCATCTCAACATGAGCAGGTACAGAGGAAGAGCCTGCAAACTGTGCGTCTGAATGCATACGTCCCATCGTATCCGTCATGCCATAGGAAGCAGGACCGGCCGCCATGTTGTCAGGATGAAGCGTACGTCCTGTTCCGCCGCCGGATGCAACGGAAAAGTATTTTTTGCCCTGTTCAAGACATTCCTTCTTGTAGGTGCCCGCAACCGGATGCTGGAATCTGGTAGGATTGGTGGAATTTCCTGTAATAGAAACATCAACGCCTTCCTTGTGCATAATTGCAACGCCCTCGCACACGTCATTCGCACCATAGCAGTTTACCTTTGCGCGAAGGCCTTCAGAATAGGATTTCCGGAAAACCTCTTTTACGGTATTGGTATAAGGATCGTATTCTGTTTCTACAAAGGTAAATCCATTGATTCGGGAAATGATCTGCGCAGCATCCTTGCCAAGGCCGTTCAGGATAACGCGAAGAGGTTTCTTGCGTACCTTATTTGCCTTTTCCGCAATGCCGATAGCGCCCTCTGCCGCTGCAAAGGATTCATGTCCGGCCAGGAAGCAAAAACATTCCGTCTCCTCTTCCAGAAGCATCTTGCCCAGATTGCCGTGTCCCAGACCAACCTTACGGGTGTCTGCCACGGAACCGGGAATGCAGAAAGCCTGAAGCCCCTCTCCGATAGCGGCTGCCGCATCAGCAGCTCTTCTACAGTCCTTTTTGATTGCAATGGCCGCGCCGGTTATGTACGCCCAGCAGGCATTCTCAAAACAAATAGGCTGAATACCTTTGATTTGATTGTAAACATCAAGGCCGGCATCCTTGGTAATCTTTTCAGCCTCTTCCAGAGAAGCAATACCATAGCTATTTAACACGGAATTGATTTTGTCAATTCTTCTTTCATATGATTCAAATAATGCCATCTTACTTGTCCTCCTAACGAAGTTTCACTTCTACATTTACTCTTTTCTGGGATCGATAATCTTTACTGCATCTGCTACGCGTCCATATTGTCCTTTCGCCTTTTCCCATGCAGTGTTGGGATCGTCGCCCTTCTTGATGAAATCCGTCATTTTTCCAAGGCTGACGAACTGGTAGCCAATGATCTGATCCTCTGCATCAAGAGCAATGCCTGTCACATAGCCCTCAGCCATTTCAAGGTAACGGGGACCTTTTTTCAGTGTACCATACATGGTGCCCACCTGGCTTCTCAAGCCCTTTCCAAGATCCTCCAGCCCTGCGCCCACAGGAAGTCCATCCTCGGAAAAAGCGCTCTGTGAACGCCCGTAAACGATCTGAAGGAACAGCTCTCTCATTGCGGTATTGATAGCATCACATACTAGATCTGTATTCAAAGCTTCCATAACGGTTCTTCCAGGCAAAATTTCAGCAGCCATTGCTGCGGAATGCGTCATGCCGGAGCAGCCGATGGTCTCAATCAGCGCTTCCTGAATGATACCCTCTTTCACATTCAGGGTCAGTTTGCAGGCGCCCTGCTGCGGAGCACACCAGCCCACACCATGAGTCAGGCCGGATATATCTTTTACTTCTTTTGCTTTTACCCATTTCGCTTCTTCTGGGATGGGAGCACAGCCGTGAGCAACACCCTGCGCTACTGGACACATTTCTTCAACTTCCTTTGAATAAATCATGTGAAATCTCCTTTCAAATCTGCATCTTATGATATTATTGATAAAATAATATCATAAACATCGAATACATTCTCTCATATTCATGCAGAAAAATCCAGAGAAATTTATGATTTTTTACATTTTCTGTCTGTACTCTGGAACAGAAAACACTTGCCGGCAGTCGGGGAAAAATCATATAGAACAATAGGAATCACATTTTGCGAATTTCCTACTGTCATAAATCGGAAAAGCCCCTGGCTCTCTTTCATTTAAGCAGAACCAAGGACTTTTTAAACATTCGGTCCCAAATGACCTCCTTTACTGTGTGCTTTTTATGCCAGCATCATTCGGTCATTGGCAAATTCAGCTCCGCTGACCTCTTCAAATTTTGCCAGAAGATCAGATACCCGCAGCGATTTTTTTTCTTCACCCGAAATATCGTATATGATTTTCCCTTCGTGCATCATGATAAGGCGGTTTCCAAGGCGAATAGCATCCTTCATATTATGCGTTACCATCAGAGCGGTCAAATGATTTTCGTCAATTATTTTTTCAGTGAGTTCCAGAACTGTTCTCGCCGTCTTGGGATCCAGAGCCGCCGTATGTTCATCCAGCATCAGAAGTCTTGGCTGCTGCAGGGTCGCCATGAGCAGTGTCAGAGCCTGTCTCTGGCCGCCCGATAAAAGTCCTACCTTGGAAGTCATACGGTCCTCCAGCCCCAGCCCTAGGCTTTTTAATTTTTCATGATAAAATTCTTTTTCATCCTTAGTGACTCCCCACTTTAATCCTCTTGAACGGCCTCTTCGATAGGCAAGCGCCAGATTCTCCTGAATTTCCATCCCGGCAGCCGTTCCCTTCATGGGATCCTGGAACACTCTGCCCAGATATTTGGCCCGGGAATGTTCAGGCATGCGGGAAATATTCACCTCAATCTTATTTTCCTCGCCATCCTTCGTAAAAAGCATATCGTCAATGGTAATTTTCCCAGCGTCAATAGGATAAACTCCCGCTATCATATTCAGCATAGTTGACTTTCCGGCCCCGTTGCCTCCTATGACAGTCACGAAGTCTCCATCCTTTAATACCAGGTCAATACCGTTTAAAGCACGTTTTTCATTGATCGTTCCCTTGTTAAAGGTTTTGTATACATTACTTATCTTCAACATTATAGTTTCCCTCCATCTTCCGAATAAGCCTTATGCAGCCTCCATTTGGACATGGCAACAGGAATGCAGAGGGCGAGAGCCACAAAGATTGCCGAGAATAGCTTCATGTCATTGGCATCCAGCCCGATGCGCAGTACCAGAGCCCGAATCACAAAATAGACAATGCTTCCCACAACTGCCGAAATCAGCTTCGCCCAAAAGCTTACCGCCCTTCCCATCAGAACGTCTCCGATCACAATTGCCGCCAGTCCGATTACGATTGCGCCGGTACCCATGCCGATGTCGGCATATTTCTGCTGCTGCGCCACCAGGGAGCCGGACAGGCCCACAAGACCGTTGCTGAGAGCCAGAGCGATGATTTTTGTAATTCTGGTGTTACATCCCAGAGCCCGAATCATATCCTCGTTATTTCCGGTAGCACGCATGGCACTGCCAAGCTCCGTTCCGAAAAACCAATATAACAGAAGGATGATAACCACTGCCACTACCGCGCCTACAGCCAGACCTGCCCATCCGTTTGAGAGCCCTGTCAGATCGCTGAGCTGAGTGACTAAGGTATCTACCTTCAAAAAGGGAGTATTGCTTTTTCCCATTACCCGCAGGTTAATGGACCAAAGCCCAAGCTGCGTCAGAATTCCTGCCAGAATAGCAGGTATATCAAAAGCCGTATGTAACGCGCCTGTAACCAGGCCTGCCAGCGCTCCTGCCAAAAGGGCAAGCATCGAAGCCAGAAAAGGATTGAAGCCCTTTTCTACAACCAAAAGCGCACAGACACAGCCTCCCAGGGCAAAGCTCCCGTCTACTGTCAGATCTGCAATATCCAGAACTTTATAGGTAATATATACCCCCAGCACCATAATCCCCCAAAGTATACCCTGGGATACCGCTCCCTGCATTTGAACCAAAAATGCACTCATAATCAATTATACCTCTTTCTTTTGCTTTCACATTTGAAAACCTTCCAATGTGAATACTTTCACACTTGAACGCTTCTACGCTTTAATGCTTCAAAGAATATAATAATCAATTTAATCAATAAACGCAAGTCATTTTTCATAATATGGAAAAAAGAATAGTACATATGAGACAAACGCAAAAGGAGCTCCTACAAGGGAGCTCCTTTACCACTTTTATTGTTCCAGCAAAGATAAGTCAATTCCCAGCGCTGCTGCTGTCTCTTCATTTACAGTAAGCTCACAGAGGGAAGCATCCAGATAACCGATGGGGGTTTCTGCTGCAGTGGTCTCACCCCGAAGAATAGACACCGCCATTTCTCCCGCAAGGTATCCCAGCTGGTAATAGTCAATTCCATAGGTTGCAAGACCCCCTGCTTCCACCATGCCGGCTTCACCGCAGATAATGGGCAGACCATTATCGGTTGCGACCATGGAGACAGTAGACATTCCTGCCGCAATGGTATTATCGGTGGGAGCATAAATAGCATCCACTCTTCCCACCATGGATTCAACCACAGTCTGGATTTCGTTTGAGCTGGAAACTGTAAATATTTCATAAGACAGCCCTTTTTCCTGGCAGGCTGCTGCAGCCATATCCGCCTGTATCTGTGAATTCGCTTCCGCAGAGCAGTAAAGAATTCCCACTGTCTGGGCCTCAGGCAAAAGCGTTGTCAGAAGATCAATCTGTTCGGCAACCGGAGTCAAATCAGAGGTTCCAGTTACATTGGTGCCGGGAGCGGCATTATCATTTACCAGCCCGGCCTCTGCAAAGTCTGTGATGGCAGTTCCGATAATGGGAATATCTGAAGTAGCTCCGGCCACTGCCTGAGCCGCAGGAGTTGCAATCGCAAGAATCAGATCATTGTTTTCGCTTACCAGCTTGGTCGCAATGGTTTGGCATGCGGACTGATCATTTTGGGCATTCTGCTGATCAACCTCATAACTGATTCCGGAAGCGTCCAGTGCAGCAATGAAGCCCTCGTTTGCGGAATCAAGAGCAGCATGCTCCGTAAGCTGGATAATTCCAATATTGTGGCTTTCCCCTTCGGCAGTCTGGTCGCCGGAAGCTGAGCCTTGTGTTCCTTCTAAAGCGCTTGTCTGTGTATCTGCAGTAGATTGCTGTGTTGTGGCCGTGCTTTGGGTTGCGCTGCTGTCACCGCACGCAGTCAGCATGGACGCCGTCATTACGGCAGCCAGAAGAATGGATGCTGTTTTTTTCATAATAAAATCTCCCTTGCTGTTATACTTTAACGCACAAACGTATTAATGCGTTAGTGCACATTAGCACTAGAAAAAATATACAACAAGGAAGAAAAGAAGTCAATGATTATTTCCTTTTGGCAGCAATTTCCCCGGGAGCTTTAAAGATACTGTCGGCTGGAATCACTCCCCTGACCATGGACACAGGATAAATATTTGAGTTTCTGCATACTACGGTTCCCGGATTCAGCACGCTGCTGCACCCCACCTCCACGTAGTCTCCCAACATGGCTCCCATCTTCTTCAGCCCTGTCTCCAGAACAGCGCTTCCATTCTTTACAGTCACAGGAGTTTTATCGCTTTTGACATTGGACGTGATAGAACCTGCTCCCATATGAGCCCTGAAGCCCAAAATGCTGTCCCCCACATAATTATAGTGAGGCACCTGCACTTTGTTGAAAAGAATCACGTTTTTTAGTTCTGTAGAATTCCCCACAACCGTTCCCTTTCCAACAATTACATTTCCTCTGATATAAGCACAATGCCGCACCTCTGCTTCCTCGTCTATAATGAGCGGGCCGTTCAGGCAGGCAGTAGGCGCCACAGATGCGCTTCTTGCCACCCAGATATTCTCTCCTCTCTCTTCATAAAGCTCCCGGGGAAGCCTTTTCCCTAATTCCACGATAAAATCATGGATTCTTGGAAGCACTTCCCATGGATATTTCACCCCGTCAAAGAGCTCCTTTGCCATGGTTTCTCTTAAGTCAAACAAGTCTGAAATAGTAATATTTTCCACTTCCCTCTCCTTTCCGCAGCAACCGATATAATACGCTGCAGCCATTACCGTTTTTCATTATAATTAGCCTTTGCCGACTGAAATTGGTCGTACAGCGTTCTCTGATTGTTTAATTGTTTTACAATATTTGTCCTGCGTGTAACAAAATCTGAAAGTTTTCTCATGTACTCCTCAGAAGAAATCTTCCCATCCGCCACTAGAGTCAGTCCCTTTTCCCAGCTTGCAGTCAGAGCGGGGTCAAGAAGCGGACGAATGGAACTGTTTACCACATCATAAACCATCTCTCCCATTAACGTGGGGGTGAGTATTTGACTCTTTTTATTTAGCGCCAGATACTCAATATGAACCAGTTTTTTTAAAATTTCCGCTCTGGTGGCGCTGGTGCCGATGCCGCTTCCTTTAATCTGCGCTCGAAGCTCCTCATCCTCAATAAACTGACCCGCATTTTCCATGGTAAGGATAATGCTTCCGGAGTTATAACGCTTTGGAGGAGAGGTCTCCCCTTCCTTGATTTCATAACCCTGTACAAAGACCTTGTCGCCCTTTTTGATCCCAGCCAGAATTTTCAGCATTTCACCGTCGCATTTTTCCTCCGTTTCGCCATCCTTATCAGAAACGCCTGTATCTTCCCTTGAAGCGCTTTTGCCTGTTCCCTCTTCCTTTGTCCCGTTTTTTCCTCTGCTTTTAAAGGAAAATTCCATAAGCTTCAGATAACCCTCTTCCTCCAGCACCTTAAACGCGGCAAAAAATTTTTCCTCCTTTATCTTCACGCTGAGTGCGAATTTCCGATAAACAGCGGAAGGATAAAAAATGCTTAAAAATCTTCTGACAATAAGTTCATATACCTGGGAGGACAGACGAGCCAGACCGGGCAGATTGTTCAATCCCTGTCCGGTGGGAATAATGGCATAGTGATCCGTAATCTGCTTGTCGTTCACATAGCGGGTTTTCCCTATATTTTTGTATCTTCCCTGAACAAGAATCCAATCTGCCGCCTCAGCCGTACTGGCATAACCTTTCAGTCCGCCGATATTTTTGTGAATTTCCCTTGCGACGGCGCTGGAAATCACTCTGGCATCCGTTCTGGGATAGGTCACCATCTTTTTTTCGTAGAGTTCCTGAACAATGCGCAGCGTTTCATCCGGACTGATTTTAAAATATTTAGAACAGTCATTCTGAAGCTCCGCAAGATTGTATAGCAGAGGCGGATTTTTGGTTTCCTTTTTCCGCTCAATGCTGTCCACAACAATCTCACCGACAGGTTCCTCTTTCAGGTAATCTATCAGCTTTCCGGCATCCTCTTTTTTCAGAAATCCGTTTTCCTTATACAGCAGGGGAGATGCGTATAGTTTGGAGCCCTCCACCGCCTTCCATTCTCCTGTAAAGCTTTTCTCCCGAATTCCGAACTGCCCCACAACTCTGTAAAAAGGAGTTTTTACAAAGGCGCGTATCTCCCGTTCCCTGTTGACGATCATTCCAAGGACACAGGTCATAACACGTCCTACGGATATCACCGCCCGGTCACGATTCAGATAGTCCTTCACTGCTCTGCCGTATTTCAGAGTCAAAACCCGGGAAAAATTGATTCCCATCAGATAATCTTCTTTTGCCCGCAGATAGGCGGCGCAGCTTAAATTATCATATTCCTCCAGATCCCTTGCTTCCCGAATTCCTCTTAAAATTTCTTCCTCCGTCTGGGAATCAATCCAGACTCTTTTTCTTTGTTTTCCCTGTACATGAGCCATTTGCTCTACGAGACGGTAAATATACTCTCCCTCCCGTCCCGAATCAGTACAGACATAAATCGTCTCCACGTCCCTGCGGTTAAGCAGAGCGCTCACGATATTATATTGCTTCCTCGCGCTTTCAATCACCTCATACTTAAATTCCTCCGGAATAAAAGGAATGGTGTCAAAACTCCAGCGCTTATACTTTTCGTCATATGCCTCAGGATAGCTCATGGTGATCAGATGTCCCACGCACCAGGTAATTATGATCTCTTCTCCCTCCATGTAGCCGTCCATTGATTTTGCTTTGATTTTCAATGCACTGGCAAACTCCCTTGCCACACTCGGTTTTTCCGCTATAAATAATTTTTTGCCCACGAATATACGTCCTTGTCTATTTTGTGCAGATCCCCTGGAGAATTTTTTCCACGCCCTCAGGAGGCTGCGGCTTTCCGTAGAGAAAGCCCTGTACCACATCGCACCCTATGGCATGCAGGTATTGACATTGCCGCTCATTCTCCACTCCCTCCGCAATAGATTCAAAGCCCAGACATTTCACCATATGAATAATGGATTCTATGATAATCCTGGAGGCGGAATCCGTGAGAACCGTTTCAACAAAACTTTTGTCCAGCTTCAAGGTATCGATTGGAAGCTTTTTTAAATAAGACAGAGAGGAAAAGCCCGTTCCGAAATCATCCAGTGAAATTTTGATGCCGGCCTGGTGAAGCTGGGTGAGCTTGTCCGCCATCATATCAAAATCGCCGATCAGAATACTTTCCGTAATCTCTATTTCTATCTCTGAAGGTTCTACCTGATACCTTTTCACCACCTCCAGCATATGATCCACAAACTTCTCTTCCGCACATTGCAGCGCGGAAATATTTATGGACATTGTAAAGGGAACGCCGTACAGCTTCCGCCAGCTTGCAAACTGTTTGACGCTTTGCTCCATCACCCAGTTCCCAAGGGGAACAATGGAACCGTTTTTTTCCGCAATTGGAATAAACACAGAGGGACTTATCATATGTCCGTCTGAATCTTCCCAGCGGACAAGAGCCTCAACGCCCCTCAGCTTATGATTTCCGGTATAGAATTGAGGCTGAAAATACATCCGGAAATTCTTGCGGGAAACAGCCTCCCTCAATCGGCCTTCTATCTCCACGGACTGAAGAAACTCGTCCAAAATAGAAGGGGCAAAATATTTTATGGTATTTTTGCCCTCGCTCTTACCCTTAAACATTACAATTTCAGCACATTTCATTAGTTCCAGGGCCGATACGGCCGCTTCGGGATACTCTGCCACACCCACGCTCACCGTAATCTGAAGTTCCTGGCCGCTGCTCAGCTGAAAGGGTCTGGCCGTACGCCCCTGAATCATCCCGTGTATGTGCTCCACGCTGCTCCTGCCCCCGGGAGCATAAATTCCCATGCAATAAACATCGCTGTTCAAATGGCAAATAATAATATCCTTGCCGCACAACTCCTTCAAAAAGCTCCCAAACTGCTGCAGAAGCTCATCTCCCATTACCATTCCCAGTCCGTCATTTATCTTGTGGAAATCATCAATATCAATTATCGCAACGCTTACAACGCTACCGGTCTCCTTCGCTTCTCTGACAAACTCTTCTAGCCTGCGCACAAAATAATTCCTGTTATAAAGCCCTGTGAGCTCATCATAATAAGCCATGTAAGTTAGCTCTTCATTTTGCTTTTTGAATTTTGTAATATCAGAAATACAGACAACCTTATCCCTGGGATTTCCTTCTTCGTCATAGCTTATTTTCGTCCGAAACTGCAGCCACTTGTCCTTGTTTTTTAACAGACATTCTGCTGACAAGACTTTCTCCTTCGTTTTTTCCGGAAATAGAACTTCCTGCAGAGAAGACAAGCAGGAGTCATCCACAGCATCATACAGCCGCGCAATTTCTTTCCTTTCACGTATGCCAAAATCAAAGAAATCCCGCCACTGCCCCAAGGCTTCAACTTGATTCTGCTCAAAAGAGCAGTATAAAAAAGCATCGGCGGAAGTGTCGCAGACCATGCGGTACATACGCTCCTTTTCCGCCAGCTTTCGATTCATCGCTTTCAATAAATCCAATTGATAGCGCAATTCCTTCATAGTAAGTCTCCCCACCTCCAAAGGGGCATTCTGTCTTCCCCTGGTAAATGCGGTTTATCGCTTCCCAATATATCCCTGTGCCTTTAAAAGCTCCGCACAAAGAATCGCTCCGCCTGCCGCTCCGCGGACAGTGTTATGAGACAGCCCTATAAATTTAAAATCATATACCGAGTCCTCCCGCAGACGTCCAACACTGATCCCCATACCTCTTTCATAATCCACATCCAAGGTCACCTGCGGTCTGTTGTCCTCCTCAAGATATTGGATAAACTGCCTGGGAGCGCTTGGAAGCTGTAGCCTCTGAGGCTCTCCGCTGAAGCCTCTCAGCTTTTCAATGAGCTGTTCCTTTGAAGGCTTCTTTCTGAATTTCACAAATACCGCCGCCGTATGACCGTTCAAAACAGGCACCCTGATGCACTGGCAGGTGATCACAGGAGACTCCGCAGGAACGATTACTCCATCCTGTATGGATCCCCAAATGCGCAGAGGCTCCTTTTCACTCTTCTCCTCCTCTCCGCCGATATAGGGAATGATATTACCCTCCATCTCAGGCCAGTCCTGGAAGGTTTTGCCTGCTCCGGAAATGGCCTGATAGGTAGTGGCCACCACCTCATAAGGCTCAAATTCCTTCCATGCAGTGAGTACAGGAGCATAGCTCTGGATTGAGCAGTTGGGCTTTACAGCCACAAAGCCTCTTTCGGTGCCCAGACGCTTCCTCTGGAAATCTATGACCCTCATGTGCTCTGGATTGATCTCCGGCACTACCATGGGCACATCGGGGGTCCATCTGTGAGCGCTGTTATTGGATACCACGGGAGTTTCCGCCTTGGCATATGCCTCTTCTATTTTCTTAATCTCATCCTTGGTCATATCCACTGCGCTGAACACGAAATCAACCTTAGAAGCCACAGCTTCCACTTCATTCACATTCATTACAACAAGCTTTTTAACCGCTTCCGGCATGGGAGAGGTCATTTTCCAGCGCCCTCCTACCGCTTCCTCATAGGTGTTTCCCGCAGAGCGGGAACTTGCCGCTATAGTAGTCACCTCGAACCAGGGATGGTTTTCCAAAAGCGAGATAAATCTCTGCCCCACCATGCCTGTTCCGCCTAAAATACCAACTTTCAGTTTTTCATTCATCTTTATACCTCCTTATCCGCTTCAGTGGACATAAATCTAAAATTTTCAGAAACCCTCACACTTTTTCAGTGCCGGTTACATAACCTGGCAAAACCTCAATCCAATCATCCTTCAGATACTTTTTGTTTACGGCAATGACTTTTTTCATGGCCTCCTGTCCCGGAGCCCCTGCCGTAAGCCTCTTTTCCACACAGGTCTTCAAGGATACCGCATCATACAGATCGGGGCCGAATTGATCGCTTACTGCCCGGAGTTCCTCCAGTGTGAGCGCATCGATTGACGTATTTTTTTCGATACAGTACAGCACCAGCTTTCCTATAATCCCATGAGCATCTCGAAAGGGAACGCCCTTGTTTACAAGGTAATCCGCCGCATCCGTGGCGTTGGCAAAGCCGTTCAATGCGCTGTCCGCCATGCGATCCGTGCGGAATTTCATGGTCTTTACCATGCCCGTAAACAGCTCAAGACAGCTCTGCACCGTGTCCATAGCGTCAAAGGAAACCTCCTTATCCTCCTGCATATCCTTATTATACGCAAGGGGAAGCGCCTTCATGGTAGTCAAAAGACTGATGAGCGCACCATACACACGGCCTGTTTTGCCCCTTACAAGCTCCGCAATGTCCGGATTCTTCTTCTGGGGCATGATGCTGCTCCCTGTAGAATAGGCGTCATCTATCTCCACAAATTGGTATTCATTGGAATTCCACAGAATAATTTCTTCACAGAAACGGCTTAAGTGCATCATTACGGTAGAAAGCGCCGCCAGAAATTCAATCAGATAATCCCGGTCCGACACCGAGTCCATGCTGTTTAAAGTCGGACCCTCAAATCCCATTAGAGAAGAGGTATAGCTTCTGTCCAGAGGATACGTGGTGCCTGCAAGAGCCCCTGCCCCCAGAGGACAATAATTCATTCTGGCGTAAATATCCTTCAGCCGCAGCCTGTCCCGTTTAAACATCTCGAAATAGGCCCCGTAATGGTGGGCCAATGTGGTGGGCTGTGCCTTCTGCAAGTGCGTAAATCCGGGCATATAAGTTTCCAGATTCCTCTCCATAGTATCCAGAATAACTTCCAGCAGCTCCTTCAGCAGTTCATCCGTTTTCAGAATCTGAAGCCTGGTATACAGCTTCATATCCAAAGCCACCTGGTCGTTTCTGCTTCTTCCTGTATGGAGCTTTTTTCCTGCTTCTCCGATCCGCTCAATCAGCATTGCCTCCACAAAGCTGTGAATGTCCTCATATTCCGGACTGATTGCAAGAAGCCCCTTGTCCACATCTTCCCGGATGCCGGCTAATCCTTTAATAATGGAATCTTTTTCCCCAAGTGTCAGAATTCCCTGCTTGGCAAGCATGACCACATGGGCAATGCTGCCTTCAATATCCTGATGAAATAACCGCTTATCAAAATTTATGGACGCATTAAAGTCATAGACCATTTGGTCCGTATCCTTAGTAAAACGTCCTCCCCATAATTGTGCCATAATCTGTCTCCTGCCTTACTAGCTTCAGTGATGCTTCACTAAACTTGAAATTGATATTATCATAAAAAGCACTTTATTGCAATACAGCGCACCGAAGGTTTTTACACCCTTTTGTAGTATTTGTCATACTATAATGGTAAATTGACATCAGTAGAATGAAAGGGTATGTCTTTATGCAGAATATCTTGGAGCTTAAGAATATAGGCTATTCTTATCACAGTCTGCAGGGAGAAACCAAGGCTCTGGAAAATATTTCCTTCGGCGTGGCGGAAGGAGAATTTGTGGCGGTCGCAGGACCCAGCGGCTGCGGAAAGTCCACTCTGCTTTCCATTATATCCGGTCTGATTGAACCGGAAACCGGTACCATAGCCGTCAACAATCCGGATGGCTCTCTTCACTATCCCCGGGTAGGTTATATGCTGCAGAGGGATCACTTGTTTGAATGGCGCACCATATACAAAAATGTGATTTTGGGCTTGGAAATCAATCATATGATGACGCGGGAAAGGCTGGCTTACGTAGACCAGCTGCTTTTTGATTATGGGCTGGATAAATTCAGAGAAAAACGTCCCAGTGAACTGTCGGGAGGGATGAAACAGCGGGCGGCGCTAATACGGACTCTGGCTCTGGATCCCCAGCTGTTGCTTCTGGATGAACCTTTCAGCGCCCTGGACTACCAGACAAGACTTATGGTTTCTGCGGACATCTGCCGGCTTATACGCAACACAGGAAAAACAGTAATCATGATTACCCATGATCTTTCAGAGGCTATCAGTCTTTCGGACAGAGTAATTCTTCTCTCCAAAAGGCCTGCTGTTGTAAAAGTTCAAATGCCCATCCAACTGACTCTGGCTGACGATTCTCCTCTGGCAGCAAGGAATGCACCGGAATTTCAGTATTATTTCAATCAACTATGGGAGGAATTAAACAGTGAAGGAAAAGAAATGTGAACTGACCAGACAGGAAGAATTTATGAAAAGCCACAAAAGGCGCCATCATCTGATTGCCTCCTGGCGCTTTCTGATAATGATCCTCTTTCTTGCCTTATGGGAAATAAGCGCCCGCTTGGGCTGGATAGACAGCTTTTTCTTTTCCAGTCCCAGCCGGATAATATCGCTCTTCGTACAGCTGTGTGAGGATGGTTCCATTTTCTTTCATACCGGCATCACCCTCTGGGAGACTCTTATAAGTTTTTTGCTGGTATTCGTCATCAGTCTGATCACAGCCACACTGTTATGGTATTCTACGAAGCTTTCGGAAATTTTAGAACCTTATCTGGTTATTTTAAACAGTCTGCCCAAGTCAGCGCTGGCTCCGCTCTTTATCGTATGGCTCGGAACAGGGACAAAAACTATCATCGTGGCAGGGATTTCCGTTGCCCTGTTCGGCTCCATTATCAGCTTTTACTCAGGCTTTAGACAAAGCGATTCCAATAAAGTGACTCTGATCTACACCCTGGGAGGAAACAGGCGGGACGCCTTTTTCAAGGTGGTTTTGCCAAGCTCACTGCCTATTCTGATCAGCACAACAAAGGTAAATATAGGCCTTGCCCTTGTGGGAGTTATTATCGGAGAGTTTCTAGCCGCGAGAAGAGGGCTGGGGTATCTCATCATTTACGGCTCCCAGGTCTTCCAGCTGGATCTGGTAATTATGGCCATCGTAATATTGTGCATGATTGCCTTTGGCCTGTACAGGGGAATTCAGCAGGTTGAACACCATATGAAAAGGAGCTGACAAGCATCTGTCAGGCAAGCAATTAATTGTGAATAAAACAACGCAACGAGGGTATCTCCCCAGACTTTTCATGGCTTTAGGATACCCTCGTACAAAGATACCTCTAAAAGCCTTCACCCAGCCAGACGGTTAACTCCCGGAATTATAAAGATAAACGTCTCTGCGATCTTTTCCCAAAACCAAAGAATCCGGAGGCGTTACGCTTCCGGATTCTTTGGTTTTGTAAGCTGAAAATGGGACTCGAACCCACGACCCCTTCATTACGAGTGAAGTGCTCTACCAACTGAGCTATTTCAGCCTTTGACAAAAATATAAAACTGTAAAGGGGAATTTAGTTACAAATATTTTGCAACTATATGTATTATATATGGTGTGAACCCTTTTTGCAACCATAAATTTTTAAATTTTACAAAATGCACCGCAAATAATAACAATTTTCGACAAATATCTTTACCTGGCTCCTTTGTCGTAGGCAGCTCCAAGCGCTTTCGGCGCTCCATTTTGCTTGGAAAAAAACACGAGGAGGAGCAGCGTAAGCACATAAGGCAATGTCATTACCAGATCCTGAAAGCTGCTGGGCATCTGAAGCACCTGAACCAACCTGTATCCTCCTGAACGGGCAAATCCGAACAAAAGGCAGGCCGCCAGCGTAGGAAGTATTCTCCAATTCCCGAAAATCAGGGCTGCAATAGCCAGATAACCATATCCCACATAAATATTTGAGGAAAAATTAGCAGAAATAGAATAGGCAAAGCAGATGCCTCCCAAACCCGAGAGAGCTCCGCAGATTACAATGGCTGCCAGACGGATTTTTCCAACGCTTCTCCCCGCCGCATCCACAGCATGAGGATTATCTCCACAGGCTCTAAGATGCATTCCGAATCTTGTCTTATACATGACGAACCATGAGAGGAAGGCTGCCGCCACTATCACAATTTCAAATGGATAAATATTGGTAAACACCGCTCCCAAAACAGGAATGTCGCTGAGAACCGGAACAGTAATACGTGATGATACCGTCAGTACAAATTTGTCCGAGGCTGCTCCAAAGAAAATTCTGTTGAAAAGCTTTGTAAGATAAGCGGTGAGAGCCATGGCAAGAATATTCACAACCACTCCGCTGATTACCTGGTTCGCTTTGAATTTCAGGCATAGAAGGGCATGGATCAGGGCAAACAATCCTCCTCCTGCCACGGCAAAAAACATAGCGATATAAAAAGGAATGGGAGAATTCCCATCGAAGCTTCCGGCAACAAGCACCGCCACAAAAGCGCCGACAAAGGCGCCAAAGCCCTGAAGTCCCTCCACGGCAAGCATTGTAACGCCGGACTTTTCGCAGTAAATTCCTCCAATGGCCATAATAAAAAGCGGAAGGGCGAAGGACAGCCCGTCAATTATGACAACACTCATTTTTTACCCTCCTTTCTGCGCGCCATTCTCCATTTTATGTATGCGCTGCAGGCGCTGAACAAAAGTATGATTCCCGTAATCACGGATGCAATCTCCGTGTCCACTCCGGATGCGGACTTCATATAGGTGCTGCCCTTTCCGATGAGAGTGATGAGCATTGTTGAGAATATTATTCCCACAGGATGGTTATTTCCCAAAAGAGATACCGCAATGGCGTCAAATCCTGTGCTGATCAGCACTTTAGGCTGAATGGAGCCTACATAACCCAAATAGTAGGTAACGCCGGCAAGACCCGCCAGGGCCCCGGAAATAGTCATGGACAGCGTCATGCTTTTCCCAACCTGTATTCCGGCATATTTTGCCGCACTTCTGGAACAGCCCACAGCCTTGAGCTCATATCCCAGCTTTGTCTTTTCCAAGAGAAACCATACGAGAAACACAGCAACCAGCGCAATCAGGACACCCAGGGGAATGTCCATTTTTAAATTTCCTACGGGCGTGTCCATCAGCGTTAGCCTGGAAGCGTCCGAAACCTCTCTCGACTGTCTGGAAACAGGATCCACAAAATAAGTGTTGATAAAGAAGCTGATGACATACTGGAAAATATAGTTCAGCATAATGGAGGATACCACCTCATTAATATTGAATCGATATTTCAAAAATCCGATCAGCGCCCCCGCAAGGCCGCCCACCACAACGCCCACCAAAAGCACCAGGGGCTTAGCCAGAACGGCTCCCAATCCGCTGTAGCCCACAAGCACTGAAGCGGTAAATCCTGCCGCAAGCATCTGTCCGGATACGCCAATATTGAAAAGTCCCGCCCGCAGCGCTACGGCCACGGCCAAAGCCGCAAAAATCATGGGAGTAAAATAATTCACATAACTGAAAAAGTCTGTCAGCATGCTCTTATATCCGGCATAGGAGGACTTGGGCGCCAGCCCGCAGCCCTGCAGCAGAGAATAGTATGCCCGAAAAGGATTGCTTCCGGTGAGTGCAATAATGACACCGCCTGCAAGCAAACTGCACAAAATAGCGAAAAGGGGAATTTTAACGGATGGCCATATTTTTTTAATCTCCTTCATCTATGCCATACCTCCATTTTTTTGCTTATGATTTTTATGCCGAACTCCCATCATAAACTCGCCCACCTCGTTGGCCGTCAGTGTGTCCGCAGGAGCAATCTTCTGAAGGCTCCCGTTATAAATCACTGCGATGGTATCGGCGCAGTTCATTATTTCATCCAGCTCCAGAGAAATCAGCAGAATCGCCTTGCCCTTGTCCCTTTCTCCAATCATCTGCCTGTGAATATTTTCAATCGCGCCAATATCCAGACCCCTTGTGGGCTGCACAAAGATCATCAGCGAAGAGCCCAGCTCGATCTCCCTTGCAATAATGGCTTTCTGCTGGTTCCCGCCGCTCATGGAACGAACAATGGTCTTTTCGCCCTGTCCGCTCCGAATATCATACTTTTCTATGAGCTTCTGACTGTTTTCCTGAAAAATCTTTTGATTCAGCACACCGTTTCTGCAAAAAGGCTCTTTATAATAATCCTTCAGCGCAAGGTTTTCCGACAGGGTAAAATCCATTACCAGTCCGTAATTTTGCCTGTCCTCGGGAATATAGGAGATCCCCTCCTGCGTCCTTTCCCGGATAGAAAGGTTTGTAATATCTCTGTCCTTTAAGCGTATGGAACCGGACCGAACAGGAATCAATCCCGCAATAGCGTCCGCAATCTCCACCTGTCCATTGCCCGCCACTCCGGCTATGGCCAGTATTTCGCCCCCGCGAACCTGAAAGGAAACATCCCTTACCACCTGGAATTCCTGTTTATTGAATACGTTAAGGCCCCGGACGTCAAGCACCACCTCTCCCGACTTCGCCGGCTTCTTCTGAGTCTCAAAACTCACCTCTCTGCCCACCATAAGATTGGCCATGGTCTTAGTGGAGGTTGACGCCACATCCAGTATGTCTATCAGCTTTCCTCTGTTTAAAATGGCACAACGGTCCGCAATTTTTTTTATCTCTTCCAGCTTATGGGTAATCAGAATAATTGTCTTCCCGTTTTCTCTGAGTCCTTTGATAATATCCAGCAGAAATTCAATTTCCTGCGGAGTCAGCACTGCCGTTGGCTCATCGAAAATAAGAATTTCAGCCTGTCTGTAAAGCATTTTCAGAATCTCTACCCTCTGCTGGGTGGAGACATTCAGATTCTCGATCACATCTGTAGGATTCACTGCCAAACCATATTTTTCCGAGAGCTCCTTGATCTCTCTGTTGGCCGTCTTCATATCCACCACCGGAACACAGCCCAGAATCTTTTTCACCGGTTCCATACCCATCACAATATTCTCTGCAATGGTATAATTGGATATAAGCTTGAAATGCTGATGTACCATGCCGATATTCAGTCTCGTAGCGTGATTTGGGGATTCCAGCTTTACCTTCTCCCCCCGAATGAATATTTCTCCCTCATCCGGCTCATACATACCGAAAAGCATACTCATAAGGGTTGATTTCCCTGCTCCGTTTTCCCCCAGGAGGGCAAATATCTCACCCTTTTTGATCTGAATCGTCACATCGTCATTGGCTGTGATTCCAGGAAAACGTTTGGTAATATGTTTCATTTCCACAATATATTCGGCCATGTTTTCTCCCATCCGCCGCCAAGCAGCCTTCTTTTTCTCATAGTATAACAGATTTTATCATATTTAGGAACCCATTAAAATACGCCCTGAAGCGGCTCATACCGGCCGGTTCAAGGCGTATTTTCGTCACACAACGGCTTATGCAGCGGACCTTCGTCCTTTCAGCACATGACAACCAACGTCATGCCCAGGGTATCTCACTACCAGGTAAAGGTCTCAGGCGTAATGCCATTAATGCTTGAAGCGGGAACAATATCCCCTGCCTTTAACAGAGCCTGAGCCGCATCGATTTTTTCAATCGCTTCAGCGCTCAGCTGGTTCCTGCCTTCTTCACTTACATATCCTGTAGCGTCTTCAGCTGCAGTAAGTCTTACATTTGCGCCTGCAAAGGAACCATCCTTTACGGTGTTCAGCGCGTTGTAAACCGTATCATGCATTACCTTCAGGCCGCTGGTCAGCACAACATTGCTGTCGCCGTTTGCGCCATCATCATACTGATCCACGTCACAGCCAATCACCATAACGCCTTCTGCCTCCTTAGCAGCGGTAAACACTCCGTTGCCGGAAGCGCCTGCAGCTACAAAGAGAATGTCAACGCCCTCTGCAATAAGAGCATTTCCAAGCACCTTTCCTGTAGCCTCGTCGGAGAAATTACCTACATAGTTGCCTCCTACGTTAGCTCCGGTCACATCAGTGCCCGCATAGGAGGGAAGCTCTACTACCTCCACATTCAGTCCCTCTGTTTCGTTTGCATATTTTACTCCGCACTCAAAGCCATACTGATAATTCACATTGGAGGGATAAGCAATTCCATTAACCACTGCCACCTTGCCTGTGACGGTGGAAAGGGCCGCCGCCATACCTGCATAAAATCCGCTCTCCTGCTCGGCATAATATGCCGCATACACATTGTCGATCACCTGATCCTCAGTAACCTCCGTACCGCCTACGGTGGGCCAGGAATCAATCAGAATAAACTTTGTGTCGGGATTCTCCTGGGCCAGGTCGCCGATTCCCGCAAACTGATAGCCGCAGCAGACAATCACATCATAATCCGCCACCACATCCGCTACTGCCTGAACAGCCGCTGCGCTGTCTCCGGACTCCTCTCTTATGGGAGTTACGGTGGCGGTGGGATTCTCTTCAATAAATTTTAGAACGCCGTTATAATTGTCCTGATTAAAGGAACCATCGTCAACTCCCGAGGGGCTGGAAACAATGGCAATCTTCAGTCCCTCTTCCCCGCCGCTTTCCGCAGGCGCTTCACTGCCGCAGGCAGCAAGAGAAAAAGCCATAACTGCCGAAAGCGCAAGCGCTAACACTTTTTTCATAATCCTTCCTCCTTCTTTTCATTCCATGACCTCTTAATTGTGACAGTTCGTCAATCTTCGCCCTAAGGCCATAGCTGTCTTTTGTCCTGTATAAAGCAGAAGACTCTGCACAAATACATTGATAATATAACATCAGCCCGTGCAAAATTCAACTATGAAATTTCCATACGGCCAAATTTATTTATAATCGGGAAATTAGTGAGACGTCTTCAGGTGTACATCCAGCTGATTATAGGGAATTTCAATACCGGCCTGATCCAGCGCATATTTGCAGTTTTCGGTAACACGCCATTTTCCTTCCCAGAAATCTTCGTTTTTGAAAAAGCATCTTACGCCCAAGTTGATGGCCGATGGGCCCAGCTCCGACACGTATACGCACATATCCTTATCTTTCAGCACAGAGCCATCCTTCTCCAGGACTTCCATTAAGGCCCTCTTTGCCTTCCTAATATCAGAATCATAAGAGATTCCGATTAATATATCCATGCGGCGGCAATTTGCGGCAGTCATATTTACAATACTGTTATTGGCAAGGGTTCCGTTGGGCAGCACAATCACCCTGTTGTCTCCTGTCACCAGCTTGGTGTAAAATATCTGAATTTCCGCCACGGTTCCCTCCTGCTTATCCGTATTTTCACAGATATAGTCCCCCACCTTAAAGGGCTTGAGCATCAGGATGAGCACACCGCCGGCAAGATTAGAGAGACTTCCCTGAATGGCAAGTCCAATGGCCACGCCCGCCGACCCCAGAAGTGCCACAATGCTGGCCGCGTCCACCCCAAAGGAGGCCGCCAGCACAAAGGTCAGAATCACATACAGAGCAGCTCTCAGAAAAGAATCTATAAATTGGATGGCTCCCACTTCCGCTCCGGCTCTCTCCATGGATTTTTTTACTATTTTGCGCAGCAGCTTGATCACCTGCACTCCCACCAGGAAAAACAATACTGCCAGCACGATGCGAATTCCCAGATTCAGCGCTTTCTCCGGCAGCGTCTCTAACGCATTCATAACCAGCTCTTCCCCTTTGGTCACCGCTTCGCGAATATCCATCTCCATTCTCCTTTATACGTTCCTCTATAACGATGCTTATTTCTTTTCCGGATTCGTCTTCTTTTTAACAGGTGTGTTCTTACGGATTCTCTGCTCAATTACCTTTTCAAGCTCCTCCTCCGTGTAAGGGATAAACTCCAGAATGCTTACCGAAAGAGGCGCAAGTTTTACAGTGATAGACTGATGCCTGTCATCCCAAGACGTATCCGAAGCCTTCTTCACTCGGCTGTTTACCATACCGCTTCCTCCGTACTTCAGATGATCCGAATTGAAAATCTCCTTATATTTCCCTTCGTAGGGCACTCCTGTAGTGATCTCCTGGGAGGTCCCGGAAAAGTTGGCTGCAACCAGAAGTATATCCTCCTGCCCGGAACCTTTCCTCAAATAAGTCAGGTAGCTTTCTTTTGCGGAAATATTATTGATCCACTCAAATCCCGCCGGATCGTCGTCCAGCTCGTACAGCTCCTTTCTTGTACGGTATAAATGGTTCAGATCTCTCATCAGCTCCGCAATGCCCTTATGTTCAGGAACCTTCATAAGCTCCCACTCTACGCGCCTATTCTCGTTCCACTCATCATATTCTCCAATATCCTGTCCCATAAACAAAAGCTTTTTCCCGGGATGCGTCATCATATAAGAGTAAGTAAGACGCAGATTTGCAAATTTTTCCTGCTTCTCTCCTGGCATTTTGCCCAGCATGGTGGCTTTTCCATGAACCACCTCGTCATGGGAAAATACCAGCATGAACCTTTCACTGTAGGCATAAATCATGCTGAAGGTCAGCTCACCGTGATGATAGCTTCTGAAATAAGGGTCATTTTTGATATAATTGATATAATCATTCATAAAGCCCATATTCCACTTCAGATCAAACCCAAGTCCCCCTTCCTCCAAAGAGCCTGTAATCATGGGAAAGGCAGTACTCTCTTCCGCTATAGACAAAACGCCGGGATTTCTTTTCTTCATAATGGAATTCAAATGCTTCATGAATTCAATGGCCTCCAGGTTTTCCTTGCCGCCGTACATATTAGCAACCCATTCGCCATCATTTTTGCCGTAGTCCAGATAAAGCATACTAGCCACCGCATCCATACGAATCGCGTCCGCATGATATTTTTCCACCCAGAAAAGCGCATTGGCAATCAGGTAATTGGACACCTGAGGTCTGCCGTAATTATAGATCAGGGTACCCCAGTGGGGATGAAAGCCCTGTCTGGGGTCCCTGTGCTCATAAAGACAGGTACCATCAAAGTTGGATAAGCCGTAAGTATCTCTGGGAAAATGAGCGGGAACCCAGTCAAGAATCACTCCGATTCCGGCCTTATGCAGCTCATTGATAAAATACATGAAATCCTCAGGACTTCCGTACCTTGCCGTGGGCGCATAATAGCCGATTACCTGATAGCCCCAGGAGCCGTCAAAGGGATGTTCCATCACTGGCATTAGCTCCACATGGGTATATCCCATTTTCTTTACATATTCAATGACCCTGGGCGCAATCTGCCTGTAATTTGCATAATCCTCTCCCTCCTCCGGCTCCACGAAGGAGCCCAGGTACATCTCATAAACGCTCATAGGAACATTTCCTGTCTGGAAGCGGTTCCTGTTTTTCAAAAACTGCTCATCCTCCCAGATAAAGCCGCTTAAATCAGCGATCACAGAAGCCGTTTCAGGTCTTTTTTGAGCCGCATTCCCATAGGGATCCGCCTTCAGGTAGGTAAGACCTCCCTTGAGTTTCATTTCAAATTTATAATTATCCCCAACAGCGGCATCCGGCACAAACAGCTCAAATATACCGGAGTCCCAGAGTCTTCTCATCTGATGCACACGCCCATCCCAATGATTAAAATCTCCGACAACGCTGATGCGCAGGGCGTTGGGCGCCCACACCGCAAAATAGACTCCCTTATCACCGTCAAGCTCCATGGGGTGTGCTCCCAGCTTCTCATAAATGGTATAATGAATGCCGTTGCTGAATTTATCCGTATCGCTTTTGGTAATCAGCGGGCTGTGGCGGTACGGATCCCTTCGGACCACGCTTTCTCCGTTTTCATAATTCACAAGGTAGGTGTATGTCCCCAGCTGCTTTTCCGCCAGAAGAACCGCAAAATAACCGTCTTGATCAGCCATTTCCATGGCAATGTCATAACCCTCTATCTCTTTCCTGTCAGCAGCCATGTTCCCATCGAGCTGCAGAAATACTTCCTTCGCTCCGGGAAAATATGCCTGTACAAGAGTCTGTCCTCCGGCCCTGTGGGGACCTAAAATCGCATGAGGATTATCACATTCGGAGTAAATAATCTCCTCAATTTTAGGCCAATTCATTAATTTGTATAATTTGTTCGTCATATGAGCATTCCTTTCCTTATTGAATTTCAAGGTCGTGCAAGAACAGTCCGCTTCTTAACTTGGGCTCAAACCAGGTGGACTTGGGCGGCATAAGCCTTCCTGCGTCAGCTACTGCAAAAAGCTCCGCAATCGAGGTGGGGTAAAGGGAAAAGGCCGCCTTCATATCCGTATGTACCCTTCTTTCCAGCTCTTCAAGCCCTCTTATGCCTCCCACAAAATCAATCCGTTTGTCTGTCTTCGGATCCAGAATGCCCAAAATGGGAGCCAACACATGATTTTGCAGTATGGATACGTCCAGCCCCTCCACCGCATCATTGCTTTTCACAGAATCCTCTGCCTTAAGGGCATACCACTCTCCCTCCAGGTACATCCCAAAGCTTCCTTTTTCTTTAGGACGGTAAGGAACCTTCCCCTCCCTGGTCACTCGAAAGCCTCCCTCCAGTTTTTTCAGAAATTCTCCCGGGGTAAGCCCGTTCAGATCCTTCACCACCCGATTATAATCCAAAATATGCAGCTCATCATCCGGAAAAAGCACGGCGAGAAAATAGTTGTATTCTTCCTCTCCCGTATAGCTTGGGTGCTCCTGCCTTCTCATCAGCCCCACCTTGACGGCGGAGGCGCATCTGTGATGTCCATCCGCAATATACAGGCCGGGAATTTCCCGAAAGGCTTCCTGTATCCTTTTGATTTTTTCCGGCTCCGAAATTACCCAGACCCTATGGGTCACACCGTCTTCCGCATTAAAGTCGTATACCGGCGGGGCCTTCTTCACGCAATCTGTTATGGTTCTCAGGGTGCGGTCCGCCCTGTACGCCAGAAAAATGGGACCCGTCTGCATATTGCAGGCATCCACATGACAAATGCGATCCCTTTCCTTATCCTCTCTTGTATTTTCATGCTTTTTTATCACATTCGCGCAATAGTCGTCTATGGAAGCGCAGGCTACAATTCCCGTCTGAGCCATGCCGTTCATAACCTGCTCATAAAGATAATAGCAAGGGACTTCCTCCTGTACAAACCTTCCCTGTCCGATCTGTTCCTTCAGCAGGTCTCTGGCTCTTTCATAAACTCTTTTGTCATAGGTATCCACCTCAGCGCCAAATCCTGTCTCCGGCCTGTCGATGGCAAGAAAAGAGGCCGGATTTTCCTCCACCGCCCTACATGCCTCCTCCCTGCTGTATACGTCATAGGGCAGAGCCGCTATGATCTGTTCCAGGCCTTTCCTGGGGCGGTACGCTCGAAAGGGTCTTATGTCTGCCATATTTATGAACCTCTTTTCCTTCTATTATTCATAACAACGGAAAGTTTTCAAAGCATATTTTCCATTGCCCATGCTTTGCATTCATTTTATCAAATAAAGCTATACATAACAAGCATCCGGTGTTAAAATGTTTTCAGACAGTCGGCGGCGATGCTATGCTGCAGACTGCCGCCCACAGAAGTGAGATTTCGGAATGGAGGAAAAAATGACGGACGAAAATAGAAAGATACTTGAAAGAATCAATGCGTATGCGGAGGAAGTCATGGGCGATATTGACCCGCAGAAAGTACAGGTTTCCGTTCAGCTTGACAAACTCCGTCCCATTATGGAGACCATCGCTGCCGAGATGGACATGAGTCTGGAGGATTTTTTCATTCTGTATATGGATATTCAGAGTGAAGCATCCTGTCTTTCGGATCAGAAGCTCCGAGAGAAACTTGGAGATTTGAACGATGGGAATGAATTTCCCCTCCTGTACCGGTAGCTCGTCGGCAAAACAGGCCGTGAACAACATCTCTGATAAATGTATTCACGGCCTGTTTCCTGAAAGCGAATCTCTTCCGTACATATACGTCATTTTTCAGCCTTCTTCATCAACCTTTAACAATTCTTACTCTGAAGACCCCATCCAGGCTTTCCAGAGCGGACACAATTTCCTGAGAGGGAGCTTCTTCCACATCCAGCATGGTATAAGCCACCTCTCCCCGAGATTTATTGATCATATCGCTTATGTTCACACCCTTATCACCGAAAGCCGCCGCAAACTTGGTAATCATATTTGCGGTATTCCTGTGAAAAATGGCGACTCTGCCCGCCTTGGAGCATACGCCCATGTCGCAGGAAGGGTAGTTGACGCTGTTATGAATGTTTCCGTTTTCCAAGTAGTCCATAAGCTCTTCCACAGCCATTTTTGCGCAATTATCCTCGGATTCCTCCGTACTCGCTCCAAGATGAGGAATCACGATGCATCCCTTCTTGCCTGCTGTCACGGTGTTGGGGAAATCTGTAACATATCTGTGTATTCTGCCGCTTTCAATCCCCTCCAGAATAGCTCTTTCGTCTGCAAGCAGATCTCTCGCAAAGTTTAGGATTACAACGCCCTTTTTCATTTTTCCAATGGCCTCCGGGCTGATCATTCCCTTTGTGGCGTCCAGAAGGGGCACATGAATCGTAATATAATCGCACTGTGCATAAATGTCATCCACATTCAGCACATGCTTCACCTCGCGGCTCAGGTTCCAGGCAGCGTTCACAGACACATAGGGATCATACCCATATACCTCCATGCCAAGGTGAATGGCTGCGTTCGCAACCTTTACGCCAATGGCTCCCAGGCCGATCACTCCAAGCCTTTTGCCGAGAATTTCCGTTCCCGCAAAATTTTTCTTTTCCTTTTCAGCCAGCTTGGCAATATTCTCGTCACCGGCGGCGGATTTCACCCATTCTGCTCCGCCTAAAACGTCTCTGGCTGCCAAAAGCATTCCTGCAATCACAAGCTCTTTCACACCGTTTGCATTGGCTCCGGGTGTATTAAATACCACAATACCCTGCTCAGCGCATTTTTCAAGGGGAATATTATTGACCCCTGCCCCAGCTCTGGCAACCGCCAGCAGCCCGGCCGGCAGCTCCATATCGTGCATGGATGCGCTTCTGACTAAAATTCCTTCTGCCTGCGTCATATCGTCGCAGATTTGGTAATTCTCCGTTAAATTTTGCAGTCCCACCTGAGAAATGGGATTCAAACAATTTATATGAAACATCTCAGTTCTCCTTTGCGTTTTCCTCTTCAAATTTTTTCATAAACTCCACCAGCCTGGAGACTCCCTCAATGGGCATGGCGTTATAAATGCTGGCGCGCATTCCTCCCACGGTTCTGTGCCCCTTCAGATTTTCAAAGCCTGCTTCCTTCGCCTCTTTTATAAACCTTGCGTCAAGCTCAGCGCTTCCGGTCACAAAAGGAACATTCATCAAAGAGCGGTCCTCCTTGCGCACGGTTCCCATGAACATACTGCTCTGATCCAGAAAATCATAAAGGATTTTCGCCTTCTTCACATTATATTCCTTCATTGCCTCAAGGCCGCCTCTCTTCTTCAGCCATTTGAATACCTTGCCGCAGATGTAGATTCCATAGGCGGGGGGCGTATTATACAGAGAATGGTTATCGGCATGCACTTTATAACGAAGCATGGTGGGTGTTGCAGGGAGCACATCCTCCGTAATCAGGTCTTCTCTGATAATAACGATCACAACGCCGGCCGGTCCGATGTTTTTCTGAACTCCTCCGTAAATCAGACCGTACTTTGTCACGTCTACAGGCTCCGACAAAAAGCAGCTTGACACATCTGCTACCAAAGGCTTTCCCTTCGTATTGGGCAGCGTCTTGAATTTGGTCCCGTATATGGTATTGTTTTCACAGATATAAACGTAATCTGCGTCATCACTGATGGACAGATTCGAACAATCCGGTATGTAAGAAAAAGTTTTATCCTCTGAGGAGGCAATTTTGTTCGCTTTGCCGTAAATGCAGGCTTCCTGATATGCTTTCTTCGCCCACTGACCCGTAACGATATAGTCCGCTACCCTGTTTTTCATCAGATTCATGGGAATCATGGCAAACTGCTGGCTTGCGCCGCCCTGAAGAAAGAGCACCTTGTAGTTGTTTGGAATCCTCATGAGCTCTCTCAGATCGGCTTCCGCCTCATTGATAATGGCTTCAAATGCCTTGGAGCGATGGCTCATCTCCATTACGGACATACCTGTTCCTCTGTAATCCAGCATTTCATCGGCTGCTTCTCTGAGAACCTCCTCGGGAAGCACCGCAGGGCCTGCCGAAAAATTATATACTCTCGCCATTTGTGAAAATCCTCCTCATTTATGTTTATACCCTTTCTATATTTGAAAGGAGCTTTCAAAATTCCTCTCATTTATATAGAATAATCTCTCCTTACACTTTAGTCAACTGCATTGTTAAAATATTTTCAAATCTTTCCCGACTCAGAGCCGCATTTTCCGGTTTTTAATAATACATTACAACCGGAGTTCCCGTTTCCACCATATCATACAGCTCCGCCATTTTTTCCGGCGGTGTGTTGATGCAGCCATGGGATCCGCTTTTTTTATAAATTTCACCCCCGAACTCTTTCCGCCAGTCGGCATCATGTATTCCGATTCCTCCGTTTACAGGCATCCAATATTTTACCGGCGAAGCGTAGCCTTCTCCTCTTAGAATCCTGTTTTTCTGCTTGTTATACACATAATATGTACCGCCGGGGGTTCCCCAGCCTCTGCTCATATTTCCGGTAACCACCTCCGTCTCCAGAAGCAGCTCGCCAGCTTCAAAATAATACATTTTCTGCCCCGTCATATCGATCTCAATATAGGTATCCCCAATATCGTCTTTTCCCCGGTGCATTCCCTGCCTTTTATATTCCGGCACATGAAGCTCCTTTTTTCCGGACAGCATACCTTCCATAAGATAAGCCACCTCTGCTTTTTGATCAATCTCTGTACCGTAGGTTCCTCCTTCAATGGTCAGCCATTCTCCCCTGGCGCTCAGAAAACTTCTCTCCTTGCCATAAGTATCATATTCCTCCGCAAGCCTCTTTATGAAAGCCTCCACCTTTTCTTTCTCAACAATCAGCTCTCCCGATGGATCCAGCATGGGCAATCCCTCCTGAGTTTTCAAAAATCCCGCGGCATCCGCGGCATCCACAGGCACTCTTTCATCCCCCATGTCATAGACAATACCGCTGTTCTGAAACGCCTCTATTTTTTTCCACAGCTCTAAAAGCTGTTTCTGTTCATCGGTGGGCGAGCTGTCATAATAACACTCCTCCTGAGTAAGAACAACCTGATTCTCTCCATTTCGAATGGCTAAAAGCAGCATATCATATGCCTTCTGTATATCCAGTCTGTCGCTCAGCCCGTCATACAAAGCATAGCCTTTTTCCGTAAGGCAAAGCTCCAAGGTCTCTTCCCTATTCTCAGCCTGTTTTACAAGATCGGTTTCCTGCCAGAGCTTTCTCAGCTTTCCTTCATCAAAAGCAACTGCCGGCGTCAGCCTATGGCTGGCGTCCGCAGCAATATTATCCACCCAAAGATACGGATTCTGATCCTCCAGACATTCCTCCAAAGATTCCCTGTAATCCATGGAAAATCCCGCCTTCCCAAGATCCAGAAAATAAGTTTTTCCATCCTTATCTATAACTGCAATAATCGGAGCTTCCGTGAGAGACAGAAGCTCCGAATTCACCTCTTCCACTGATTTTCCCGTACAGTAAACACCGTTTATCCAGGTATTCAGCACAAAGCTTTCCCTGTAATAAAAGGCCAGGGTCAAATATCCTGTAAGGGCAAAAGCCGACAATATCAGCACAAATAAAAGAAAAGCCTTTATCCTTCGTTTCATTTCATTTAAGACTGCCTTTTCAAATCATCTCCGTCAAATACCTCATTTATGGGAGCTCCCGCCGGAACCATAGGAAATACCTTGTCATCCTCAGGAATCATGCACTCAATAAGAGCCGGAGCCTTCATGGCAATCGCCTTCTCCAGAGCGGGTGCAAATTCTTCCTTTTTTGTCACGCGCATGGCGGCGCATCCCAGTCCTTCAGCAACCCTGCAGAAATCCACCTTATCGTTCAAAACAGTCTGAGAATAACGTTTTCCGTAGAACAGAGTCTGCCACTGGCGGACCATGCCCAGCACATGATTATTGATTACCACCTGGATAATGGGAATATTGTATCTGCTTGCAGTGGCAAGCTCATTCAGATTCATTCTGAAGCATCCATCCCCCGCGATATTAATACAGATTTTATCAGGCTGACCCACCTGGGCGCCGATACAGGCTCCTAAGCCATATCCCATGGTTCCCAGGCCGCCTGAGGACAGAAAGGTTCTTGGTCTTGTAAACTTATAATACTGAGCAGCCCACATCTGGTGCTGTCCCACGTCTGTGGTAATAATGGCATCTCCTTCCGTGATTCTGTCAATTTCCTCCACCACATAGGGACAGGACAGATTTTTCTTATCATATTTTAAGGGATAAATTTCCTTCATATCACGAATGGTGTTCATCCATGCCGTATGATCCTGTTTTTCAAGTCTTTGATTCAGTGAGGACAGCACCTGTTTCAGATCACCTATCAGGCATGCGTTTACGCGGACGTTTTTGTTGATCTCCGCCGGATCAATATCAATCTGAATAATATTAGCGTTCTCTGCAAATTTTTTCGGATTCCCCACCACCCGATCTGAAAATCTGGCTCCAAGGGCAATCAGAAGGTCACACTGACTTACCCCCAGATTGGATGTCTTGGTGCCGTGCATGCCGATCATTCCCGTATAGCGCGGGCTTCTTCCATCAAAAGCTCCTTTGGCCATCAGTGTGTCGCAGACCGGCGCATCAATCAGCTCCGCAAACTCTGCCACCTCTCTGTGAGCTCCCGATATGATAGCCCCTCCTCCCAGATATATATAGGGCTTCTCTGCCTTTTTGATATATTCCACAACCCTGTCCATATCCTCCTCGCCACAGGAGTCTGCAGGTTTCAAAGCCTTAGTTTTTTCAGGAGTAAATTCACAAACCGCCGCCGTTACATCCTTAGTGATGTCCACCAGCACCGGCCCGGGCCGCCCGCTTCTTGCCAGAGCAAAAGCCTTCCGTATGGTGTCCGCAAGAATTTCCACATTTTTTACGATAAACCCATGCTTGGTAATAGGCATTGTGACTCCTGCAATATCCACCTCCTGGAAGCTATCCTTCCCAAGCATGGGAAGAGTGACGTTTGCGGTAATTGCCACCATGGGCACAGAGTCCATGTAAGCTGTGGCAATTCCCGTCACCAGATTGGTGGCTCCCGGACCGCTGGTGGCAAGACACACCCCCACCTTTCCCGTGGCTCTGGCATAACCGTCAGCAGCATGTGCCGCTCCCTGTTCATGCGAGGTCAGAATATGTCTGATCTCACTGCTGTGCTTATACAGCGCGTCATAAATATTCAGAATGGAGCCGCCGGGATAACCGAAAACCGTATCCACCCCCTGCTCCTTCAGGCATTCTATCACAATTTCCGAACCGTTCAACTGCATTTATCCAAATCCTCCCTGAGTTTCATCAATGCGCCGTTTCCTTTTTAGATGGCGCTTCCAGCACGGCTCCTTGGTTGCCGCTGGTCACAAGCTCCCTGTATCTGGAAAGATATCCCGTTGTGATCTTCGGCTCTCTGGGGCGCCAGTTCTTTCTTCTTTCGGCAAGCTCCTCCTCCGATACCAATACATCAAGCTTATTCTCAGGAATATTGATGCTGATAATATCCCCTTCCTCCACCAATGCAATCGGTCCGCCCACAGCTGCCTCAGGAGATACATGTCCTATGGATGCCCCCCTGGATGCGCCGGAAAAACGTCCATCTGTAATCAACGCCACGCTGGATCCAAGTCCCATTCCTGCAATGGCAGAGGTGGGATTAAGCATCTCTCTCATTCCAGGACCACCCTTGGGTCCCTCGTAGCGGATAACCACCACATCACCTGCTTTGATTTTTCCTGACTTAATGGCCTCGATAGCATCCTCCTCACAGTCAAATACCCTGGCCGGTCCCTGATGCACCAGCATTTCCGGAGCCACTGCGGATCGTTTCACTACGCCGCTGTCAGGAGCCAGATTTCCTTTCAGAATGGCAATGCCTCCAGTTTCTGAATAAGGGCGGTGGATGGGACGGATCACCTCAGGATTCTTATTGACGCACCCTTTTATATTTTCACCTATGGCGCTTCCTGTCACCGTCATGCAGTCAAGATATAGCAGTTCTTTTTGGGCAAGCTCGTTCATCACTGCGTAAACGCCCCCGGCCTCATTCAGGTCCTCAATATAGGTAGGACCTGCCGGCGCCAAATGACAGAGATTCGGAGTCTTTGCGGACAGCTCGTTTGCGATTTCCAGATTCAAATCCACACCTGCTTCTCTGGCGATGGCCGGCAGATGAAGCATGGAATTTGTGGAGCAGCCAAGGGCCATATCCACCGTCAAGGCATTCAAAAATGCCTTCTCAGTCATAATGTCTCTTGGTTTGATATTCTTTTCCACCAGCTCCATTATTTTCATTCCTGCATGCTTTGCCAAGCGGATACGCTCGGAATAGACGGCTGGAATTGTTCCGTTTCCCTTCAGGCCCATGCCGATAGCCTCAGTCAGACAGTTCATGGAATTGGCTGTGTACATTCCGGAGCAGGAGCCGCAGGTAGGGCAAACCTTTTCCTCAAATTCAGAGAGCTCCTCCATTGTCATTGTTCCGGCGGCTACACTTCCCACTGCCTCAAACATGGAAGAGAGACTTCTCTTCCGGCCGTGGACACGTCCTGCCAGCATGGGGCCTCCTGAAATGAAGATTGTGGGAATATTCAATCTTGCGGCAGCCATTAAAAGCCCGGGCACATTTTTATCACAGTTCGGAACGCAGACAAGTCCATCAAAGCCGTGAGCCATAGCCATGCATTCCGTACTGTCCGCAATCAGATCTCTGGTCACCAGAGAATATTTCATTCCCACATGCCCCATAGAAATTCCATCGCACACCGCAATGGCAGGAAATACAACAGGCATTCCTCCTGCCATTGCCACGCCGATTTTTACGGCCTCCACAATTTTATCCAAATTCATATGCCCGGGCACAATCTCATTGTAAGAATTCACAATGCCGATCATCGGTCTCCTGCGCTCTTCCTCCGTGTAGCCCAGCGCATTAAACAAGCTTCTGTGCGGCGCCTGTGCGGCGCCTGTCTTTACGGAATCACTTCTCATTTTTATACCTCTCTTGTCCGCATTAGCGGACATTTATTTGCAACATCATACTATGTGTTCTGCCAGCAAATCCCCCATCCGGCTGCAACCTACCTTTGTCATTCCCTCGGACATGATATCCGCGGTACGATAGCCTTCAGAAAGCGTTAGTTTTACTGCTTTTTCAATTGCTTGCGCTTCTCTGTCCAGGTCGAAGCTGTACCTGAGCATCATAGCCGCGCTCAGAACTGTGGCAATGGGATTTGCAATATCCATTCCTGCAATATCGGGAGCTGATCCATGGCTGGGTTCATAAAGACCGAATTTTGTATCATTCAGGCTTGCGCTGGCCAGCATACCGATGGAGCCCGTCACCATGCTGGCCTCATCGGAAAGAATATCCCCAAACATGTTTTCCGTCAGAATTACGTCAAACTGCGCCGGATTTTTAACAAGCTGCATGGCGCAGTTATCCACCAGCATATGCTCCAGCGTAACATCCGGATAGCCCTTGGCCACCTCCTCCACCACGCTTCTCCAAAGCCTGGAAGAGTCCAGCACATTGGCCTTATCCACACTGGTTACCTTTTTGCGGCGCTTTCTTGCAATATCAAAGCCCTTCACCGCAATCCTTCTGATCTCATTTTCGTCATAGGTTAATGTGTCGATGGCTTTGCGGACGCCGTTTTCCTGAAAAGTTTTCCTTTCTCCAAAATAAAGTCCTCCTGTCAGCTCTCTCACAATAATCATGTCGAAACCAGCCCTGCTGATTTCCTCCCTTAATGGGCAGGCATCGGCCAGTTCATCATACAGAACTGCCGGGCGTAGATTGGCAAAAAGCTTCAATGACTTTCTGAGAGCCAGCAGTCCCGCCTCCGGCCTCAGTTCAGGCGACAGACGGTACCAGGGAGAGGTCGCCGCGTCACCTCCTATGGAGCCCATCAGCACAGCATCCGCCGCTTTTGCCTCAGCCACCGTCTCCTTTGTCAGAGGCACGCCGTGAGCATCGATGGACGCCCCTCCCATCAGGACGTCCTTAAAAATCATTTTATGCCCATATTTATCTGCCGCTCTTTCCAGGACCTTCCTGGCCTCCTTTACAATTTCCGGACCGATGCCATCGCCCGGAATGCAGGTAATATGTAATTCCATAATTTCCTCCATTGTTTTAAAACTTTCATGTAGTACAGTATGAAAGACCGCTTATTTAATAATAACTGATATATTGTCAAATTTCAACAGTGATTTCAACACATGTATGCACAAAAGGCAATGCCCGGAGGCACTGCCTTACAATCCAGAAAACTTACTTCTAATTTTCACCGGGCTTTTCTACACGGCTGATTGCCGATTTCTCCATGGGGATCCGGCAGTTTTTATTGTTGCCGAACTCAACGATCACAGTATCATCCGTAATATCAATCACAATTCCGTAAAATCCTGAGGTAGTCAGCACACAGTCTCCGGTCTCCAGTGAGGCCAGCATGGATGCAAGTCTTTTCCGTTCCTTCTTCTGAGGTCTCATAAAAAAGAAATACATCGCGCCGATCAGCACCGCATAAACGAGCAGCATGCCTACAAAGCTCACTGTGCTTCCCGCAGCGGCCGCCTCCGCATCAGTTAATAAAATTCCCATTGCTCCTCCATTCCGACGTTCCACGCCTCTAAAAGTACTTCAGGTAATTATCATACACAAATTTTCCCGTATGGGCAAGTAGTTTTCAAAAATTTAATCCTGGGAAGGAGTCATTCTTTCCAGCTTCTCCCTTTTATAGGAGGCAAACCGATCCTCTTCCAAAGCGTTTCGGATTTCCTCCATCATGGTATTGTAAAAATAAAGGTTATGCAGGACGCATAGCCGCATACCCAGCATCTCTTTCGCCTTTAGCAGATGTCTGATATAAGCCCTGGAATACCTGGTGCATGCCGGGCAGGCGCATCCTTCCTCAATGGGCCTCTGATCAAGCTCATATTTTGCATTGAACAGATTGATTTTGCCGTAATTTGTATATAAATGTCCATGGCGCCCGTTCCTTGTAGGATACACGCAGTCAAAAAAATCCACTCCCCGCTCCACTCCCTCTAAAATATTGGCAGGGGTTCCCACCCCCATCAGATATGTGGGTTTATCCGCAGGAAGGTAAGGCACCACCTCATCCAGAATATAATACATTTCCTCATGAGTCTCTCCCACAGCCAGACCGCCTACCGCATACCCATCCAATTCAAGCTCTCTGATACGCTTTGCATGCTCAATCCTAATATCCGCATAAACCGCTCCTTGGTTGATGCCGAATAACATCTGCCTGGGATTTATGGTATCCTCGAGGGAATTGAGTCTTATCATCTCCGCCCTGCAGCGCTCAAGCCACCGGACGGTACGCTCCGCAGATGCCTGCACATAGCCTCTATCGGCCTTACTGGGCGCACATTCGTCAAAGGCCATGGCGATTGTAGAAGCCAGATTTGACTGTATCTGCATGCTTTCCTCGGGACCCATGAAAATTTTCCGGCCATCTATGTGAGAATGAAAATAAACTCCCTCTTCCCTGATTTTGCGCAGTCCTGCAAGGGAAAATACCTGAAACCCTCCTGAATCCGTTAAAATCGGCTTGTCCCATGACATGAATTTATGGAGCCCTCCAAGCTGTCTGATAATGCGGTCTCCGGGACGTACATGAAGATGATAGGTATTAGACAATTCAACCTGGGTTTTGATCTGCTCCAGATCCTGTGTGGACACAGCCCCCTTGATGGCGGCGGCTGTTCCCACATTCATAAATACAGGCGTCTCAATAACGCCGTGCACTGTTTTAAGACGGGCTCTTTTGGCTCTTCCCTCCTGCTTTATAATCTTATACATGATTCCAATGCTCCTCCCAGAATTCTTCCGATGCAATCATGATCATATCATATCTTTTTCCCATATGCACCCTTTTTCTCTGAAAAAAGTTGCCTTTTTCCCTGCCGTTGTCTATAATGTGGATTACAAATGCAAAAAGATTCGGACAGTGCAATCCGAAATTTGCACAGAAGCGTCGTAAGTTCTTTGGCCGCAGCACACAGCCTTCATTCTGTGCGCGTCCTCCCCGGCATAAAACGCTTCGGAATGAGAGGTAAAAATGGCAGGCTCAACATTTGGAACAATATTCAGAATAACCACCTGGGGAGAATCCCATGGAAGGGCGATCGGTGCGGTAGTGGATGGCTGCCCCGCAGGACTCTCCCTTTGCGAAGCAGATATTCAGTCCTATCTTGACAGGCGAAAGCCCGGATCCTCCAATATTTCCACTCCCCGAAAGGAGGACGATCAGGTGGAAATTCTCTCCGGCCTTTTTGACGGGCGCACCACCGGAACTCCTATTTCTCTTATTATCAGAAATACATCGCATATTTCCGGAGATTACGGCGAAATTGCCTCCTATTATCGCCCTGGACATGCAGATTACACCTTTGACAAAAAGTACGGTTTCCGGGACTACAGGGGCGGCGGCCGTTCCTCCGGCAGGGAAACTGCGGGGCGGGTGGCGGCGGGAGCCATTGCCTGCAGAATATTGAATCAGCTGGGAATAAACCTTTTTGCCTATACGCGCTCCATAGGTCCCGTAGAAGCCGACCTTTCCCGTCTGGACAGAATCGCTGCGCGAAATACGGCAACGGCAATGCCGGACTACGAGGCTGATCAAAAGGCTCTGACCTGGCTGGAAGAGACGCGGAGGCTCACAGATTCCGCAGGAGGCTGTATGGAATGCCTTGTGGAGGGACTTCCGGCAGGAATCGGGGAACCGGTTTTTGAAAAGCTGGATGCCTGCCTCGCCAAAGCAATTATGTCCATTGGCGCAGTAAAAGCCGTGGAAATTGGCGATGGAATTCAGACATCCTCCAGAAAAGGAAGCCAGAACAATGACCCCTTCCGGATGAGGGAGGGAAAAATTGTCAAATCCACCAATCATGCGGGCGGCGTTCTCGGCGGTATCAGCGATGGGGACGCACTCCTTGTAAGAGCCTGGGTAAAGCCCACTCCCTCCATCTACAGCCCTCAGCAGACAGTGAACAAGGCCGGGGAAGAAATTGACATACAAATCAAAGGCCGTCATGATCCCGTCATCGTTCCAAGAGCTGTAGTCGTCATGGAATGTATGACCGCCCTTACCATTCTGGACTTAATGATGCTGAATATGTCCTCCAGAATGGCCTCTCTGGAAAACTTTTACAAAAACTGACCAAACGCGGTCTTTCGCCGTTATCTATATCGATCGAGAAGGAGTTTTTGTGCGCTTATGACAATAGGAAGCTCGCAGAACGCGCTTCCTATTGTTGAATGATTTGTCAGGAAAGTCTGTGAAAAGCAATGCAGTTTGGTACATTGACCTTAATTGCAGGTCCGTTCATGACAAGAGTTCCCGCGTCAAGATCCACATGAAAAAATGTCATATCATTTGTCTCGTGATTCAATGATACAAGAAATTTATTATTGGGAAACAGCATGGCATCCTTTGGATATTCTCCGCTGATGGGAAGATTAAGCACTCTTTTTAATGTTCCATCCTCCTTGTTCACCTTGTATATCACAACAGAATTATCTCCGGCAATGGTAGTCAGCAGATAATTATAATCCTGAGAAAAGCTCAGAGCGCTGGCCGCATTATTGCTTCCTATGCTGAGCGCTGCAGTCTCAACCGTCTGTATCTTTTCAAAATATGGCATCCCTTTTCTGTCCTCGTAAGAGTAGACATCAATATAGCATTTCCACTCGTGGATAATATATATATACCTTCCATCCTCAGAAATCTTAATATGCCTGGGAGCCGACTCTATTTCACTGCGAATCACATCCACCAGCTTTACCTTACCCCTCTCTGAATCAAATCTGTACACATTCACATGATCCATTCCCTGATCGGCCACCAAAAGGTATTTATTGTCATGAGTCATGCGGGCACAATTAATATGGGGTCTGAAATTGCGCTCGGCAATGCTTCCAAGTCCCTTATGATAAATTTCGTCTGTAATTTCACCAATGGATCCATCCTCGTGGAGACGCAGCACAGTCAGCTTTCCGTCATGATAACCTGCTACAAATAAATATCTGTCCGTATAATCCGAGGACACATAGCAACCTCTCATACCATTTATGGGTGCAAAATTAATCAGCTCCAGATCTCCATCTGCAAGAATTTGATAGGATTCCACACCAAAATCGGTTATGGAATACAGAAATCTTCGGTTGTGGGAAATAGACACATACGAAGAATTAGTGATTTCCACCTTATCCTTTTCTAAAAATCTACCCTTCTCCATATCCACATCGTATATTTTGATTCCGTGGCTGTCTCCCTGAGTATAGGTGGAAACATATGCCACATATTTTTCTTTTGCCATAGTCTCTGCCTCCTTAAGCATGTTGGCCGGACAGTGTCTCCGGAAATGCAACTATTTTTAATATAGCATAAATCCCTTTGATAGGAAATACCTTTCGTTATTTTTTTCACACTGAAAAAGCAGGATGCTGCAGCTTATAAATGCAGCATCCTGCTCACGGCAGTTATTCCTTTCCCTCACAGCCACAGGTTTCTCCTCTGGCGTAATTGGAATAATCCTGTCTTCTGGAGTCCTGCCTGGAGTCGTAGCCGCGGTCACTCCAGGGCGGAGGCATGATTCCCGGCATATCACAGCGTTCCCTGTCGCGATCCCGGTCTCTATCTCTGTCACGGTCTCTATCACGGTCTCTGTCACAGCCGCAGTCTCTGTCGTCTCTGCCCCTGTTATCTTCCCCACAGCCGCGGTCGTCTCTGGCATCCTCCCCGCAGCCACAGCCACAGCCTGTGCTGTCATTTCCGACGGCATTTCCGCCGCAGGTATTTCCAAAATTACCGCAGCAGCACAGCAGCAATAATAACGCAATACAGTTCATACGGTCTCCTATATGAGGCTAATCTTCTATTCAATATATATTATTCCTTATTCTGCTGCTGTTGCATGTCTGACCGTACAAATCATCGGTACTCTTTATGCTTTCTCTCTTTAAGCTCATTTCTTATATAACGGAAGGTTTCCTTCTCTCCTTGTCTGGCAAGCATCGTCAGCATTTCTTCCAGAATTCTCTTTGTCTCCTCATGTATGGGAGCCCTGTCCGTCCCCTGGTAATAATACGCCAAAGGAGCGTCATCCGTATAATTTTTTCCAAGATATACCTTGCTTGCGGCGATCCTATCCATAATCATTTCCGCAATATATCGGTAGGGCATCGGCACAGGAGCCATCCCTCCCGGAACATCCTGCATGGAATAATCGATCCAATATTCATAATGATGCTTATTGCGTCCCTTATGGTGCAGCCATGCGCTGGAATAGCCAATATTCTCTCTTTCCGCGTTATTAGGACTTCTGTTGCCCTGATAATACTTCGCTCCCACCAGAAATTCCGCGGGGCTGTATTTTGACAGATCATGAAATATTCCCTGTTTGTAAAGACCTACCTGAAAGCAACCCTTTGCAACCAGATATTTATGGTATGTGATGGTTTTAAAATGTTTCCATGCCTTGCTCATTCTCAACACTTAACCTGCCTTATTTTCCTGTTGCCGTGCTTTTGAAAACCGCAATACTTCTGGGCGGTATCCTGCGGCAGACATCCTGTGCGCTCTCCTTTCCCTCATATTCCAATGCCGTTGCGCACACTAGTTCCCATTCCAAGCCCCTGGGAAGCTTCGGCATTGCAAGCTCCTGCTCTTCCCAATGCATATTTACGGCCAGATAAAGAAAATCATCCTCCCCGCCCTCTTTTGTCCTGGCATATCTGCCACAGTACATAATTCCGATATGTCTGTTATAGCTTTCAAGCTGAGGTTTCCAGGCGCTTTTCCCGTGATAGGACAGGTCAGGATACCCAAGCGACAGATAATCCATAACCCGCAGCTGTCCGGCTGGATGCAGAATAGGATGTTCCCTGCGGAGCAATACCAGTCGCCTCCAGAAACTGTAAAGCTCCCTGTTGCGTTCAAGATCATTCCAATTCAGCCATGTGACAGAATTATCCTGACAATAGGGGTTATTGTTGCCCTTTTGGGAATTGCCGAACTCATCTCCCATAAACAAAAGAGGTGTGGACTGTGAAAACATAAGCATGCAGAGCGCATTTTTCATCTGTTTCAGCCGGAGCTCTCTCACCCTTTTTTTCCGGGTGTTTCCTTCTTCCCCACAGTTCCAGCTACAGTTATAATTATTTCCATCCCTGTTGTCCTCCCCATTGGCCTCATTATGCTTATGGTCATAGGCCACCATGTCCGCCAGCGTCATGCCATAATAATTGGTCATAAAATGAATTCTGCCCATTCCCTCCGGAATATGGCGCATCTGATAGATCGCGCCCCTTAACATATCCTCATCTCCCTTCAGGAATCTGCGCATGACATACATATAATCATCCCGGTAAGCCGCCAGGTTGCCACCCTCTCCTTTCAGGCGCTCTCCGGCTCCAAAGGATTCATACCATATTTTTGTATCCGCCAGGACCGGATCCTCCGCGATCAGCTCCACCGGAAGCTTTTCCCCCAGCAGATGAAAGCCATCCACATGATATTCCAAAACCCAAAATCTTAAAATATCCGCTACATCCCTACGGCTTACTTCATTGGGAAAATAAAACTGCATCACCACTTCCATTTGGTTTTTGTGAAAGACTTTTACCATTCCCTTAAACTCCGCAGACACATCCTTTCCTGCGGCGTAGGCTGCCTTTGGAGCGTAATAAAAGCCCTTTTTATATCCCCAGTAATTCAGTCTGGGAGTGTGATCCTCACATCCGGGATACAGAGGAACTTTTTCCTTCTCCTCCGGCTCCTCCAGCTCCAAAAATTCATAGGCTGGCTGAAGCTCTATAGTGGTGAACCCACTTTCCTTCAGATATTCTACTTTCTGTGCAAGCCCCTGAAAGGTTCCCTTTGAAAAAACGCCGGAGGAGGGATGCCGTGTAAAACCTCTTACATGGATACAGCAGCAAATGCAGTCCGTATAGGCAATCCCCGGTCTTACATCCTCTTCCCAATCAAATTCCTCCCCATTGAAAACGGCCTTCAGACTGCTTTCCTTCCGCGGCCTGCCGTATACATGACCTCCCGCAAAGCCTCTGGCATAATTATCCGGCACAATTTTATCATCCTCATAAAACTGGTAGGAAATAGAAGAAAAGTCCAGCTTTTCCAAATATCCGCAATGAACGTCGCCTATTCTTTCCTCCTCAGAAAAGGGAACACTTCTTAGCTTTCTCCCTGTCTCCCTGTCATATAAAATAACGCCGCAATTCTCTTTCCCCGATACAAAGGCAAAACGGGCCCCCTCCGCCTCTCTGCGCGCTCCGAGAGGATATGGCCTTAAGGGCAATCTCTGTTTCGTCATCATAACCTCCATCCTGCCATCTTGCGGCATTCTGTAATACACCGAATAGATTCTTCTGATTTATTATAATGTATTGCAGTAAAAATCACAAGCAGTTATAATAGAAGCGTCAAGCATCAAAATCCTGACACCGGGCATGGACGATGCGCCGTGCTCCGCAAAATATTTTAGCAGAGGAGAAAAAATATGGCAGGCAAAAAAGATTATGAATCCGAGGAGATGACCGTTGAGTTGGAGCTGGAGGATGGAACATCTGTAAACTGCGCCGTTGTCACAATCCTCACAGTGGAAGACAAAGATTATATCGTTCTCCTTCCCTTAAACGAAGCGGGTGATAACGAGGACGGCGAGGTCTGGTTCTATGGCTACAGCGAAAATCCGGAGGATCCCAACGAGGAACCGGAGCTTTCCTTTATTGAGGATGATGAGGAATATGAAAGGGTTTCAGACGCCTTTGATGAATACCTCGACAGCTGTGAATTTGATGAGCTGGTGGATGAATAATATTGCTTCCACAAAGGAGTTAAAAATCTGGAAGGCTGCCTGGGGCGTTCCTTCGTGCCTGTGACGAAGAAAAGCTCCAGGCTTTTTCTCGCCCTGGTCATTGCCACATAAAAAATTCTTCGTTCCTCCTCACAGTCCTCTCCATCCGGCATCCTTCCGTGGGGAAACACGTTTTCATTGCAGTCCGGCAGACAGACACAGTCAAACTCCAACCCCTTGGATGCATGAATTGTCATAAGGCTGATCCTGCTCCTCTCTCTTTTTTCACTGAAAAAAGCTGGAGGTTCTTTTTTGTCAGGCAAAAATGCCTCCCCCCATTCTGTCTGTCGCCTCATCCATTGGGCCATGCTTTTGCAGCTCTCGGCGTCTTCCCCCGCCCACTCCAGCATTTCCAGCCATTCTTCAAAAATTTCCCCATTATCTGCGGACTTTTTTCTCAGATGCTTTTCATATCCCAGGGCCTTACTAATATAACGGATGAACAGCCCGGGGGGAAAATTTTTTCCTTTCCGGATCTTCTCCAAAAGAATTCTTCCCTCCCGCTTTTCAAATGACTCCGCATTTTCTTCCAGAATATCTCTTCCCTCCCAGGGCTCTACAATATTCCAGACACGCAGCCAGTCCTCTCTTTTTCCCGTTCCTTCCGCTATTTTCATAAAGGAGGTCAGGTCTCTGACAATGAAATGGCTATAGGGATTCTGAGTCTTTTCCTTCATTTCATAAGGGATGCCTTCTTTCTTCAGATACAGGGCAAAACGCTGCATCCGAAAATTCGTCCGAAACAATACCGCCAGGGTCTCCTGATTTTGTTTTTCCAGCAAAGCTCCCGTTACTGCCTCATACTGCCTGCAGGCGCTCTCACAGGCATAAATGCACACTATCTTTTCCTCTGCAGGATCCTTTCTTGCAGGATCTGCCCTCAGCATTTTTGAAAAACGCTCTCTGTTTTCACCGATCACCAGAAGAGACGCTTTCACAATCTCCTCCCTGCTTCTGTAATTAATATCCAGCAAAAGCCGCTTTGCACCATATTCCAGAGCAAATCTTTTCAGGCAGGCCGGACTTGAGCCTCGGAAGCCGTAAATAGACTGGTCGTCATCTCCCACGGCAAAAATGCTGCATACGTTTCCTGAAAGCAGCTTTACAATCTCGTACTGCACCGGATTAATGTCCTGAAATTCATCTATCAAAATATGAAAAAAACGTTTTCTCCAATACGCCTGCAATTCCCGGTCTCTGCTAAGATGCCAAAGACATAAATAGAGCATATCGTCAAAATCCAACCCTCCTGACCTTTGCCTTGCTATCTCATACTCTCGGCACACGGCCTCAAAGCCTTCCTTCCAACAGGAAGAAAGCCCCTTTACCGCCCTCTCCTGATCCTGGGTATTTTTATAGTAGCTTATAGCGGCCAAGAGCTTCACCGCCGTCTCCTCCCACTCTCTTAAATTTTCCTCTTCTTTTCCCGGGAGCGCCTCCTGCGCCCGATATTTTTTTAAAATTGGAAGCAAAAGCTTCTTTTTATCCTGAAGGGTCAGCAGTCTATGTTGATTTATTATATGGGATTCTCTCAGAATATGATAGAAAAAAGAATGAAAAGTTCCAAAGCTTACGGGGCAGCCTCCCCTGCAATTTCCTAAAAAACGTTTCTGCATGGATTTTGCCGCTTCCCTTGTAAATGTGATTACCAGAATTCTCTCAGGAGGGACTTTTTTCACGGAAAGAAGGTAAAAAATACGCTGTGTAATGGTAAGGGTTTTGCCGGAGCCGGGGCCGGCAAGCACCAAAAGCGGCCCCTCTCCATGCGTCACAGCTTCCCGCTGCGCTTTATTCAGTATGCCTAAGTCAAGCATTTTCCAGCAGCTCAATTCCCCTGCGGATTCTCGCCAGAGATTCCTCCTTACCCAGGATCTCCATGATTTCTGTGGCTCCCGCAGGTGTCATTTGTTTACCCGAAACAGCCGTTCGGATGGGCCACATCACATAACCGTTTTTACAGCCTTTTTCTTCCACGTATGCCAGAAGCCTCTGATACAATCCATCGTTGCTGTAGTCCTGCTGCTCTTCCAGAATCGGCAGCGTTTCTCGCAGAACCTCCAGCGAGGATTCTGCGGTTGTCTTCATTTTCTTATGAGTATACATGGCAGGATCATATTCCGGCAGTTCTTCAAAAAAATCCACATGGGAAGGAATATCCGGAAACACCTCGATTCTTGTTTTCACCATTGCTGCAATTTTCTTAAGATCCAAGGGCTTTGTGATGGCTTCCGTCAGATACGGCAGCGCCATTTCGTAAAAAGCCTCAAAGTCCATGGCCTTTAAGTATTCGCCATTCATCCACCTAAGCTTTACAATATCAAAAACTGCCGGGGATTTGCTGATTCTATGATAATCAAATTCCTTTATCAGTTCATCCAGAGAAAAAATCTCTCTATTATCCTCCGGACTCCACCCAAGCAGCGCCACATAATTTACAACGGCCTGTGTCACAAAGCCCTGCTCCAGAAGATCCTCGAAGGAAGCGTGTCCGCTTCTCTTGCTCAGCTTTTTATGATTTTCATCCGTGATCAAAGGCAGATGAATATATACCGGCACCTGCCACCCGAAAGCCTCGTAAAGTCTCACATATTTGGGTGAAGAGGACAAATATTCATTTCCTCTCACAACATGTGTAATATTCATAGTATGGTCGTCCACCACATTGGCGAAATTATAGGTGGGATATCCATCAGACTTTATCAGAATCATATCATCCAGCTGATCGTTTTCCACGGTAATATCTCCGTACAGCTCGTCATGGAAGGTAGTGGAGCCCTCATTGGGGATATTCTGGCGAATCACATAGGGCTTGCCCTGGGCCAAATTTTCATCAATCTCTTCTTTGGAAAGGGACAGGCAGTGCTTATCATAGATCATGATTTCCTTGCCGTCCACCACTTCGGTTTTCAGCGCGGCCAGTCTTTCCCTGCCGCAGAAGCAGTAATAAGCCTCACCCCTCTCAATCAGCTCCCTGGCATATTTCATATATATTCCGGTCTTCATACGTTCACTCTGGATATAGGGGCCATATCCGCCATCCTTATCCGGTCCCTCATCAGGAGTCAAGCCTGTTTTTTCCAGAGTACGGTAAATAATCTGGGTAGCTCCTTCCACATAGCGCTCCTGATCGGTGTCCTCGATTCGAAGCATAAAATCTCCCCCTGCATGCTTTGCAATCAAATATTCATATAAAGCGGAACGCAGATTGCCCACATGCATTTTGCCGGTGGGACTGGGTGCATATCTTGTTCTGATTTTCATTTTTCCCTCTCATTTCGCCGCCTCAAGCGGCTTTTTGTTCTCCATAATCAAACCTATCCCTCGTCCGCCGAAACGGACATGGATTTCCTTACTCGGCAAGAATCTCATGGTTGTCATCCGGCACTTTTTTCTCCGCGGCATTTTTAAATTTCACCAGCGCCTTAGCTGCTTGGGGAATCGGTATGTTTGTTCCCGCCCCGGCAATGCATCCACCGGGACATGCCATTCCTTCTATCAGGCAGCCATTCAGCTTTCCCGCCTTTGCAAGCATAAGCGTCTTTTTGCATTCCGCAAGGCTTTCTGCATGTTCAATGTGCACCTCCGTCTCCGGATAATAGGTTCTGATGCAGTCCTCGATGGCGCTGGCCACTCCTCCGGCCACACCATATCCCCGCCCTGCCGCAGTTGCGTCATGCAGTTCATCCATCGCCTTGATTTCCTCCAGCAGAATGCCCTTCGCCTCAAACATTCCGGCCAGTTCCTCAAAGGTAATGACAAAATCCACGTCCGAACGGACGGTTCTGCGGCTTGCTTCAAGCTTTTTAGAGGCACAGGGACCAATAAACACTACCAGAGCATCCGGATGCTTCTCCTTAATCACTCGGGCAGTAGCTACCATTGGCGTCAGCTCATTACTGATCTTATCTATCGTTTCCGGGAAAAAGTGCTTGGCCATGACAGCCCAGGAGGGACAGCAGGAGGTGAGGGCAAAGGCTTGCTTGCCGCTGGCTACCTTCTTTACATAGTCTGCCGCTTCAGCCATACATCCCATATCTGCACCGATTGCCGTCTCATAGACTTCCATAAAGCCCAAATCCTTCAAAGCCGTCTTAAACATTTCAGGAGTTACCTTAGGGCCAAACTGACCTACGAAAGATGGGGCAATCTGGGCCACAATCTGTTTTCCCGACTGCATAGCCCGGATCAGCTGGAATATCTGAGATTTATCCGCAATAGCTCCAAAAGGGCAGCTCACCATACACTGTCCGCAAGAAACGCACATGTCGTTGTCTATCACCGCTCTGCCCAGCTGATCTGATTTAATGGCGTTAATTCCGCAGGCAGCCCTGCAGGGGCGCTCCTTATGACAAATAGCATCATAGGGACACACCTCCCGGCACTTTCCGCATTTGATACATTTATCCTGATCAATCACGGATTTTCCCTTCACCATGGAAATGGCGTCTCTTGGGCAGACGCTATGACAGGGATGCGCCACACAGCCCATGCAGGAATCCGTTATTTCATAACGGTTCTCCGGGCAGGCATTGCAGGCGGATGGAATTACTTGCATCAGAGGAGGCTCATAATATTTCTCATCAATATTGCTTTCCTCCAGTCCTTGCGTCAGATGGCCGGGCCTTTCCCTGTTCTCCGGCCGCAGACTCATACCCATGGCAAGCCGGATACGCTCTCTTACCACAGCCCGATCCCTGTACACATTTTCCCAGAAAGCGGAATCCTCATAGTCTACAATTTTATAGGGCAGAGCCTCCATATCATCCTTCAGATTGCCGGAACAATACGCCAAATTGGCCACTTCCTTAAACACTCTTCTCCTGGTTTGCCTTACTGGGGTGTCAATGCCTCGCATACCACTCATAAGCTTTTCCTCGCTTGATATTTTTTTAACATATACTTTGATTTTTTTATATCATACCTATCAAATAAAATCAATAAAAACTTAAAAAAGGCTTCCGATTTGATATAAAGCTGTGGCCGCTGCCCATGCCAGGATCAGCTGAAACAATATTATTTTCAGTGTAAACCTCCAAGATCCGCTCTCCTTTTTTATGGTGGCAACCGTAGCCACGCAGGGAACATAAAGGAGACAAAAAAGCATCAGGCAGTAAGCATTTAAAGGCCCAAAGTTGGGGTCAACCGCCTGAATATTCTCCACAATGGCCGCCATGCCCGCGGCAGAATTGGCATTCGCCACTCCAAACAAAACCGCAAAGCTGGATACCACTACTTCCTTTGCAGATATACCGGACAAAAGAGCCACTCCGATCTGCCACATTCCCAGTCCCGCAGGTTTAAGCGCCGGCACCAGCAAGCGTCCGATTACGGCGCCAAAGCTGTCGGCAGGACTTTCCACCATTCCTGTCACACCGAAATTTAACAGAAACCATATGGCCACGGAAGCAATAAAAATCGTAGTTCCCGCCTTGGAAAGATAATCCTTCAGCTTATTCCACACATAGATACGGATAGTTCTGGCATTAGGCCGTTTGTATTCAGGCAGCTCAATCAAAAGCGAATCATTGATTCTGCCCTTTTCCAGGCGGTTTATGGCAAGGGCCGTCAATATTGCTGCCGCCATCCCCGCCACATACAGGGAAAAGGCCACCGGCGCGGCAAACTGGGGAAAAAACATTTCCGAAAAAAGGACGTAAATTGGAAGTCTGGCGGAGCAAGACATAAAAGGCGTCACCGTAATGGTCTTTCTTCTGTCCCGCTCCGTCTCCAGAGCTCTGGTAGCCATTACTGCAGGCACTGTGCATCCAAAACCCAGGATCATAGGCAGAAACGCCTTACCGGACAGTCCCACCTTTCCCATTACGGAATCCATGACATAAGCCACTCGTGACATATACCCGCTGTCCTCCAAAACCGCCAGAGCCAGAAACAGAATAAAGATATTTGGAATAAAAGTGAGAATTCCCCCTACTCCGGCTATAATACCGTCCACCAGCAAAGACCGCAGCCACTCCGACACATGTATTCCCGTAAGAACCTCCGACGCCTGTACGGACACCAGAGAAAGCCCTTCCTCAAAAATTCCCTTCAGCGCGTCTCCTACCGTAAAAGTCAGAAAAAACACCAGACACATGATCAGCAAAAACATGGGGATGCCCCAGACAGGATGTGTCAGGACGCTGTCTATTTTATCTGTGAAGGCCGCTTTTTTGCTTTTACGCAAAAGGGTTTCCTCCACAATTTTTTCAATATAGGCATATTTACACTGAATGATCTCTTTTTCATAGCTTCTGTCCGCTATATGAGCAATCTGAATCGGATGCTCCCTGCGAACCTCCTCGTCGTCCTCCAGAAGCTTTATCGCATGCCAGCGCAGGGAGGCGTGGTTGGGATAATGAGCCTGAAGCATTACCTCCAGCTTGGCTATTTTCCCCTCTATCATATCCGGATAATCCAGATGATACTCCTCCATTCCCTCCTCGTAGTGGTGAATCACCGCATGAAGCAGCACATCCAGCCCCGTCCTTTTGGCTGCCGAAACAGGTATTACCGGAATGTGACCCAGCATCTCCGGAAGGCGGTGCAGATCGATTTCCATGCCGCGTTCCTTCACAATATCCATCATATTCAGAGCCAGCACTACGGGCTTGCCCAGCTCCAGCAGCTGCAGAGTAAGATACAGATTACGCTCCAGACAGGACGCATCCACAATATTGATGATTACATCAATCTCATCATCCATCACGCATTTTCTGGTTACTTTTTCTTCTATGGTATAGCAGGTCAGAGAATAAATACCTGGCGTATCGGTAAGGATAATGCGGCTGTCCTCATAAAACGCTTCTCCTTCCACCTTCTCCACCGTCACCCCGGGCCAGTTGGCCACCTTCAGTCTGGAGCCCGTCAGAGCGTTAAAAAGAGTTGTCTTTCCGCAGTTTGGATTTCCCACACAGGCCGCTCTGATGGATCTGCTCTCTGAAGCCTGCGCCGCCTTTCCTCCGCTCATGCCTTTTCCTCCTTTTGCCTGACTTCAATGTTGGAGGAAATATGCCTTCCAAGAGCCAGTCTTGTGCCTCTCACCTGTATGATCATCGCTCCCCGCCGTTTCCTGTTCAGCACCTTTACGAGTGTACCCTCATTCAACCCCAGGGCCTGAAGTCTCCTTGTAACAGCAGGCTCCACATATAATCCGCTGATATAATAGCTCTGCTGCTTCTGTGCCTCATATAAAGTCATCTTACCGTATGGAAAAGCAATATGCCCTTCCTCTCCTCCTAAAGTTGATAATCATTATCATTTATAGGAATGATTATAATACCTTACTCAGAAGAAAGTCAATTCCGAAAGGAGATATGGGGAAAATTCTCACCAGCTTTTCAAAAAGGTGTCCACATAATTGTCAAGGCATTTACGAATCACATTTACAGCCTCGTCCCTGCTTCCCTTCTCGTTCACCGCCGTGGTTTTCTTCTCCAGAGCTTTGTATACCGTAAAGAAATGCTCCATCTCGTCCACCACATGAGGCGGCAGCTCGGAAATATCATGATAGCAGTTGTAATTGGGATCGTTAAAGGGAACCGCGATAATTTTTTCATCATTTTTGCCGTTATCCAGCATGGAAATCACTCCAATCGGATAAGCCCTCACCAAAGTCATTGGCTGCACAGACTCCGAGCACAGCAAAAGTACGTCCAAAGGATCGCCATCGTCCCCATAGGTTCTGGGAATAAAGCCATAGTTTGCCGGATAGTGGGTGGATGTATGTAAAATGCGGTCCAAAATCAGAAGCCCTGTCTCCTTATCCATTTCATATTTGTTTTTGCTCCCTTTTGAAATTTCAATCACACAGATAAAATCTGTTGGCGTCACCCTCTGGGTGCTCATTGTGTGCCAGATGCTTCCGTTCATTTCTTTCATAATTTCCTCCAAAATTTTGTATCGTCATTTACCACGCCATTATCCTACCACATTTTACAGCATCTCTATTCCCGGATCTGTCCCTGACCATGTATGACATATTTGTAAGAAGTCAGTTCCTTCAGTCCCATAGGACCTCTGGCATGGAGCTTCTGAGTACTGATGCCGATTTCTGCGCCAAAGCCAAATTCAAAGCCATCTGTGAAACGGGTGGACGCATTTACATACACACAGGCGGCATCCACCTGGCTTAAAAATCTTTCTCCGGTCTCTTTGTTCTGCGTCACAATGCAGTCGGAATGCTTCGTGTTATATTTGTTGATATGCGCGACTGCCTCCTCCAGGCTGTCGACAGTTTTTAAGGAGAGAATATAGTCCAGGTATTCCCGTCCGAAGTCCTCCTGGGAAGCTGGCGCACAGTCCTTGAGGATTTCCCTTACCCCTTCATCTCCCCGCATTTCCACCCTGGCAGGTTCTAGGGCTTCGGCCAGCAGGGGCAGAAAGGCTTCTCTGACGTCTCTGTGGATTACCAGGGATTCACAGGCATTGCAGACGCCGATACGCTGTGTCTTGGCATTGACAATAATTTTCACGGCCATATCCAGATCTGCGTCCTTATCCACATAGATATGGCAGTTGCCCGTGCCGGTCTCTATCACAGGAACCGTACTGTTTTCCACCACATTTCTGATCAAGCCGGCCCCCCCTCTGGGAATCAGCACATCCACATACTCGTTCATTCTCATAAACTGAGCCGTTACGGCTCTGTCGGTGGATTTGATCAGCTGTATGGCGTCAGGCGTCATGCCGCTTAGCCTGAGCGCTTCTTTCAGCACCGATACAATGGCAATATTTGATTCCAGAGCGTCGCTGCCTCCTTTTAAAATTACTGCGCTCCCCGCTTTAAAGCAAAGTCCGAAGGCATCGGCGGTTACATTTGGACGGGATTCGTAAATAATCCCAATCACCCCCAGAGGGACTCTTCTTTTTTCTATCATCAGCCCGTTGGGACGCTCAAATCTGTCCATAACCTGGCCGATACAGCCGGGAAGCGAAGCGATCTGTGTAAGTCCCTGCGCCATCCCCTCGATACGCTCCTCTGTCAGACGCAATCTGTCTATCATCCCCGGATGCATCCCGTTTTCTTCTCCCCTGCGGATGTCCTTTCCGTTGGCGGCAAGAATCTCGGCGCTCCTCTCTGAAAGCATCCTGGCCGCATGAACCAAAACGCTGTTTTTCTCATCTTCCGATGCCAACTGTACAGCATACTTGGCTGCGACTGCTCTTTCTCCTATCAGCTGTAAATCTGTCATGCAATCCCTTCCTTTCCTTCATGCTTAGAAACAAAGCACCTGACATGGGCGAATGTCCTTCTCCTCGACAGGAATTTCCTCCGTCATCTGACACCGAAAGCCCACAGCCAGGGTGCGAAACTGTAATTCTTCCTTATCTGAAAGATACCTGTCATAAAATCCCCTTCCGTACCCTACTCTGTTTCTCATTCTGTCAAAAGCCACTCCTGGCATCAGCATCATGGTTTTTGCGGCGTTTTCCTGAAAATAGCAATATTTCGGCGCGGTATTCGCAGGCTCCAATATCCCCTTGTACCCTTCTGTGAGCTCCGTAAGAGAATATATTCTGTAAAAATCCATGGCATTTCCTTCCACCCTGGGAAGATATACCTGTTTTCCCATTCTCAGCGCGTCCCTGAGGAGAGGTTCAGTATCAATCTCACTGCCAAATCCTGCAAACCCCAGGAAAATATCCGACCCGTAAAACCATTGATGTCCCAGAATTCGCTCCGTCATAAGCACACAGGCTCTTTCCCGCTCCTGTGTGTCAAGATTTTCCCGAAGCCGGAGCACGCGGCTTCGGATTTCACTTTTTGTCTCCATAATTATCAACCCGTTCCCTTTTCCTCAATGCCAGGGGAATTACCAAATTTTTCGCCAAGATGTTCCATGGAGCCATCCGGTCTCTCAATCGTAATACTGTCAAGCTGAGCCTTCAGATTGCTCCGGATATTCTCCACATATTCTCTGCGGAGCCTTGCCTGCTCTGCCTTTTCCGTCTCCGTAAGCCCTTCTCTCCGGGACTTATGGTATAATTCATTGATTCGTTTAATTCGTTCTGCCATTTTCAAGACGACACCTCCCGCCCGCTCTAAGGGGCAATCATTTGCAGCAGCAGAAAGCCTTTTCAGTGATTATGTAGATTTTCAACAAAGGCAGGCAAATCAAATCCCCTGTCTTCATGGGCTGCAAAAAGCGTTCCCTCGTTTTTTCCTGCCAGAATTCTATGCAGCACACCAATATCTTTGCTGTTTGCAATAATCATATCCACTCGGCAGCTTGTGGCAATTTTAGCGGCGATAAGCTTGGTGTTCATTCCTCCGGTACCCACACTGCTGCCGGTGCTGGCTTTTCCCATTCCCATAAGTTCATCTGTCAGCACATCCACCTGTTCAATGAAACGAGCCTCGGGATTTTTTCTGGGGTCATCCGTGAACAATCCGTCAATGTCCGAAAGCAGGATCAGCAGATCAGCCTGAATTAAGGCTGCCACAATAGCGGACAGAGTGTCATTGTCTCCGATTTCAATTTCATAGGTTGCAACAGTATCATTTTCATTCACAATTGGAATGACACCCATGCGCAGAAGCTCCGAAAAGGTATTATGAGCATTATAGCGGTTTAAATTGTCTACAACTGTGTTTTTGGTCATCAAAATCTGCGCGGCCACCTGATTATATTCCGCAAAAAGCTTCTGGTAGGTCATCATCAGCCTGGCCTGGCCCACAGCGGAACATGCCTGCTTTACAGCCATAGCCTCCGCCTGAGTGGAAGCCTGAATTTCCTTCAAATTTACCGCTTTTTTCCCCACTGCAATGGCTCCTGAGGTTACCAGCACCACCTCCTTGCCCTGATTGCGGATGTCGCACAGCTCCCTCACCAGCTTTTCCAGACGGATATAGTCCAGATCTCCCGTCTCACTGTGCTGAAGAGATGAGGAACCAATTTTTACCACAATGCGTTTTTTATCTTTTAACTTTTCTCTTAAGCTGCTCAAACCTTTCTCCCCATTTCTTTGAGAAATTATTACATTTTCTTGCTATTCTACTGTATTTTCTTTTCTCAGTCAATTCAGAAAGGCCTTCCCGGAGGCGCATATTTTTTTGCGATTGCTTCCGCAATGCGCAGTCCATCCATGGCCGCCGATGTAATACCCCCTGCATATCCGGCTCCCTCACCGCAAGGATACAATCCCCTCACCGCAGACTGATACGAATCATCTCTGTGGATACGCACAGGCGATGAAGTTCTACTCTCGACTCCCATCAAGATGGCTTCCGGGCAGTCAAAACCCTCAATCTGCTTTCCAAAAGCCTCCATACCATCCAGCAGCGCTTCATTGCATTCTTCGGGCAATATAGCGCTGACGTCAGCCCTGCAAAAAGCTCCCTTGCAGAGAGGCTTCATTACGCTTTCCCCACCGTTTTGACAGCCCTTTCCGCTTATTAAGACAGTTTCCTGTTTATCACCCTTTCTCAATCCTTCCCGATAAGCGCCGAAGCTCTGGACAGGAATTTTTCCCTTTCCCAGCTCATAGGCCCTCTTTTCCAGCATCCGCTGAAATGCAATTCCCGACAGAGGATGTTCCGAACCGTAATCTTTCGGAGTAACGGAAACGATGATGGCGCTGTTTGCTCCCTGAGAATCCCTACCGCTGTAGCTCATTCCGTTTACGGCGAGCATACCCGCCTCCGAGGAAGCGTTTACCACATAGCCTCCCGGGCACATGCAGAAGGAGTAAACTCCCCTTCCATTTTTTGCCTTTGCCGCAACCTTATACGGAGCCGCTCCCAGTTCCCCCGGCTCCTCCCTGCCGTACTGGCTTATATTAATCATTTCCTGTGGATGCTGCACACGAAGCCCTACCGCAAAGGACTTCGCCTCCATGGGAATACCTCTCTCATAAAGCATGGAAAAGGTGTCTCTTGCGCTGTGGCCTATGGCCAGCACCAGATCACTGCATGTAAGCCTTTCCCTTTGGTTGATTACCACGCCGCATATTTTTTCTCCTTCGGTCAGGATATCCGTCACCCTGCTTTGAAAACGCACCTCTCCTCCCAGCCGAAGGATTTCCAGACGCATATTCTTTACAATGTCACAGAGCACATCCGTTCCAATATGGGGCTTCGCTTCATAGAGAATAGAAGACTTTGCTCCAAACTTCACAAGGACTTCCAGTACCACCCTGTTTCTGCCATCCTTGTCCTTCACAAGCGTATTTAATTTTCCATCCGAAAAGGCGCCGGCGCCGCCTTCCCCGAACTGCACATTAGAATCGGGAACCAAGATTCCCTCTCTCCAGAAGCGTTCCACATCCTCCCTACGCTCTTCCACCGGCTTACCCCTTTCCAATAAAATGGGCCTATAGCCGTAAAGAGCCAGAAAATATCCGCAAAAAAGTCCTGCGGGACCGGCTCCTACAATCACCGCAGGCATTTCCAGAGGCTTTTTCCCCGCCTTGGGAAAACGATAGATCGGCGGCTGCACAGATTCTATTTGGTGCTGCCTGACCGCATTTTTTATCCCCGGGCGCCGCATCCTCCGGAGAACTTCCTCTTCATTTTCCACACAGGCCAGAATACTGTAGATATAAAATATCTCCGGCTTCCTTCTGGCGTCTATGGACTGCCTTATGATTTCCAGGTTTAACAGCTCCTTTTCCTCCAGTCCAAGAAGCTGCGCGGCCTTTTTTCTCAGTTGCGCGAAGGTATGTTCTTCTGGCATCTTTACCTGATTTACTCTGATCATGTTCCTCTCCCCGCCGCATCCCCGGCCAAGTATCCGCTGCACCATGCCCATTGCAGGTTGTAGCCGCCGCATTTTCCATCCACATCCAGAATTTCACCTGCGAAGTATACTCCGGGAACCAATTTGGATTCCATCTTCTCCGTTACCTGGTCGGTGTCAACACCTCCTGCGGATACCTGCGCGTGATCGAAGGAATTGCTGCCCGTCACATGCAGCTCCCATTTTCTGCATAGCGCAAATACCTGATTCAGCGCCTTCTTTTTGGCCTGATCCACCGGCTCATTGGGCTTCAGACCTGCCGTCTTTATAAAAAGCATCATTAGTTTTTTATGCAATATTCCTGTGAAAAATTCTTCCACTGTTCTGTCCGGCTGCATCATCTCTCGGGCTTTCTGCATACCGGCATATTCCTCAGAGGAGTAATCGGGAAGAAAATCCAAGATAACTGTAACCTCCCTCTGTTCCCGGAGACAATAGTTGACGGTACGGCTCATCTGAAAAACAGGTATACCGGAAATCCCATAATCCGTCAGCTGAACCTCCCCTCTCTCTGAAGCGATTGTTTTTCCGTCCGCCACTGCCCGAACCAGAGCTTCCGCCCTTACACCCGCCACTGCCTTCAGGCAGTCCTCCCTGCATCTTAGCTGCACCAGAGCGGGGACAACAGGTCTCAGAGAATGCCGCAAATTTTCAGCCAGCCTGTAGCCCGCGCCATCAGAGCCGGTTCTGGGAGCGGCTTTTCCCCCGCAGGCCAGCACAACCCTGTCCAAAAAATATGTATCCTTTCCCGCGCACACCTGAATTTTTCCCGTTGACCGGTCCTTTCCTATTTTATCTATCAGGCAGCCGGTCAAAATACGGACTCCCAAAGCCTTCAGCTCCGCGCGTAGTACGTCCAAAACTGCCGAAGCCTGTTCGCAGGCCGGATAAAGATACCCGTTTCTTTCCTTTATCAGCAGTCCCAAGCCCTGAAAAAAACAGATGGTGTCTTCTGTGCCGAATCGACTGAGGCTCTCCCTGATCCACTTTGGACTGCTGCCCCCATATTCCTGTTCCGAAAGCATCCGATTACCCAGGTTGCATTTTCCATTGCCGGTGGACAAAAGCTTTTTCCCGATACGGTCGTTCCGTTCAAAGATCATGACCCGGCAGCCGCATCTCGCGGCCGCTATGGCCGCCGTCATTCCTGCCGGCCCGCCTCCCACAACCCCCACAATACGCTCCTTCATATCATTTCCTCCCGTGTAAGCCTGGTTCACAGAATATCCTCTCATCAGCTGGAATAAGTTTCCAAAAAGTTATAAAGGCTTTCCTCATCCTTTACCCAAAGCATTTGAATAATGTCCATCTGCAGATCCTCCGGAAGCGATTCCAGCTCTATTCCAGTATTGATGTAAATGGTTTCCATATCCTCCAGGTAGACCACCACCTCGTTGTTCAGTACCGCAAGATAAAAGCTGGAGCTGGGCTGCAGATACTGGTAATTCATCTGAATCACCACTCTCTCCCTGGAAAATGACAGCACCTCCAGTCCCACAAAGCCTCTCTCCAGCTCCGACAGGGGCGGAAAAGCCGCGTAGGACTCCATTGCCGCCAAAAACTGTTCTCTGTTCATTCCCACATACTTGTCAGGCAGCTTCCAACTGGTTTCCACCACAGTGTTATTGACAATATCAGTTTCCTCCAGCACATATTCCGTATCCACGGACAGTGTTTCTTCTGAAGAGGAAACCTCCTGCAGCCCTTGAAAATCCTTTCCGGTTCCCTGTACTGTCTCCTGTGCTATATCCCGAAATGCCGTTTCCGCCAGGCTTTCCTCCTGCTGGTTTTGAAGGTCGCTTTCCTCCGGACTGTTTATGTCCTCCCGAGGCGAATCCAGCAAAGCCTGCTCACCAAAACCGCTCTGTTGGACACCGGCCTCCAGCTCCTGCTGCACCCTGCCAGGATAAAAGAATTCCACGGCCTCTATTCCTGCAAAAAATCCAATTGCCAGCATTACTGCCGGATATACAAAAAACACCAACGCACCTTTGATAAATTTCATGTGTTCCCTGACCTTCTGCTGTGAAGCATGTTTTTTTCACATAGAAGTATCAGCCATTTTTGTGAAATTTATACATTTGCCCTTGGAAAAGCCTTTGCAATCAGCTTCAAAACGGGCCCTGCCTGAGCCGCCGCCAATTCCTGCTCTTTAAAGTTGCGCAGGGCAGACAAGATACCCCAATAGAGAAGAAAGGATGCCGCAAAGCCCAGCAGTGCGCAGACAGTTTCTCCCAGATGCGGAGTAAGAAGCCTTCCCAAAAGGAAGCTCAAAAGTCCTGCTCCTGCTGCCGCTCCTGCCGGAACCAGAAATATCTGCACAGGCCTGATCCCCATACCAAGACGCCGGAACACGAGAAATCCTGTCCCTCCGCAGTACATCGCGCTCCCAAACAATCCCGCATATACCAGAGACACAACGCCCGCCCCTTGCACGTTTAAAAAGAGCACGGCCGTTACGGCAAAAACCATATTGGAAATTCCAAGGCATCCGATCACATAGTACTTCCTGCCCCAGATAAACAAAATCCCCTTAAAGTACAATGCAAATACCGAAAACAGAATAATGCCGGAGCCAAAGCGAAGCATCTGTGCCAGCGCTTCCTGTCGCTCATGCTGCAAGATCCCTGCAATCTGATCCGACATAGATGCGGTAAAAACCGTAAAAAATAAAGTCTTTGCCCAAGCGACATGAATTCCCGCCTGGAAGCAGTTTTTTGCGGGGCGCTGTTCTTCCTTTTTCATGCACTGCATAATCCGCCGCATCGACGGAAGCATGGAAGCGGATATGAAAGAAATAAAAACCATACAGAATGCCAGATATTGTCCGTAAAATATTCCGTAGGATTCCGTGCCCAGCCCGCCGCCCGAGTGACTTTTTTGGAAAAAAACCAGCCCCAGCCAAATCGGAAGTCTTTCAAGCAGACCTGTCAAAATATATAAACCCATGCTTCCATATAGGGCCTTGACCATATCAAGGAAGGATTCCGTCGTTTTCATGCCCTCGTCCGGTCTTTTTACCGGACGACTGCTGGCTTTATAAATAAACAGCAGAAACAGAATCACCAGGATTTCCGAAAGAATCACCGCCGCAGCGGCTCCGGCAGCTCCGTACAGATACGTGAACTCCTCCCGCCCTAAGAGAGCGCTCACCTTTTCCCCGTAGTCCTTCAGTATGCTGCAAAACAGAACGGCGAAACCCAGCACAAAAACCTGGCGGAGCACTACTGTAACCGCAGTCGGCAGCTCCGAACCATCTCCCTGAAAATATCCCTGGAGCACGCCGGATATGGTTCTCAAAAAAACTGCAGGCGCAAACATTCTGATCAAAAGTAAGCTGTCCGGCATGGAAAAAACATATTCGGCAAGAGGCTTTGCACAGGCAAAAAGCAAAACTCCCGCCGCCGCTCCAAGCGCTACTTCCAAGAGCATCGCATTTCTGCGCATATTGGCTGCATTTTTGTATTGTCCCTTTGACAACCGGCCTCGCAGCAGCCTACCCAGACAATCCGCCGCGCTGCGGCTGACAATCTGAGTCGCAAAGAAATAGCATTCCGCAGAGACGGCCAGATAAGCGACTCCTGTGGCTTTTGTCAGGATGCTCAAAATCAGCAGCGTAACTGCTCCCAATGCATAAGAATAGGTCTGTATCCGTCTTCGTTTTATTTCCACATGGTTCATCCATTGTCCCTCAATCTCTGTCTTCTCTGGTAATCCCCAGCGCCTCAAGCGCTTCCTCCTGTTTTCTCTCCATTATGTGTGCTTCCGCTTCCTCCATATGGTCATAGCCGCATAAATGCAGCATGCTGTGAGCTATCAGGAAGGCAAATTCCCTTTTTATGCTGTGTCCATAGCTTTCAGCCTGCTCCCTGACCCTGTCCATGGAGATCATGATATCACCTAAAATTAATTCTCCGCTGTCCGGATCGAAGCAGCCGGCTTTCATAGCGTCATCTATTTGAAAAACCCCTGCTTTGACAAATTCCAGATTCGGAAAGGAAAGCACGTCCGTCTCCGCATCAATCCCCCGGCATTCCCTGTTGATTTCATGAATGCCTTTATTGTCCGTCAAGAGCACATTCACCTGTGCTTCATAAGGACACCTTTCCATCTCAAGCACTTCCTGCGCCACCTGGTTAACCAGCTTGTCCGCGTCAAACGGAAAGGTTTCAGATGTCTCATTCTCAACATAAAAAGTCATGGTAGCGCCTTCCTCCTTTTTGCGCGCTTTTGCGCCGCCCTTCTATCTTCTTTTGCCTTTTGCCATAGCTCTGCTTTTTTCCCTTGCCTCAAAATCCTCATATGCTTTGACAATTTTTTGTACAAGCGGATGACGAACCACGTCCCTGCTGGTAAGATTGCAAAAGGCAATATCCTCTAACTTGCTCAAAACTTTTACGGACACATCCAATCCTGATTTGGCTCCCGCAGGCAGATCCTTTTGAGAAGCGTCCCCTGTCACCACCACTTTTGATCCAAAGCCAATTCTTGTCAAAAACATTTTCATTTGGGCAGGAGTGGTGTTTTGCGCCTCGTCAAGGATAATGTAGGCGTTGTCCAGGGTACGTCCCCGCATATATGCCAGAGGAGCCACCTCTATCAGCCCCTTTTCCATATTTCTGGAAAAGCTCTCCGCTCCCATAATCTGATACAGCGCATCATACAGCGGCCTTAAGTAAGGGTCCACCTTACTCTGCAGATCTCCCGGAAGAAAGCCCAGCTTCTCTCCTGCTTCAATTGCTGGCCTGGTCAGGATAATTCTGCTTACCTCATTATTTTTAAAGGCTGTAATCGCCATTGCCATTGCAAGATAGGTTTTTCCGGTTCCCGCAGGTCCCAGTCCGAATACAATCATATTCTTCCGCATGGCTTCCACATACTGATGCTGCCCCAGAGTCTTGGGCTTAATCGGTTTGCCGTTTACGGTATGGCAGATGCAGTCGCCGTCTATTTGGGCGATCACATCCTCCTGCTCTTCCTTTCCCATGGCTATGGCATAGTCCACACTCTGTTCCTCTATCTCATTCCCTCTCTGGGAAATAATCGTAAGCTGTTCCAGAACTCTGCGGGCTTTGTCCACGTCCTCTTCTTTTCCGGTAATCGCCACTTTTCCGTTCCGGTCCACTATGGAAACATGAAAATCCCTTTCCAGCTTTTTTAAGTATGCGTCATGCATACCGAATATTTTCTGCATATGCTCCGTTGGCATATCAATTTTTACCGAAATCTCACTCATTCCTATCCTCTGTCCGCTCCTTCTGACGTCTCCCGAACGCCGGCCCTTCGGCGTTGCCTGCAGCCTGTCACTCACCGGACTGCACCGTCTCCGCGTCCGGAAGGAGGGTATCCACGCTTTTTCCCGCGGGCTCCCTTACCAAAAAGCTGCCTTCTACTACCCACATACCGCCGTTCGTATCTATTCTAACATCTTTTTCGATAATTTGTACCCCCTTTTCCTGTAAACTTGTAAGAAATATCATTAATTTTTCATTCAAAAGCTCTTTTGCCTCGTCAAGCGTATATTCATATTCCACATTCAGGTATTCTCTGTGGGTGACTGTTCCCAGATACACCGGTATGGAAAGTTTTTGAAAGATCAGTGGCCTGCTTTCCCTGATCAGGCTGTCGTAAACTAAAAACGGTCTGTCCTGTGGTATTTTCCATTCCTTTTCACCCACTCTGAGAAAGTATCGTTTCCGAATTCTTCCGGTATATTCCTTTTTTACATAATCAAAGGGCAGCTTCTCCTGAAAATTTCTGGTATGCTCTATCATAATATCCGCATCGGCCTGTACATACTGATACTCTCTTATGGTTCCATCCTCATTGTATATGGGTACCTTTCCATCAACCAGCACCATTCCGGGTTCCACCTGTTCCCCAATGGACACCAGCGGAACGCCGTTTCTGACAATCATGGACACTATGGTGCCCGCATATTCGGATACCAGGTCCTTTCCTCCCTGATCCCCTTCCTCAGTTTCCGTAATTATGGGGGCGTCGTTTTCCTTAATCTCAATTCTAAGCTTTGTCCCTGTCAGCCTGGCGGAGGTCCATGTAATCTGCGGAAACTCTCTTCGTATTTCCTTCTCCAGCTCTTCTATATCCAGCTCCTTTTGGGGCAACCCTATGGTTACCTGCTGTTCCTCCAAAAAGCTGTAAAACATATCCTGTGTGATTTGATAATTTCCGGAAATTTCAATGTCCCATATGTAAAGGGATGACCACATCCAAAAAGCCACGCTTAAAATCATGCCCGCAAGAAATATCTTCCGCTTCTGCATGACGGGCAGAAAAAAAGGCAGTCCATATTTTTGCAATATGGCCACCCTTGTACCTGTTTTCTTCACTATGGGCCGAAGCTTATAAAATCCGCTGATGCTGATATTCATGCAATAAGCATCCTCATCACGGACAATATCCCACAAAAGAATTCCCTTATTGCTGCACAGGTTCATAAAACGCTCCGGTGAAAAGCCCCACACCTTAATGCGCAGATACCCCTTCATATACTTAAAAAAGCCTATCATGGTTCCTCCAACTTCCGCTGCCTATAGGTATTTCACACATTGAATGCAGCCGCTGATCTTCATATCTTCATTGGTATAATAATCAATGGAAAGTCTGGTCCCTTCAAAACAGACTTGACAGGTTTTTGCCTGCAGCAATATCATTTGCTCCGTATACTCTAAAATTCCCCTGTAATTTTCTATCCACGCCTCACAGCTTCCCGTCAAAGTAACCCGCAGGGCCCCCATACAGACATCCTTGGGCAGCTGCAGGGATTCCACCAGCAATTCTTTTTTTTGAATTTTATTTTTGCTCTTCTTCATGTATCCAGTATATGAAAAGCGCTTCTACAGTATGCCATGGATGATGCCCGGCGCGGCAGGCCGTATCTGTCCGGCCTTCTCCCCCGGCCATTCCTCCTCAATAGTGTAAGCCTTCAGAAAACGGGAGCTTGCAGCCTCGGCTTTATCCGGATCGTTGGCGTGCAGCACGGCCAGGGTTTCGCCGACTTTAATCTCATCCCCTGCTTTTCTCTTCAGCACCAGCCCCACAGATAAATCTACCGCACTTTCCTTTGTCTCTCTTCCTCCACCCAAAATCAAAGAGCACATGCCGATTTCATCGCATTTGATATGAGTTATCCTGCCGGACTTAGGCGCTTTTACCTCCTTTATCAACGAAGCTTTAGGAAGAAGCGACGTGTCGAACACGGCTCTGCTGTCTCCTCCCTGAGCGTCCACAAACTCCGCCAGCTTTTTCAGGGCCTTTCCACTGTCAATTGCATCCAGCAGCAGGTTGCGCGCCTGTGTCTGTGCTTCCTGATGGCTGCTGGCCTTTACCCTTCCCCCGGCAATGAGCATCTGACTTCCAAGAGTCAGGCAAAGCTCCACAAAATCCTCCGGCCCGTTCCCCTTAAGCGTCTCAATGGCCTCCCGAACCTCCAACGCATTGCCCACCGCATAGCCCAGGGGCTGATCCATATCCGATATTACGGCAATGGTATGTTTCCCCGCCCTCCTTCCTATTTCCACCATTTCCCTTGCAAGTAAAAAGGCATCCTCCTTCGACTTCATAAATGCTCCGCTTCCTGTTTTCACATCCAAAACAATGGCATCCGCTCCTGCGGCCAGCTTTTTGCTCATGATGGAGCTTGCAATCAGGGACAAATTATCTACTGTAGCAGTCACATCCCTAAGCGCATACAACTTTTTATCTGCAGGCGCCAGGTCCGCAGTCTGGCCCATAATCGCAATGCCGATTCTGTTTACATTTCTGACAAATTCTTCCTCCGTAAGCTCCGTTGTGAAGCCTGAAAAGCTCTCCAGCTTGTCTATGGTGCCTCCGGTATGTCCAAGACCTCTCCCGCTCATCTTAGCCACAGGAATACCGCAGGCGGCCACCATAGGAATCAGGGCGAGAGAAGTCTTGTCTCCCACGCCCCCCGTACTGTGTTTATCCACCTTGACGCCTTGAATGCCGGAAAGATCCAGCACATCTCCGCTGTGCGCCATAGCCATGGTCAGAAGATATGTCTCCTCCCCGGTCATTTTTTCAAAATAAATTGCCATCATCAAAGCCGCCGCTTGATAATCAGGAATTACTCCCCGAGTAAATCCGTTCACAAAAAATTGAATTTCTTCCTCTGTCAGCTCTCCTCCGTTTCTCTTTTTCATGATAATATCGTACATTCTCATCGTATTTTCCTCCTTGGCTACCCCTTCAGAATATAAAACTGAGACCGCAGCAGCAGCCAGTTTGCCCGAAACCACTGCATAATCTGCCAGTAGCCACAGCCCCGCAGCCCAAATTCACTAATCAGCCCGAATTTCCCCGAAAGGCTTCTGACATCCTCAAACCATACCTCATGGAGGATTCCATTTTCCATATAAACAAAATAGGGACTCTGAGCCACCGGATCGAACTCAATGACAGAGCCCGTTTCTACGGCCAGCCTTACCGCCTCCACATTTCCCAATGTTCTGGCCATGGTCACTCCCCTTTCAAATGGAAGGGGCCAGTCATAGCCGTAATTGGGAATTCCAAGGTCTATTTTTGCGGGATCAATCTGTGTTACGGCGTATTCCACCACCCTGCGAACCTGGTTTAGCGGCGCCACCGCCATGGGGGGACCATAGGTATAGCCCCATTCATAAGTCATCAGCAGCACGTGATCCGCCGCTTCCCCGAGAGCCCTGTAATCCTTACCCTCATATAATAATCCCCGCTGCTCTGACGAGGTTTTGGGGGCCAGTGCTACAGAAGTATGGTAGCCGTATTCTCTCATAGTATCTGAAACCCACCAGACAAATCCCGTAAAAGCATCTCTGTCCTCCGCCAGAATAAATTCAAAGTCAATATCAACCCCCTGATATCCCTTTGCGCTCATCACTGACAGAAGGTTTCGGATCAGATTGTCCGCGTATACCCAATTATTCACAACAGAGTGAATCAGCTGATTATTAAAATTTCCATCCGGCCCAAAAGGCGTCAGCACAAGAATCGGCTGTGTACCGTATTCCTCAGCCGCCCTTATCATCCATACGTCATCCCACAGCGGCGGAATCAGCTCGCCCTCCATTGTAAATCCGTAGGAAAAGATAGGAAGCTCCGATAAAAAGGGAAGGGTTTCGTTCAAAACCCATTCACTGATAAAAGGATACGCATACCCGCTTACAGATATGGCGCGCTGCGCATTTCTCACTCCATTGTCAATTAAAAGAGCCTGACCCACTGCAAGCTCGTAGGGATACACCAGTTGATTGTCGTAAATCAGCTGCCAGACGCTGATCCCTGCATCAGCAGCAATCCCGTCAACATTATCCCCCGCCCTCACAATATAAATTTCCATGCTCGCTCCAGGAGACTGCATTCCCCAAATGCCGTCTTATGATTTTGCTTTATTATATGTAAAGGGCAATTCTCCTTATTCCTCTCTGCTCCCCTTATATTCCTGCCTTCCTGCAGATATCCTGAATACAGCATTTTTCACAGTGTGGCTTCGTTCGTGCCGTGCACACTTCTCTTCCGTGATATACCAGCCGATGACAAAAATCGCTGCCCTCCTGGGGAGGGATAATTTTCCACAGCTCCCGTTCCACCTTAGCAGGCTCTTTTATGCCGTCCACCAGCCCCATGCGGTTTGTGAGACGGATACAATGGGTATCAGTCACGATTGCCGGTTTGCCGAACACGTCTCCCATAATCAGATTGGCGCTCTTTCGGCCCACGCCGGGAAGCTCCAAAAGAGCGTCAAAATCATCGGGCACTTTTCCGTCATATTGATCCCGAAGCATTTTCATGCAGGCGCTGATATCCCTTGCCTTGCTGTGTCCAAGACCACAGGGCTTCACAATCGCTTCAATTTCCTCCACAGGAGCCTGTGCCAGAGCATTTACATCGGGGAAACTCTCATACAGCTTTTCCACCACCACATTCACCCTGGCATCCGTGCATTGGGCGGCCAGTCGTACGCTTACAAGCAGTTTCCACGCCTCGTTGTAATCCAGAGTGCACCCTGCGTCAGGGTATTCCTTCTTCAGTCGTTCTATGATTTCAAGAGCCAGCTTTTTCTTTGTCATATTTTTCTCCTGTTCGTTTACTTCTTCGTTTGTTTTACCATCTATCCGTTCCAGCCCAGAATTTTTACAAGCTCCTGATCCGTATACATATAGGCGGAAACCGGAAAATCTCTATAGTTTCCCGTATTGGAACAGATCAGATAGTCAATGGTTTCGCCGGTTTCATCCTGCACCACTTGGGAGATAATGACTGCATGATTGTAATCACCGTCGTCACACATCAGAATGACATCTCCCTCCTCTCCTGTCCCAAAAGCCGCTCCGATCCGGGCGCTTAATCCGTATCCTGTATTGGAATCGGCATAGTCACGAAAGGAATCAACTCCCGTCCATGCCGGCGCTCTGTTTGCGTCCGAAAACCAGTACCACCTTGCATTCCCTGACCTGTCCATTGGAATTCCTGAAGCAAAAAGACACTGTGATACAAAATTCATACAATTTCCTCCCAGACTGTCATATGACTGCCACTGAGGATTTCTTTCTTCCGCCCATTCCCTGGCATATGCCACCGCTGCCTCTCTGTCATAAGCGTGTTCGGCCCGGGCCTGCTCAGACTGATCATTTTCAGATTCCCACTGCAGTCTGCGCTGCCTGATCTGATCCGCGGCCTCCTGTATCAGCTCATCTGCAAGATTTTCCATTTCCTCCCAAGACATGCTTTCGGCTTCTCTGCCTCTGTCCGAATTTTCTCTCCTCAGAAAATGTGAATAAGCGGAATCATAAGCCAAGTGCCGGGTGAGATACCATTTCCCCTCCTGCTGCTTTAAGACGAAGAAATGTCTAAGTCCGGTGACAGAACTGTCTATTTCCGGCGTGTGTGCAAAACGCATATCCGTATATTCCATTACTTCCACCTGAACGCACCCATCCTCCATTTCCGTGACGTTTAGACAATCCAGGCGGTAGGAATAAGAAAGCAGACGAAGATCCAGTCCCGAAGCCTTTCTGACGCCGATTATCAGTTTCCACGCAGCTTGATGTACCGCCGCCTGAAAGCTGCCGTCCTTCTCCGACGTCCAGGATGTTCCGTCCACCTGAGCCCGTAATTCCCCGTGGGAATCTCCTTCTATAAATAATTCACTGCAGTCCTCCGCTTCCAGATTCGCAAGGCTTTCATAATACATATCCATAAAGGCCAGAAGCGTTTCCTTCTGGTGCAGCGAAAGCGCTTCTCCGCCTGTAATCACCCCAGTTCCCCGGCTTTCCTCCAAAACTACGGCCTCCCTCGCCTCTCCGGAGTCTTCCTGCGCTCCATTCTCCATATCATCATCCGCTTCCTGCAGCACATTGGAGGAAACCGCCCCCTCTATGCCGGAAGAAGCTTCCTGTACACCGCGGCTGCATCCAGTCAATAATACAACTAAGAACACGGCTGCCACTCTGTAAATACCTGTCACCGCATTGTCTCCTTCCCATCCTAACCTGGCTTTCTGTTTCTAATTTTTATCAAAATGCTGGTAATCTTTTGGATTATTCCAGTCTCCGCCCCACTCGAAGCCATACTCGGTAAACAGCTGATATGCCAGATCATCATGTGTGATCATATGTTCAAGCCCAGCCTCTCTGTCAATATAATCATTGGCATTGGAATGCCACCATACCGGAACGCCCGTGGAATAAGACACATAAGGATTTTGCTGAGGATTTATGTCGACTGCCAGGCCATAGGCATGGTTGGACAGGTTCCCCCCTCCAGTAATTTCCCTGTAGCAAAAGGCCGATGTATTGTTTGCATCCACCGAAGCAGTGTCAGAATCATCCGCATTTCCTGTCCAGTACCGATCCACCAGATACATGGACTGAATTTCATATTTTTCCTCAAAAAGCGTCTGAAAAATACTGAGAATGTCGTCCTCAATGCTTTCGTTGACAATCATTTCTCCTACCTGTATATTCCCTTCAAAATTATAATGGAGCATTTTGAGATACCTGAGAGAGTCCAGAGAAATATAAGGATTTTCCTGATAAGATTTCCCGTTGATCCGCTCATATACCGAATCCCCCTCTATAATTTCCATTCCCGTAAAATAACGCCCCGGATCCGAAAGCTCTAATTGATCCGGATTCAAAATTGTGCCAGCATCCAGTCCATCCAGACTTTCCAGCTTTTGTGTTTCTTCTACAGCCTCTTCTTCCAGAGAAATTTCCTCCACAGCCGCCGTTTCATCCTCTATTCCGGGTTCCTCGTTCGCTGTTGCTGTGCTTCCCGCAAAAGCCTCTTCCGTCGCATCATCCGTCTGAGTTTCCGAATTTTCAGCGTCGGTTCGCGATTCTGCGGTGGATTCCCCAGGCTCCTTCGTGGCTGCCGTGCATGCTCCAAGCAAAAAAACCATTCCGGAAAGAACAAATATGCCAATTACTTTTTTCAGGCTGACGTTTCTTCTCAAGCTTATACCTCCTGATTCCCTTTAACAAGTATCATTTGTAAATTGTAAATAAAAAATAAATTCTGTCAATATTATAAATAGAAAGCATTTTCCTGTCCAATGCTTTGTGTTTATGGCATGCTATGTCTATAATACTTTTTTTGTGTCGAGCCGGTAATCTTTCATACATTCATTGATATTTTCCTTTAGGTAAGGTATAATAAGATTGTTAATCATTAAACATACTATAGTAAGGAGGTATTAACAAAATGAAAGGCTATGCCATGTTAAAAATTGGCGAATCGGGGTGGATCGAAAAAGAGGTGCCCAAATGCGGTCCCATGGATGCAATCTGCAGACCCCTTGCAGTTGCAATCTGCACTTCCGATGTACATACGTTATGGGAGGGGGCAATTGGTGAACGCCAAAATATGATTCTGGGGCACGAATGCTGTGCGGAGGTTACGGAGGTCGGAGAGCTTGTAAAAGACTTTAAGCCCGGCGATCGAGTGCTTGTCCCTGCTATTACGCCGGACTGGAATTCTCTGGAAGCTCAGGCAGGATATTCCATGCACTCAGGCGGAATGCTGGCCGGCTGGAAGTTTTCAAATTTTAAGGATGGCGTATTTTCCGAATATTTTCATGTAAACGATGCAGATGGCAATCTTGCAAAGCTGCCTTCTAATATTTCTACCGTAGACGCATGCATGCTTTCCGATATGGTTCCCACCGGCTTCCATGGAGTTGAGCTGGCAGATGTTCAATTCGGCGATACCGTATTGGTAATCGGCATCGGCCCCGTGGGCCTTATGTCCGTTGCCGGAGCAAATCTCAGAGGAGCTTCCCGCATCATCGCAGTAGGTACACGTCCCAACTGTGTGGAGGCTGCAAAGGGCTACGGCGCTTCCGATTTCATAAGCTATAAGAACGGCTCTATCGAAGATCAGGTTCTTGCTATGACCGATGGAAAAGGCGTGGATAAGGTTATCGTTGCCGGAGGAGAATGCGAAACCTTCGAATCTGCCGTAAAATGTCTGAAGCCGGGCGGAAAGATCGGAAACGTGAATTATCTCGGAAGCGGCACTTACGTCACAATTCCCCGTGTGGAATGGGGCGTTGGAATGGGACACAAGCAGATTAACGGAGGATTGATGCCCGGAGGCAGACTCCGCATGGAGAAGCTCGGGGCTTTGGTATCCGCCGGCAAGCTGGATGTTCATCCTCTGGCAAGTCATATCTTTGACGGCTGGGAGCATTTGGAGGAAGCTCTGTTTATGATGAGGGACAAGCCCCGCGATCTGATCAAACCTGTGGTAAGGCTGGCTGACTGACTATGAAAATCCTGGTAATCTCCGGTTTTCTGGGGGCTGGAAAAACTACCTTCATCAAGGAATTGGTAAAGCGAACAAAGCAGGACTTTGCCATAATGGAAAACGAATACGGAGCGCTTAACGTGGATGGAGATATTCTGGGAAACTATGATGATTCCCTGAACGTCTGGGAAATGACGGAAGGCTGTATTTGCTGCACCAGAAAAGCTGATTTTGCTTCGTCTGTGCTGACCATTGCAAATACTCTGGATCCTGCGTATCTGATTGTAGAACCCACAGGTGTGGGAGCTTTAAGCAAAATTATAAATAATATACGAAAAATCCAGTACGAGCGCATTTCTCTTCTGCCGCCCATTACCATATTAGATGGAAAAAATTTTTCCGAAACAATGGAAAAGCATCATGATCTATGCATGGATCAATTGGAGGCAGCTGGAACCGTTGTAATCTCCAAAAGGGAGTCCGCAGATCCGGAAGAGCTGGCCTCACTGATGGAAAAAATACAGAAAATATCCCCGAAAGCAGATATATGTACCAGACATTATACAAAGATGGATGATGCATGGTGGCAGTCTCTTTTAAAGGCGCCCTCCTCTTCTGCTCCGGGAGAGCATTCCCAAAAAGAAAATTATCCGGAAATCCAGGAAGAAATGGAAAGCCTGGCTCTTACCTCTATTTCTTTGGAAAATGAAAACCAGCTTCTCTTGTTCCTGCAGGGCGTAACCTGTGGAGTATTTGGCGACATCTGCAGGGGCAAGGGATATTTAAAGGCCGGAGACGCTTGGCTGCAATTCGATGTGGTAAACCACACTTACTCAGTCACAGGCTTTGATCCTTCCGAATCCTCAAAAGCAATTTTTATAGGTTCCGGTATAAAGCGCAATCTGTTGAGAGAGGTTCTCCAAAAGCATATGTATACAAAGCCAGGAGAATTTTTCCCATATAAAAAGATCGCCCGGCCTTCAAAAAATTCGAGACAAAAAATAGGAAAATAAAGCCTCCGGACGCAGCTGTGCGCTTTTGATTTCTGTTCTGTCCGGAGCTTACCGTAATCTCAAACTACGGCAAGGTTTTCTCCTATGTCTCAAAAGCGGCATGCATCTTCTGTATGAAAGAGCATGCCGCTTTTGAATATATCAGCCGATTTGTTATTCGTTCCCCAGATTCACGATAATATAATCCTCACATTCCAAAATATATGTACACTCTCCCTCATATCTCTTATATCATCTTTTTGCCCACAGTAATAACACATTATAATCCTCTAAAATATGGATTTTATTAGGGTTCCTATAAATTTCAGCAGGTTTTTACCAGCGCTTATAAGGAAAACATCATTTCCAGTGCTTCATCTGCGATAGTTTGGATTGATATGAAAAATTTCCATGTTTAGCTGCAACCATCTCTTACCTTTATTTAAAGAATCGTGTCATTCTGTAATATACTTAAAGTTTCTTCATCAAGCAAAGCATAGTCGGCATCATAACTATAAAAGTCATCCACCAATGTAATGCTAATTACTGTGCTTTGTTTTCCATAATAAGACATATACAAAAGATGATCTCAATAAAGAGCATAAGAATCGCGATGGTAACTGTAGGATAGTTACAGCCAAAAAATAAAACTAAAATTGGTACTAAAACGGAAAATATATAATATGTTTTTGATTGGTACAACCATCCAAAAGGAAGTAGATGTGCACCGAAAATCATGGCATATACCATCAGCATTTTTTCAGGTACAGCAGCATATACCCACATTGCTATCAAAATATAAAGCATTCAGATTACAACAGAGGCAATCTGTCCGCTCTCCCCTAAATTAACCTCTTACTTTATTCCTCACTTCCATATCATCCCAAGCACGAAAACTGCACTTATTTATGATATGGTTCTCCATAACATATTCAAGTGCGGTTTATACATTTAATATTTTATGCTATTCTTTCTTTACTTTTTTCCAACTCGTGCAAATATAAAGGATCGATATCAATGCACTCGTTTCCATTTCTTCCTCCAGCCACATCCCACGCTAATGTACCATTTAAAACCATGCATCTATTCATAAAAATGTGATACGCCTTTATTCGATCAAAAATGTTAGGTGACAAATCCTTTTCTGCATGGAAGCATACAATTTTCCCATCATCAAAATATACATCCACAGTATAATCTTCGTACGGTATTACCTGGATCACAGTTGGAATATATTCTAACATTACAGAACCTCCTTCACATTTAAACCAAGGGATTGATTTTGTTTAATGGTTTTCCATCCTTTGCAAGTTCCCAGTTCTGCATTAATTCATCCTGATGAATCACGCACCATGCCAACACGAGTTTCAGTTGCCTTGATGGCAATGCTCCCTGCAAAACACAGGCATCATTTATATCGATCAAAGCCTTTTTTCCATTTTATTCCACATGAAAGCGGGGTGGATTATGGTCATCATAATACATAGTAATTCTTATTCCATAAAACAAAGCGATTTCTGGCATACATATACCTCCACCTTAACAGCTCACTTCTTAAATATTATATACGACTAATTTTATTATAGCTTAGACATCATATTGTGTACAGATAAATTAAGATTTACACTTATGAATGTATCTTGTTTTTTATACGCAAACTTGCTTCTATGTGCATAATCCAATGCCTTGAAAACGGCATTTGTATTAGTTCCCGAATATCTTTACCGCACCAATAATCGATAAGCCAAATTGCATTTTCATCATCACTTACAACGTTCAATGATTTTAAGTATTCTTTTCTTTCTTCTGATATTTCCTTTTTTAATTCATCATAGGATAGGCTGCTGATTATCTTCTCGGTGCTATCCTTTACCTCAAAAATATATGAATCAAGTTCTTTCAAATTAAGTCGTTTTGAAAAGTCTGCAATCTGCTCTTTTACAAGTTCATTTCCTGTTGTGATTATAGGTGAATTGAATATGCTATTGTTTTGCTATGGTAACCGTCTGCATTTATAAACGGAATTACGTCAAAATCTTCTCTGGTTAATTCCCCATTAAATGACGTTAAGGTTTCCATTAGCTGATTTCGCAAATCAAATAATGTATCAATCCCCGCTTTATAGGTATCTTTCTTTTTAATTTGCGTTTGCATTACTTTATTTAGTTCAGACCATATCTTGTTCACAATAAATTATCCTCCGACAATTCCAATCTGCCGCCCGATCTTTTCTTCATTATACAACTCGTTTATTTCCCTGTCATTCGATTTCTCGCTCATGCCATTATCTATTATAACACCCCAATATTCCCCTGTCATTTTATTTTCCAACATGCAAAAAGAGCGGAACATCATCTGTCCACTCCCTTTCAAATACTTTACATGATTTATTACTTCACACCATATCATATCCAAATCTGAAAAACCGCACTTACTTGTGATACGGCTCTCCATGAATTATCCGAAAGGCCCGATAAATCTGCTCGCTCAAAATCACTCGCATCAACTGATGCGGAAAAGTCATGTCCGAAAAGCTGACAGCCTGATCCGCTCGTTCCAGCACAGACTGATGCAGCCCCAGAGACCCTCCGATTACAAAAATAATGTCACTTTTTCCGCTCAGCGCCGCTTTCTCCAGATAGCCTGCAAAGCCCTCAGAAGAAAATTTTCTGCCCCCAATCTCCAGGGTACACACAAGAGCATCTTCCTTCAGCCGGGGCAGAATTCTTTTAGCCTCCCTCCGCTTTATCTGCTCTTCCATGACCTCTCCCGCACTATCCGGCGTTTTTTCGTCTGCAACCTCCTGAATTTCAAACCTACAATACCTGCTCAGGCGCTTTTGATATTCATCCACAGCATCGCGATAGAATTTTTCCTTAATCTTTCCCACACAAACCACAGTAATTTTCATATGCTACCAAACACCATATCATATACGGTCTCGTCAATGAAATTATCCAAAAATGCCTGATCCAGATTCATAAACTGGTGATTCAGCTTTTCCTTCAGCTTTTCATACCTCTTAAAGTAGAGCACCTCCTCCTTTTCGGCGGAAATATTCCCCAGCTCTCTATCGATTTCCTCAGCCCTTAAATTATCCCTACACCATTTCTCCAAAGCTTCCCGAAGCGTATTTTCTGATTCTGCCTTTTTCTCAAAGATTTTAGCGTTCTTCATGGAAACCACGCCCATTACCATAAACAGCAAAAAAACGGCGCTCATAACACCATAAAACATATAGGGATTTCCTATCGAAAGAGGAAGAATGCCCATAATTCCCAAAATCATAATGAACATGCCTGCTCCGCCCACCACAAGAAGCGTCCAGGCAGAAGACCTGTTATCCTCCGCCTTATCGGCATTTCTCTTGTAAACAGCAGAATTCCCTGCAAAGCTCTGTGTCTCTGAATCCTTTTCCTGAGCGCCTTCATCGGTATATCGCTCCCCTTCAGCAATATTCTGATTCTCCTGCTCCAGAAAAACACGTGCAATGCCGGAAGCCGCCTTGAAATCCTTTTCCTTGACAAACAGCTCATGCACCTGTTCATGTTCGTCAAAGTGCATAACCACATCCTCTATCCCGTTAAACTCAAGAAACTCTTTTAGGGAAGTCATCTGAGTCTCCTCCCCAAATATGAGGGAAACCTGCTTATCAAGTTCCTGCTTCTCCACAAGCACGCACCCGCAGTCTGCGCAGACGGTTATCCCTTCACGATACTCATTCTTACAGTTTGGGCACCAGGGCATATTTTTTTCTTCCTCCTAAAACTCAAAATCCATACATGCTCTGTCACAGGTTACACTTCTGATATATTTGCCGGCTGCCACATGATCCGGGTGACTTTGGTATACTGCCAGCGCTTCCGTCGTTTCAAAGGTGGAAAGCAACGCTATATCCCGGTTTCCGGTGGGCTGCCCATTCAGGATAACCTGAATATCCACAGCACCCGGAACAAGTTCCTTTATAGGCTCCAGCAAGGTTTTTATCCTTTTTCCCGCAATGTCTCGTTCCGCTGCTGTCATTTCCTCAACAAAATTCCATAATACAATATGCTTTACCATATTACCTCTCACAATTCTTCCGGCGCCCGGCCTGCGTATCTCAAGGCAGAACGCCCCGGCCTCATCTGCCGCTCAGATATTCATCTATACCTTTTGCCGCCGCCTTACCCGCACCCATGGCCAGGATTACGGTAGCGGCTCCGGTTACGGCATCACCTCCGGCGTAAACACCTTCCTTCGTGGTTTTTCCATTGGTTTCGTCAGCCACAATGCATTTCCATTTATTGATTTCAAGCCCCTCCGTAGTAGAAGAAATCAACGGGTTCGGTGAAGTGCCCAGGGACATGATGACTGTATCCAGTTCTATCACAAATTCCGAGCCGGGAACCTCTACCGGCCGACGACGTCCGGAGGCGTCAGGCTCCCCAAGTTCCATACGGATGCACCGCATACCCGTCACCCATCCTTTTTCGTCTGCCAGAATTTCCACAGGATTGGTCAGAAGATCAAAAATAATTCCCTCCTCTTTTGCATGATGCACTTCCTCCACTCTTGCAGGAAGCTCCTCCTCACTTCTGCGGTAAACGATGTGTACCTCAGCTCCCAGACGAAGCGCCGTTCTGGCCGCGTCCATAGCTACATTTCCACCGCCTACCACTGCAACCTTTTTCCCATGCATAATAGGAGTATTGGAATCAGGGTCAAAAGATTTCATCAAATTATTTCTTGTCAGATATTCATTGGCAGAAAATACACCATTAGAATTTTCACCCGGAATTCCCATGAACTTAGGCAGTCCTGCGCCGGAACCAATAAACACAGCGCTGAAGCCCTCTTCCTGAAGAAGCTCATCTATGGTAACAGCCTTTCCCACTACCACATTGGTCTCTATTTTCACTCCCAGAGACTTTACGTTCTCAATTTCCTGTGCCACTACATCCTCTTTGGGCAGACGGAATTCCGGAATTCCATATACCAAAACGCCTCCCGGTTCATGAAGCGCTTCAAAAATAGTAACCTCATAGCCCATCTTCGCCAAATCCCCGGCGCAGGTAAGCCCTGCAGGACCGGAGCCAATCACTGCAACCTTCTTTCCCTTTTTCTCCTCAGGAGGCTGAGGCTTAATACCGTTTTCCCTGGCCCAGTCAGCAACAAAGCGTTCCAGCTTGCCAATGGATATAGGATCTCCCTTAAATCCCCGAATGCATTTTCCTTCACACTGGGTTTCCTGAGGACATACGCGGCCGCATACTGCCGGAAGCGCACTGGACTGGCTGATAATCTGATAAGCCTCTTCTATTTGCCCCTCCTTCACCTTTTCTATAAAGCCGGGAATATTGATGGCCACAGGACATCCTTTTATACACTGGGCATTTCTGCAGTTAATGCATCTTGCCGCCTCCTCCATTGCCTCTTCCTGACTATATCCCAAACAAACTTCTTTAAAATTTGCTGCCCTCTCTCTGGCATCCTGTTCCCTGACGGGCACTCTCTTTAATACGTCCATTCTTTCCTCCGTTCTGCTTTCTGATACTATAAACGCCTGTTTATTCTGTTCACAAGTCTTTAATGCTCCTCATCAGCCGCAAACTCCACATCCGCCGTGATGAGTATCCTTCTCCTGCTGCGCCAGCATTGCCCGTCCCTCTGCCGTTTTATAAATCTGCTGGCGTCTCATGGCCTCATCGAAATTCACCTCGTGACCGTCAAATTCGGGACCATCCACACATGCAAACTTTACCTTGCCCCCTACGGTCACCCTGCATGCTCCGCACATTCCTGTTCCGTCCACCATGATAGGATTCAGGCTCACAATCGTGGGAATATTCAGCTCCTTTGTAAGCAGGCACACAAATTTCATCATAATCATGGGGCCAATTGCAACGCAAAGATCGTATTCTTTGCCTTCCTGAACCAGCTCCTGAATGGTTTGGGTAACCATGCCTTTTCTTCCATAAGAGCCATCATCGGTGGTAATATAAAGGTTTCCTGCAACCGCCTTCATCTCTTCTTCCAAAATCAACAGGCTCTTGGTCTTGCTGCCCACAATTACATCCGCTGAAACGCCTCTCTCATGAAGCCATTTCACCTGCGGATATACGGGAGCCGCTCCGACTCCTCCTGCCACAAAAAGAATTTTTTTCTTTTTTAATTCCTCAGGATCTTCCTCCGTAAATTCCGAAGCACATCCCAAAGGACCCACAAAATCATGAAAGCTGTCTCCCTCATTCAGCTGTGCCATAATCTGAGTTCCAGCTCCCACACTTTGGAATACAATGGTCACGGTTCCCGTTTCCCTGTCGTAATCACAGATGGTCAAAGGAATTCTTTCTCCCTCGCTATCCGTCCGCACAATCACGAACTGTCCCGGCTGGCAAGACCTCGCCACCCTCTTTGCTTCCACCTCCATCAGATAAATGTTGGTTGTAAGCTCCTGTTTCTTCACAATCCTGTACATAGTCCACCTCTCTATTCTATTTTTGCTAAAATTAGCTTATTGTTTGTATCTCTCTGTAGCTTAAACAGCTCTCCTGTATAAGCATTCACAGCAAAATGGCTGCCTGTCTTTGTGAGAACCCCATCGGGGTCCTGATAGATTTCCGATATCACATAAAAATCGTCAATCTGATCTATATTTGTGACATACTGATACTGATACAGATACCGGGCATTGGTTTCATTAAAATATCCTGCCTCGTCAAAAATCTTGCCAATGGAAACAGCGTAATCCGCCACCACGCTTTCTGCCTGCTGAGGAGTAAACTCCGTATTCATAATCAGCTGGTAGGTTCTTTCCGTGACATTGCCCGTCCTGCCCTCCTCAATCTTAGCAAACTTAAAAACAGTTTTTCCAAGAGGCATCGGAATCGGACCTGTGTAAGGCGTTGAGGAATAGGTGGGCGCAGAGCCGTCCGTTGTATAATATACATCCTCATCATCACTGAGTACTTCTATATATATGGGAAAGTTATATTCACCGCTGACTGCGCTGACCTCGGGCGCAGGAATTTCCTCAATGTCAATATGATATTCACACTCCACGCATTCACTGGTAACGCCATTGTCATTTACAAAATATGCCTTCACCACATAATCCCCGCTTTCCAGAATAATGGGAGCCGTGTACTGCGGACTGTTTTCATCTGGCTCGCTCCCATCCAGCGTATAATAAATTTTCCCGGTTCCAAATGCCGTCAGCTTTAAGGGTAGAATCGTATTATAATACCCTCCGGGAATACTAAACTCAGGTTCCGTGGCAATGTAGCTCTGGTAGGCGGAAATAATAGTATTGTTATTGCTGCTCAGGATCAGATCATTTATAGTCTGATAATCTCCCCTTGCCTTATAAATAGAGACCAACCCTCCATACGCTCTCTCCAGCTGCTGCGTGGTTGCATTTTGACTGCCGGTAATATTTCTGAGCAAATATTCGTATTCAATTTTGTTATTCATTAAAAAATATGTTTCGGCCAAAGCAAACTGCAGCTCAATATCTCCCTCTTTCAGTTCCAGAGCCCGGCTATAGTAGTTTACTGCGTTTTCATACTGTCCGTTATCCACACATCGCCGGGCCATGTCCACCTGGTATTCCAGAGAATTATATCTGTACAGCCAAACAATCCAAAAAGCCGCCGCAGCGGCAAGTACTGCCAAAACGCTGCCAGCCCCAACCAAAATCCAGCTTTTTTTCCCCTTCCTTTTTGATCTGCCGGATTTGATATTTTTCTCCTTTGTTCCTTCCTTCTTCTCTTCCCCCTCTTCTCCCTGATTAATCTCCTCCACAATGCCGCTTATCGTCTCCTCCAGGCTGAATTCAACCTCCGGATCAAAGTCGGGCACAATATGGATGTCTTCGCCGCAATGCTCACAATAAAGAGAGCCTCTCTTTATCTCCGCCCCGCAATTTGGACAATTCATATATCCGCCACCTCTTCCGGGAGACAAAGTCCCTTAAAAAAGTCCGGTAATCACACCGTTGTCATCTACGTCAATACTCAGTGCAGCAGGCTGCTTAGGCAGTCCCGGCATGGTCATTACAGCCCCCGTCAAAACCACTACAAATCCTGCGCCTGCCGACACATAGGCTTCTCTTACGTTCATCTCAAAGCCCTCAGGCCGGCCTAAAAGAGAAGAATCGTCGGACAAAGAGTACGGAGTTTTTGCCATACACACGGGAAGCTGCCCAAAGCCCAGTCCTTCCAGTCTCTCCAGATGCCCGGAGGCTCCTGCGGAAAAATTTACTCTGCCTGCGCCGTAAATTTCCTTCGCAATCACAGAAATCTTTTCCTTCAACGTCATTGTATCCTGATATAAGGCTGTAAAGTGACTCTCCGTTTCATCCAAAGTCTCAATAATCTTCTGAGCCAGCTCCACGCCTCCCTCTCCGCCCTTTTCCCAAACCTGGGAAAGCGCAAAACGGCACCCCCTTTTCTCACAAAATTCCTTCACATAATTAATTTCATCCTGTGAATCTGAGGCAAAGGCGTTTAAGGTGACAATCACCGGAACTCCAAACTTCCATAGATTTTCCATGTGCTTTTCCAGATTTACAATCCCCTTTTCCAGCGCTTTTAGATTTTCTTTATTTAAATCTGCCTTTGGTATGCCTCCGTTATACTTCAGAGCCCTAACGGTAGCCACCAACACTGCCGCATCCGGCTTCAATCCGGCAATCCTGCACTTAATGTCAAAAAATTTCTCTGCCCCCAGATCTGCACCGAATCCGGCCTCCGTAATGCAGTAATCAGCCATTTTCAGCGCGGCTTTAGTAGCCCGTACCGAGTTGCACCCGTGTGCAATATTGGCAAAAGGACCGCCGTGCACCAGTACCGGCGTGTGTTCAAGAGTCTGTATCAAATTCGGCTTCACAGCATCCCTCAGCAGCGCGGCCATTGCTCCCACCGCCTTCAGTTCCCCGGCAGTAACCGGTTCCCCGGCATAATTATAGGCTACAACAATCCTGGAAAGCCTTTTCTTTAGATCCTTCATATCCGCAGCCAGACAGAGGATTGCCATAATCTCGCTGGCTACCGTAATGACAAAATGATCCTCCCTGACAAATCCGTCCGTTCTGCCCCCAAGCCCTATCACAACGTTGCGAAGAGCCCTGTCGTTCATGTCCTCACATCTCTTCCACACAATCTGCCTTGTGTCAATCCCAAGCTCATTGCCCTGCTGAATATGATTATCAATAAGGGCCGCCAAAAGATTATTGGCTGATGTGACAGCATGAAAATCTCCCGTAAAGTGCAGATTCAGTTCTTCCATGGGAACTGCCTGGGCATATCCTCCTCCCGCAGCGCCTCCTTTCACTCCGAAGCAGGGGCCAAGAGAGGGTTCTCTTATGGCAATCACCGCCTTTTTTCCCAACCTTGCAAAAGCCTGCCCCAGACCCACTGTGGTGGTAGTCTTTCCTTCCCCTGCGGGAGTGGGATTGATGGCCGTCACCAAAACCAGCTTTCCATCCGGGCGATCTTTTATTTTTTCCAGATATTCCTCTGTCAGCTTGGCCTTATATTTTCCGTATAGCTCCAGCTCCTCCGGATTCATTCCAAGATACTGCGCAACCTCCTCTATAGGTCTCATAACCGCTTCCTGTGCGATCTGAATGTCTGTCTTCATGGCATTGTTCACCCTTTCCCGATACTCGGCCTGCCGCCGGAAATTATATTTCCTCCAGCAGCTGCTCAAATTGTTCCATACTCATCAATACTTTTCTTGGCTTGGTTCCCTCCTCTTCTCCCACTACGCCATACTCACAGAGCTGATCCATAATCCTTGCGGCTCTGTTGAAGCCTATTTTCAGCACGCGCTGCAGCATACCAATTGAAGCCTTATCTTTGTCAATAATAAAACGCCCCGCCTCCTCAAAATATTCATCCCGCTGTCCTGACTGTCCAGCTCCTCCGGCTGGAGAGGCGCCGATGCTTTTGATCTTTTCTTCTATATCCTCTGCATAGGTATTTCCCAGCACCTGGTTTTTTAAGAAGTCCACAACGTCCGAAACCTCCTTGTCGGACACAAAAGCTCCCTGAATGCGCGCCGGCTTGGAATATCCCTGGGGATAAAACAGCATATCTCCTTTTCCCAGGAGCTTCTCCGCTCCGTTCATGTCAAGTATGGTGCGGGAGTCCACTCCGCTTGACACGGAAAAGGCTACTCTGCTGGGCATATTTGCCTTGATCAGCCCCGTAATGACATCAACGCTGGGCCGCTGTGTGGCGATAATCAAATGAATTCCTGCCGCTCTTGCAAGCTGTGCAAGCCGACAGATAGATTCCTCCACCTCACCGGGGCAAACCATCATCAGATCCGCAAGCTCGTCCACAATAATGACAATCTGAGGCATTTTAGCCGGCGCCGATTCATCGCCGTTGTCTCTCATACCAGCTACCTTCTGATTGTATCCTTTCAGATCCCTCACGTTGAAATCCGCAAATTTCCTGTATCTGTCCTCCATTTCGCTTACTCCCCAGTGGAGGGCCGCGGAAGCCTTCTTGGGATCTGTGACTACCGGTATTAAAAGATGGGGGATTCCGTTATAAACGCTGAGCTCCACAACCTTTGGATCCACCATAATCAGCTTTACATCATCCGGATGAGCTTTATAAAGAATACTCATAATCAGCGTGTTAATACACACAGATTTACCGGATCCCGTGGCCCCTGCAATCAGCATATGGGGCATCTTTGCAATATCCGCCACCACCACCTTGCCCGCAATATCTTTCCCCACCGCAAAGGCAAGATTTGAAGGAAATTCCCGGAACTCCCTGGCTTCCAGAAGCTCCCTCAAAGCCACAGGCATATTTTCCTTGTTGGGCACCTCGATGCCGATAGCCGCCTTTCCGGGAATGGGCGCTTCGATCCGAATGTCAGTAGCCGCCAGATTCAGCTTAATATCATCTGCAAGCCCAACAATCTTGGAAACCTTCACCCCCTGTTCCGGCTGCAGCTCGTAACGGGTTACGCTAGGCCCCTGACTGATATCCGTAATAGTCACCCTGACCCCAAAGGTATTCAGCGTCTGCTGCAGGCGCATGGCAGTCTCCTTTAGCTCTCTGGCGGAATCCCCGGCAGCGGCGACTCCCTTCTTAAGTCTCGATAAAGGTGGAAACATGTACTTTCGCGGAAACTTTTTTTCTCCGGCCTGTGGTTCCTGATACACCTCCTGTCCGCCTTTAAAGGATCTTTCCTGACTTTCCTCCGGCTTCCGTGTATGTTCGGCGGCCGTTTCCCGTCCGGCATCCGCCTCTTCTCCCCCCATAAAGCCTTCCTTGTGGATACGTATCCTCTGATCCTGCGGGCTTTCTGCAAAATCCTCCTCCGGCGCTTGCTGCTGTACGGGCAGCTCACTCACCTTCTCAGCTGCAGTTCGATGGCCGCTGCGGATTTGGATTCTTTCAAATTCGGCAGGATATTCTTCCTTGTTCTGCTCTTCATCTCCCAAGTCCTCCACGGGCAGAGTGATCTCATGTATGTCATCCCTGTGCTTCTCCGCCGCGGGTTTTGCCAGGGAAGTGTCCAACATCACGCCTGTCACTTTCTTTTCCATGCGCAGGATTCTCTCGTTTTCCTTTTCTTCTGCCTTAATCCTCCGCTCCTCGGCTCTTTTTGCCTTCTGCTCCTCCTGTTCCTTTCTGCGAAGCTCCGCGTATTCCCGCCTGCGCTGCGCGTCTTCCCTGCTTTTCTCCCGCATACGGGCTCCCCCGTTCTTCACGGTATTCAAAAGAGATTTTTCCGTCAAAAGAATAAGGCTGATGGTGGAGCATAAAAGAACTACCATAATCGTGCCGATGGTTTCCAGATAATGATGGAGCAAATATGCCAGACTCCCGGCAATCACCCCTCCGCCGCTACGACCGGAGCTGGAATTTTCGTAAATTGTTCCAATATTGTATGCCTCCAGCCTCGCCCCGTTTCCGACTGCCAGATCACACACTACTCCCGCCATCAGAAAAAGCACTGTTCCGGCAAGGATCTTTCGAAGGGCGGTGGGACTGCCCTGATTGGCAGACCAAAATGCCAGAGCCAGAAAGAGAAGCGCCGGAGCTGCATAGGCTGTCCAGCCAAAGAGCCCAAATAAAACGGAGCTAATGGCATCGCCCACGGGACCGATCATTCCAAAGTTACAGCAGAACAAAACCACCATTGCCACAAATAATATAATCAATCCTATTTCATGAAACATCGCGCTGTCCTGCGCCGCCTGATATGTATTCGCCCGTTTTCTGCCCGGGCTGGTTTTTATATTTCTTTTTTTGGAAGCTGATGTTTTTTTGCCTGATGATGTTGCCATTTCATCATACCTCTCTGCACCAATCTAAATACACTTATAAGAGTATACCATTTTTCATCCGAATTGTCACCATGTATACAAAAGGAATGTGCTGCCGACATCCCGCTGCCAGAAAGCTCAGTCCTTGCTTTCTATCATCTCATGCAGGCGCTGTAATGCTTTATCCACGCCTCCCACCTGGTCTATAATGCCGTTTTTAACTGCCTCCTCTCCTACCAGGATGGTTCCCACATCTTTTGTCAGCACTCCCGTCTCCAGCATAAGCTCTTCAAGGCGGCTCTTGCTGATTCCGCAATGGCTGCACACAAAGCCTGTAATACGATCCTGTATCAGCTTAAAATACTCAAAGGTCTGAGGCACCCCGATGACCATTCCGTTCATTCTCACCGGGTGTATCACCATGGTTCCCGTAGGCACAATAAAAGAGTAATCTGTACTGACGGCAATGGGAACGCCTATGGAATGACTTCCACCTAATACCAGCGATACTGAGGGTTTACTCAATGAAGCAATCATTTCCGCTATGGCGAGTCCGGCTTCCACATCTCCTCCCATAGTGTTCAAAAGCACAAGGACCCCCTGAATTTCACTGCTGTCCTCAATGGCCGCAAGCTGCGGAAGAATATGTTCATATTTTGTTGTTTTAGAGCTTCCCGACAGATTGTCATGTCCCTCTATCTCTCCGATAATTGACAGCAGATGAATATTCTGCTTCTGTTCATTTTGATCAAGCGTCAGCTGGCCTGTCTGTTCTATCCGTTCATCCCTGTGTTTTTCTTCCTCAATTTTTCCGCCGCTTCGTTCTTTTTCCTTTTCCTGTGACACGTTTCTTCTCCTTTCTTAGCAACCTGCCTGTTCGCTTCCCATATAACAAAAAGACTGTACCAGCATCTATCTGATCCAGTCTTTTTTATTATGTACATTTTCTGTAGCTTCATGCGCAGGTCACAAATCAAAATCGTCATTGTCTTCCACCGGAAAATCGAAATCATCCTGAACGGCGCAGCTTATCTTGTAATCCATCACTTTCTTTTCATGTTTCTTTGGAAGAGGCAGAGGGTTTTCAATATAATTAATTTCCTGTTTTTGCGCTTTTTCCTCCTCCTTCCTTTCTTTGTTTTCAGCTTTCTCCTCCTGCATATCCTGTGTTTTCCGGTCTTTATCAAATTCCCGAAGTATTGTAAACTCTTCTTCCTCAGCCTGCTTAAAAGGTGTCTGCTCCATGTGATCCGGCGCCTTGACAGGTTCGGAAAAAATCTCCCGGATTCCCACGCCCGCCAAAACAGAAAGCAGAATGTACAAAAGAGTGCTTCCATCCAGTTCTTCTGCCGTCATCTGCAAACACTGCAGACCCCCAGACAAAATCACCATGAAAATCCAAATTCGAAACCGTTCTTTTTTCTTTCTGCACCAAAAACTGTATATTCCAGGCAGAAGACAGCAGGAAAGCAAAATGACTTCTCCTGAAATTCCTTCCGCGCTCAAGGCCTGGGGAAGCTCAAACTCCCCGGGGCTGTACAGCGCCATCCAGGCTTCCAATATATTTCGCACATTCTTCCCGCAGAAAAGGGCGTCTGCAGCGATCAGCACGAAAAACCCCGCCAAAAATCCCCCAAGGCTCCAAATTTGGAAAGAACTTCCAAACCTTACCTTACGTTTTTCCGCCGGCTCCTGATCCGGCTTAAGGAAAGCCAACCCCAAAATATACACAAGCAGGAGGATGCCAGACACATCCAAATAACAAACGGCTCCTCCCAAGACGCCCGCCAGTCCGAAGGCCCATGGCCTTCCCTTACTCGAAAGCCATGCCCCAAACGCCATGACTGCGGCAAAAAAGAACAGAAACAGCATTCCGGGAGACAGTTCTCCTGATTCCCTTATCAATCCCGGGGAAAGCATAGCAAATGCCAGCATAACCAATGCCGGAACAGCTCCCGCCAACCTGCGAACCGCAAAATACAGAAAGATAAAGGCCATAAGCTGCAATATCACCTGCAGAACAACAGCTGCTGCAATTTTATTTCCAAAGAGAAGGCACACCAGATGCAATAGCGTCAGATAAACATATGTGGCGCCGTGAACCACCATAGGAATGGTTTGTCCCTCCACCACCTTAGCAGCATCAAAATATGCGGACTGAACCTGCATGCCGGACGTTTCCTGTACACGCAGCCAGATTCCCGCCGCAAATAAAATGATGGCTCCGAGACTTTCCAGTATCGGAGCCACAGCCTCATTTTTCTTCTTTGTACTTTTCCGTCCCACAAAGTTTGTCAGTTTATGCAGCAGAAGCACTGCAAGCCCCGATATTACCAGTGCAGCGCCGGCAAAAAAAAGTCCTGCCGCAGCCTCGTATCCCGCTCCTGTGCAGAGCCTTACCCCTACGCACACGCAAAGGCAGGCGGCCGCAGCGCTGTAAATAAACCACAGCATATAGCTGCATCCGTTTTTTTTCCAACTCATGTCCAGCTTCCTTAACTTTCTTCCCCTGCCAGTACCTTTTCAATATTGTAGCGGGGCCTGTGCTTCACCTCGATGTAGATCTTTCCGATATACTGTCCCACTAATCCTATGGCCAAAAGCTGAAGTCCCCCCAAAAACCAAATGGACAAAATCAGCGAAGTCCAACCGGGGACCACATGTCCGGTAAAGTAAGAAATCAAAGCATATATCAAAGCCAGCGCAGAAACAATAATGATAAACATACCCAGTCCAAGTATCAGGCTGATGGGCTTTACGCTGAAGGAGGATATGCCGTTAAAGGCCAGAGCCAACATTTTCTTCAGTGGATATTTTGATTCACCCGCCACCCGCTCCTTACGATCATAATAAACCATATCGGTCTGGTATCCCAGCAGCGGCATCATTCCCCTTAGAAACAGATTTGTCTCCTGATATTTGGAAAACTGTTCCACCGCCCGTCTTGACATAAGACGGAAATCCGCATGATTATATACGGTCTTTACACCCATAAGGCCCATAAGCTTATAAAAGCCTTGGGCAGTCGTGCGTTTAAAAAAGGTATCGGTTTTTCTTTCCCGTCTGACTCCGTAAACAATATCGCTGCCGTTATGATATTTGTCGATCATTTCTTCAATAACCGTCACGTCATCCTGCAGGTCTGCGTCTATGGAGATGGTCACATCGCACATATCCATTGCCGTGATCAGGCCCGCAGTCAGAGCAAACTGATGTCCCACATTGCCGGCGAGCTTCACTCCGCAGACCTGAACGGGATGCTCTCTGTGCTCTTCCTCTATCAGTTCCCATGTGCGATCCCTGCTTCCATCATTTACAAACAAAATAAAGCTGTCCTCCGCAATCTTCCTTTTGCCTGCCAAATCATCCAGAACTTCCCTGAGAGCCTGAGAAGCAATTTTCAACACCTCTTCCTCATTATAGCAGGGTACTACAATCGCCAGCTTATCCATATTCTCTCCTTATGCCCACTTATACCTATATTGCCTTTAACGCCTGATTCAGATCAGCAATAATATCATCCACATGCTCCAGACCTACCGAAAGCCGAATCAGATCGGGAGCCACACCGGCCTCCACAAGCTGTTCATCCGTCATCTGTCTGTGCGTATGGCTTGCGGGATGAAGCACACAGGTCCTTGCATCCGCCACATGTGTCACAATAGCGGCCAGCTTGAGCCTGTCCATCATTTTTTCAGCGGCGCTTCTTCCACCTTTAAGCCCAAAAGAAATTACGCCGCAGGTTCCCTTAGACATATACTTTTGCGCCAGATCGTAATATCTGCTGCTTTTGAGTCCGGGATAGTTCACCCAGGCAACGCTTGTATGCGCTTCCAAATATTCAGCCACAGCCTGCGCATTGGCACAATGTCTTTCCATCCGCAGCGGCAGCGTCTCAAGGCCCACATTGAGCAAAAAAGCGTTCTGGGGCGCCTGGCTGGAACCAAGATCACGCATCAGCTGGGCAGTTGCCTTTGTAATATAGGCAGCTTTCCCAAATTTTTCCGTATAGATTATGCCATGATATGATTCATCAGGGGTCGTAAGCCCCGGAAACTTTTCCGGATAGCCCGCCCAGTCAAAATTGCCAGAGTCCACTATGGCTCCTCCCACACACATAGCATGTCCATCCATATACTTTGTAGTGGAATGTGTTACAATATCGGCTCCCCATTGAAAAGGATTGCAGTTAATAGGCGTTGCAAAGGTGTTATCTATGATCAGAGGCACGCCGTGGGAATGAGCCAGATCCGCAAATTTTTCAATATCCAGCACCACCAGCGCAGGATTGGCGATGGTTTCCGCCAAGACACATTTGGTATTTTCCTGAAACGCCCTTTCAATCACTTCTCTGGGCGCATCAGGATCCACCACCGTGCAGGAAATGCCCATTTTTTTCATGGTCACCGTCAAAAGGTTAAAGGTTCCCCCGTAAACCGTTGAGGATAACACTACATGGTCTCCGCTTTCACAAATATTGAATACGGCATAATAATTTGCCGCCTGTCCGGAGCTGGTAAGCATGGCTGCCGCGCCGCCTTCCAGCTCGCAGATTTTCTGAGCCACAAAATCATTTGTGGGATTCTGGAGTCTTGTGTAAAAATAACCGTTTTCCTCCAAATCAAAGAGTCTCCCCATCTGCTCGGAGGTGTCATACTTATATGTAGTGCTCTGAATAATCGGGAGCACACGGGGCTGCCCGTTTACGGGCTTCCAGCCCGATTGAATGCAGATCGTCTCTTTCCTGTACTGATTCTCCATTTTCTCTCCTTATCTCTATGCCTCGTCCCAATTATGGTAAACCGCCTGCACATCGTCATCATCCTCCAGAAGATCAAGGATTTTCTGAAGTCCCTTTGCCGCTGTCTCGTCCTTAAGCTCCACATAATTCTGAGGAATCATGGTCACCTCTGCGCTGATCATGGGCACTCCCCCGTCCTCCAGAGCTTTTCTCACTTCCTCAAAATTGTCCGGGTCGGTCAATATTTCAAAGCTATCCTCTTCCTCTGAAAAGTCCTCTGCCCCTGCATCCAAGGCAGTCATCATCAGATCATCCGCATCCATACCGCATTCTTCCTTGTCAATAATGATCTGTCCTCTTTTGTCAAACATAAAGGACACACAGCCCGGAGTTCCCACATTGCCCTGCCCCTTCGTAAAAGCGCTTCTCACATTGGCAGCAGTACGATTTTTATTGTCCGTCAGAGCATCCACAATAATGGCTATGCCCCCGGGGCCGTAGCCTTCATAAGTAACATATTCATAATTGACATTTCCTGTATCTCCCGCCGCTTTCTTAATACCGCGCTCGATGGTATCATTTGGCATATTATTTGCCTTGGCCTTAGCGATAACTGCTGCCAGCTTGAAATTATTGCCGGGATCCGGACCTCCCTCCTTGACCGCCACCGCAATTTCCCTTCCGATGATGGTAAAAATCTTCCCCTTTGCGGCATCGTTCTTTTCCTTTTTATGTTTAATATTTGCAAATTTTGAATGTCCTGACATGCTTTTCTCCTTCGGTTCTTTCTATCCTGAATAAAGACATTTTCCATCAATATACCATTTTCCCTATCATTCGTCAAGAACTGCAGGCCTGGGGCGCATTGTGCCGTCCTTTATGTATCCAGTTCCAGACTTATCATCAGAGCTCTGTTCACTCTCTTCATAATGTCTCCATCCAGATGGCATACCTTATCCTTCAGCCTTTTTTTATCTATTGTCCGAAGTTGTTCCAAAAGCACTACCGAGTCCTTATCCATATCATAAAGCTGCGCATTCAGCTCGATGTGGGTGGGAAGCTTCGCCTTGTTCATCTTAGAGGTAATGGCGGCGCAGATCACGGTAGGACTGTGCCTGTTTCCCACATCATTCTGGATGATCAGCACAGGTCTAATCCCTCCCTGCTCGGAGCCGATCACCGGTCTCAAATCCGCGTAATATACATCTCCTCTTTTCATTGTTCCTCCATTCTGCTCTGCACACAGCCGCTGTTTTTGGCAGCTTTTGCCTGTACGGATAGTATTGCCGTTTTATCGGGAGGTATTCAATTTTCCAAAAGAAAGAGGCGTCTTGCGTATTACTTTGCGTACTCCGGAATGATTCCCAGAATGCCGGCCAAGCCGCCATTCTGGACATATACCCGGGGAACTCTTTTTCCCAGATCACAGACCAATTCATAATGAAACCGTCCAGACAGCTCTCCCAGCTCTTCCGTACTGATTCGCCGTGCCCCATCGCCGCCGATCAAGGTTACCCGATCCCCCTCGGCCGCCTCGGGTATCTGAGAGACGTCCACCATAAACTGATCCATACAGATTCTCCCCAAAATAGGTGCCTTTTTTCCTCGGATCAGCACATATCCTCTGCCGGACAGAGAACGGGGATAGCCATCCCCATATCCTAATGGAACGGTAGCTACCCTGGTATCTTCTTTTGCCGTAAAATCAGATCCATAGCTGACGCTTTGCCCCGGATGTATGGTCTTGATATATACAATCCGGCTGTACAGAGACAAAGCCGGCTTAAGACATACGGCATCCTGATTCACCTCTTTTGAGGGATAAAGGCCGTAAATGGCGATTCCCGCCCTCACCACATCCATGTTTGCCTCGGGCATATCTAAAATTCCTGCGCTGTTTGAGCAGTGCTTTACCCGTATGGCGATTCCCAGGCGGCTGAGCTCCTTCAAAAAATCCTCAAAAATCGCAAGCTGCCTATGGGCGCTGGTTTTATCCCGTTCATCCGCCTTAGCAAAATGGGTGAAAATTCCCTCTAATTCAACATGCTCCTTATCTATCAGCCTTTGAATAAAGCCAATCCCCTCTTCGTCGGGCGTAACGCCGATCCTGCCCATACCCGTGTCTACCTTAACATGCACTTTAATCCTCTTGCCGACTGCCGTAGCCGCCCTCTCCAGCTCTTCTACAGAATCCTCCCGAAATACTGCGGGACGGATTTCTTCACGGGCGAGCATTTCATAGGAATAAGGAAAGGCATACCCCAGGATCAAAATTGGCTTCCTTATCCCGGAAAGCCTCAAAATATGGGCTTCCTCAGCCGTTGCCACTCCAAAGCCGTACACAAAATCAAGGCGCTCCAGGCACCTGGCAACGGGAACGCTTCCATGTCCGTATCCATCTGCCTTCACCACAGCCATCATTTGCGTCTGCTCCCTGAGGTTTCTCTTCATGAGCTGCATATTTTCCACAATATTATCCAGGTTTACCTCAGCATACCCTCTTTGGCAGCCTTCTGTTTTTCCATCAAATCCATCCATCCCCGTTTTTTCCTTCCGTATTTCGTCCAAATGCCATATGTTCAATAATATCCCCCGCAGTCAGACTGTATTCTCCCTTTTCTACCGCCGCCTCATCTCCCGCAAGACCGTGAAGGTAAACACCGGCTGCTGCAGCTTCAAAGGCGTCCATATTCTGTGCCAGAAGTCCCGCGATGATTCCCGTCAGCACATCTCCGCTCCCTGCCGTGGCCATTCCGCTGTTGCCTGTTCTGTTCACACATACCGGTCCTCTGCTCCCACATATAAAGGTGCGGGCATCTTTGGCGGCTACCACCGCATGAAGCCTGCGGGCCAGAGTCCTGCCGGCTGCAGGCAGATCCTCTTTCAGCTCCGACACCGTTCGTCCCGTAATCCTCGAAAGCTCTCCCACATGGGGTGTAAGAATAATCTTTCTCCCCTGCTCTCCCTGCCCGGAGAGCACACTCAGCAAATCTTCCTCCATAGACAGCAGATTCAGCGCGTCCGCATCCAGCACCAACGGCAGTGTACTTTCCCTTATAGCCTGACACAGTATTTCCCGGGCCAGGGAAGTGGTTGACAGCCCCGGGCCTGCTGCAATCACATCCGCCCACGCCATGCTCTGGGCAAGCTCCTCCGGTTTTCCCAGAAGAGCTTCCGGCACCTGCTGCTGCAGAATGACCCTGTTCTCCTCCGGCGTAATTACCTTTACCATACCTGCACCGGCCCTGTATGCGGCCTTTGCGGCAAGCACTGCCGCTCCGGCCATATTCAGGCTTCCCGCCGCCAGGAGAACTTTGCCAAAAGTTCCCTTATTCCCCGACGGTTCCCGGAAGGGCAAAACTTCACCGGGCTTTTCATCATAAAAAAACATCCCGGGTTTCTCCCCAAAAAAGCTGGTTTCTCCAATTCCAATTGGGTATACCCTCACTTCCCCGCAGTAAAGGCAGCCGGGATACATTACCAAACCTCTCTTGTGGAATCCAAAAGTCACCGTCAAATGTGACCTGACCGCTGTCCCCAGCACCTTTCCCGTATCCGAGTCAATGCCGCTTGGGATATCGAGAGCAACTTTGAAGCCCTCCATACCGTTGAAGCCCTCGATGGCCACGGCCTGCTCTCCCGTCACGTTTCTGGAGAGACCTACGCCAAACAAAGCATCTACCAGAATATTATATTCTTCTTTTAAAGGTTTACTGCCTGTTTCCACCGGATAATTTTTCAGAATGGAAAACTGCCTCTTCCATTGGAGAGAAGCTCTTTCTGTGTCCCCTACGCACCACACGTCCACTTTACAGCCATACTCTGCAAACAGCCTTGCCAGGGCCAGACCATCTCCTCCATTATTGCCTGTTCCTGCCAAAATCAATATTTTATTTTCACCGGGACTGTCCGTCATACGTCTTTTTATTTCCTCAAAGGCTGCAAGCGCAGCCCTCTCCATAAGCACCATTTCCGGAATTCCGATTTTTTCTATTGTATTTGCATCATACCGTTTCATTTCCCCGGCCGTCACCAAATATTTCATATACGCCTTCCCGCCCATCTTATCGGACCTGACTGATCATCTAAAAAGCATGACTGCCTGCACAGTCATCACCAACGATGAAAGGATGAAAAAGGACTGTTCCCACAACAGTCCTTTCATTATTCCGAAGCATCCTCCGGAAGCATACTCATATCAAACAGATCTACCACATCTGCACCGAACACATCGTGCATATAGGAATAAATTTCCTGATTGCGCTCCTCCATTTCCTGCTTACGAATTAATTTTTTTTTCAGATCAATTCTTGCTTGAGTTACCCAATCGGAGATTTCCCTAATATCTCTGCTGTTCTGACGCATGGCGTCATAGCAATATTCCATGGTAAGCAGCATAAGCTGAAAATTGACCCGGTCGATTTCTTTGGGAAGTTCCAGCAGCTCATCCTCATAGTCCATAATCTTTTCATTACACTCCCCGATCAGCCTTTTGTACGCTTCAATCTTTTTCTCCAAATCAGCGCCGCCCTTTTGCTCCACCTCACTTACCAGAGGAACAATCTCACCCATCATCTTTTTTTTCAGCCTCTTAATATCCTTCAGTCCCGTATTCAGTTTTCCCTGTCTTCTCAAAAGCTCATTGAGCTCCTCTATCAGCTGTCCCGCCTTTGTCTGTCCCTTCTCATCCAACAAACGGTACCACTTATTATCCAATGTCAGTATGGGAATTTTCTTTCCCTTCAAAGCGTTCAAAAAGACTTCCTTTTTATATTCACTCCCCATAGCTGCCTCCCGCTATGAATTTTCTTTCTCTTTTTTGTATCTGCTGATGTTATAGGAAAGCTTCATCAGGCTGTCGGAAAGATGTACGCTTTCCACCTGAATCCCCTCCGGCACATTCAGATCCACGTGAGCAAAGTTCCATATAGCCCGTATACCGTTAGCCGCCAGCCGCTCGGCCACCTCCACCGCGCTGGTTTTAGGTATGGTCAAAACTGCAATATCAATATCATTCTCCCGCACAAAGCGTTCCATCTCCTCCATGGGCATCACCTTCACTCCCCTCACATCCCTGCCCACAAGCTGGGGATTAATGTCAAACATTCCTCTGAAAATAAAGCCCCGCCGTTCAAAATTCAGATAATTGCCCAAAGCCTGCCCCAGATTGCCCGCTCCGATAATAATAAAGTTGTGGATAACGTCAAGGCCCAGAATTCTTCCGATTTCTTTGTATAAATGTTCCACATTATATCCATAGCCCTGTTGTCCGAAGCCTCCGAAATTATTGAAGTCCTGACGGATCTGCGATGCAGTGACCTTCATCAGTTCGCTCAATTCCTGGGAAGAGATTCTCTCCACACCTTCATCCTTCAATTCTCCTAAATAGCGGAAATATCTTGGTAAACGGCCGATAACAGCCTGAGAAATTTCTTTTTCTTCCAAAGATACTACCTCCAAATTGATGATATATATCATATTATAGTCGAATGTTAAAAACTTGTCAATGAATTGACAGGATAAATTACGCAGGGTAAAATATGATTTGCACGGCGAAATCAGGGCCTGCAATTTTTTTCGGAGGAAACCTTATGATACTCTCCTGTCAAAACATTTCAAAAGCTTTTGGAGACATTCAAATTCTGGACAATGTCAGCTTCCATATAGAAGATAACGAAAAGGCTGCCATCGTCGGCATCAACGGAGCGGGCAAAACCACTCTTCTGCGCATTATTTCCGGGCAGCTTGAACCGGATCAGGGAATGGCAGTGCTGTCAAAGAACAAAACTCTGGGATATCTCGCTCAAAACAATGATACAGACGCTCCTCTTACCATATATGAGGAGCTTATGTCCGTTAAGCAGGAGCTTATCCATCTGGAGAGCCGTATGCGCGCCTGCGAAGAAAATATGAAGTCCGCAGATGAAAACTCTCTGGAAAATCTGATGCGCGAATATGCCTCTCTGACCCATGCCTTTGAGATGAAAAACGGTTATGCCTATAAGAGTGAAATCACTGGCGTTTTAAAGGGCCTGGGCTTTTGTGAAGAGGAGTTTCATAAGCCGATATCTCAGCTTTCCGGCGGCCAGAAAACCCGAGTTGCTTTAGGTCGTCTCCTGTTGCAGGAGCCGGATCTCATCATTCTGGACGAGCCTACCAATCATCTGGATATGAATTCCATATCCTGGCTGGAAACCTATCTGCTCAATTACAAGGGAGCTGTGCTCATCGTTTCTCATGACCGGTACTTTTTGGACCGTATTGCCACAAAAATAATAGAAATCGACCAGTCCAGGGCAATTACCTTTCCGGGCAGCTATTCCGATTATGCCGTAAAAAAGGAACATCTGCGCGCCGCCGCCTTAAACGCCTATGTAAACCAACAGCGGGAAATCAGACATCAGGAGGAAGTCATTGAAAAGCTCCGCTCCTTTAATCGGGAAAAGTCTATCCGCCGTGCGGAAAGCCGCGAAAAAATGCTAAACAAAATAGAACGGCTTGAGCGCCCTGAGCAGACCGCAGCGGACATGAAGTTAACTCTGACTCCCCGCAGGCCAAGTGGAAAGGATGTTCTTATAACAGAGAATCTCAGCAAAGCCTTCAATGGGCATACTCTGTTTGAAGAAGTCAGTTTCCAGCTGAAAAGGGGCGAGCACGCAGCCATCATCGGAGACAATGGTACCGGCAAAACCACCTTGCTCAAAATTCTAAACGGCCTCCTTTCCCCTGACAACGGCTCCTTCCGTCTGGGAACAAATGTTGAAATCGGCTACTATGACCAGGAACACCATGTATTACACAGCGAAAAAACTCTTTTCGAAGAAATATCTGACGAATACCCCGATCTTGCAAACACGGAAATCCGAAATATATTAGCTGCCTTTCTATTTACCGGAGACGATGTGTTCAAACGGATACAGGATCTGAGCGGAGGAGAACGGGGACGTGTCTCACTGGCCAAGCTTATGCTCTCAAATGCGAACTTTCTGATTCTGGATGAACCTACTAACCATCTGGATATTATGTCGAAAGAGATTCTGGAGGACGCCTTAAACAGCTATGAGGGAACAGTGCTGTATGTGTCCCATGACAGGTATTTTATTAATAAAACCGCCCACCGTATATTGGATCTGACAGGCGGCAGGCTTATCAACTACATCGGAAACTATGACTATTACCTGGAAAAAAAGGAAACCGTCATGGCAGCCCTCTTCCCCGACAGCCCGGCTCCCTCCGATGCCCCCAAGGTTTCCGAAGCGAAGCTGGACTGGAAAGCCAAAAAGGAAGAGCAGGCAAGAATTCGCAAAAAGGAAAACGATCTGAAAAAGTGTGAAAACCAGATTTCTTCATTAGAAAAACAGCTGGAGGAGCTTCAGGCTCAGATGTCCGATCCTTCCATTGGAACTCAGGCGGCAAAACTTATGGAGCTTGCCAAAGAGCAGGAAAAAATAAATATCCAACTGGAAGAGCTGTATGAAAAATGGGAGGCTCTGGCCGATTAGCCAGCCTCCCACAGAGGTCTATTCCAAACTGTTCATCGTGTCACGGATGGCCTGGATAAATTTCAGGCTGTTCAAAATAACAGGATTTTCACAAGTAGAGATCAAAGAAAGGCTTTTCGTCATTTTTCCGTCCTCAACCGTCTTTATGCAAGCTCTTTCCAGCTTATCCGCAAAAGCCGCAAGCTCCCTGTTTCCATCCAGCTCGCCCCGCTTGCGCAGCGCGCCGGTCCAGGCAAAAATGGTAGCTATGGAGTTGGTGGATGTTTCCTCTCCATTCAGGTGCTTGTAATAATGACGCTGTACGGTGCCGTGAGCCGCTTCATATTCATAAGCTCCGCTTGGAGATACCAAAACCGATGTCATCATAGACAAATCTCCATATGCGGTGGCCACCATATCAGACATTACATCCCCATCATAGTTTTTACATGCCCAGATGAATCCGCCTTCAGAGCGGATTACTCTTGCAACGGCATCATCAATCAGCGTATAAAAATACTCTATCCCCAGCTCTTTAAACCTGGCGCTGAATTCTCTATCATAAATATCCTGAAAAATATCCTTAAAGGTATGGTCATATTTTTTGGAGATCGTATCCTTTGTGGCAAACCAAAGATCTTGTTTTGTGTCCAATGCATAGCCAAAGCAGGCTCTGGCAAAGCTGGAAATAGATTTTTCCGTATTATGTATCCCCTGCAGGATGCCGGGTCCTTCAAAATTGTGGATCAGCTCCCTTACCTGTGTGCCATCCTCCGCCGTATATACAAGCTCTGCCCGGCCCGGCCCAGGTACCCTGATTTCCGTATTTTTATATACATCGCCGTATGCATGGCGGGCAATGGTAATAGGCTTTGTCCAGTTTTTCACATATGGAACAATCCCTTTCACCAGAATAGGCGCCCGAAATACAGTGCCGTCCAAAATGGCACGTATGGTGCCGTTGGGGCTTTTCCACATTTCCTTCAGATTATATTCCTTCATTCGAGCAGCGTTGGGCGTAATGGTAGCGCATTTTACGGCTACTCCATACTTTAGGGTGGCGTATGCGGAGTCTGCGGTCACCTGATCATCCGTCTCATTGCGATGCTCCAGCCCCAAGTCATAGTACTCCGTCTTCAGATCCACATAAGGCAGCAGAAGCTCATCCTTGATCATTTTCCAGAGAATCCTGGTCATCTCATCTCCATCCATCTCCACGAGAGGCGTTGTCATCTTGATTTTTTCCATGTGCTTTTTCCTTTCCAAATTTAATAAAATTCAAATATCAACGGTTCTCAGCTTTCTTTCCGAGGCTCATCCTCATTTCCCTGCTTGCCATATGCCTCTTTAAGGCCATTTCTTACCATATTTTCATAAGCGTTTATCATATGGCGATTGGCCAGCTGCTCTGCCAGCTGCGCGTTTCCAGCTTTTATAGCCTCCAGAAGCTGCGCGTGCTCCTCATTTGACTTAGGCCCTCTGTTTGCGCTGGAAAGGGTCTTTTTGCGCACGCGCAGAACATATTGATGAAAATCCTTCAGCTGGTGCTCCAGTATTTTGCTGTTGCACGCCTCGTACAAAATGTCATGGAAACGGTTATCAAGCTCCGCCAGCTGTTCCAGATGTCCCTTTTGGGCATGAAATCTGGCCAGATACACATTCTCCTCCATTTCCTCCAGCTGTTCCTTGGTTATGTGCTCCGTCGCCCAACGGGCGCACAGCCCCTCCAAGAGGGAGCGGATCATATAAATATCCTTAACGTCCTTCTGGGTAATTCCGGTGACATATGCTCCTTTATTGGGAATAATCTGGATCAGTCCTTCCAGCTCAAGCTGACGGAAGGCTTCTCTTACCGGCGTTCTGCTGACCCCCAGCTCCTCGCCGATGGCAACCTCCTTCAGCTCTTCATACTCCTCATACTTTCCGCTTAGAATGTCCTCTCTTAGCCGATTGAAAACGCGGCCGCGCAGGGAATACTTGTCCGTAACCTCCTGCTTTACATCATACTTGCTCACTTCAAATGCCTTTCTGATTATCCTGCCTGCCCCAGGTTTAATCGCCAATGGTTATATTTTTTTCTATGCATACACGGTTTAAGCAGGCGACAATTTCCTCATCCGTCAGTACGGTCACTCGTCCTCCTGCATACTCTTCATCCACCCACCTTTTTATTTCTCTCACAAGCGCGGAATTCTTGTCCACCTGCCGACCTCCTTGGAGCTTATAATAAGTATTGATCCAGTGAGCGATGCCTGCCAGCCCCGATGTGTTGGAAACAGCGCATAACACCGGGCGATTCAGGAATTTTTCAGTGTCAAATATATTATAAATTTCCTCATTTTTCAAAAGCCCATCCGCATGTATGCCGGCTCTTGTAACGTTGAAATTCCTGCCTACAAAAGGGGTCCTTGGCGGGATCTGATACCCTATTTCCCTTTCATAGTATTCCGCAAGCTCCGTGATCACTCTGGTATCCATTCCGTTTAAATGTCCTTTGAGCTGAGCATATTCAAACACCATAGCCTCCAAGGGAGTGTTTCCAGTTCTTTCCCCAATGCCAAACAGAGAAGTATTGACTCCTGAGCATCCATATAGCCAGGCCGTGGTGGAGTTGGATACCGCCTTATAAAAATCATTATGCCCGTGCCATTCTATCAGTTCGTGGGGTACTCCCGCATGGGTATGGATAGCGTAGATAATCCCCTGTACGCTCCTGGGAATTACTGCGCCCGGAAAGTTCACCCCATATCCCATGGTGTCACAGGCACGTATTTTCACAGGAATCTGATATTCCTTCATCAGCTTCATAAGCTCCAGACAAAAGGGCACCACATATCCATAGATGTCCGCTCTCGTAATATCCTCCAAATGACATCGCGGACTAATGCCCTCCTCCAGACATTCACGAATTACGCTTAAATAGTGATCCATAGCCTGACGCCTGGTCATCTTCAGCTTCAAAAAAATATGATAATCGGAACAGCTTACCAGAACGCCGGTCTCCTTCAGGCCGATTTCCTTAACCAGCTTAAAGTCCTCTTTGCTGGCGCGTATCCAGCTTGTAACTTCCGGAAAACGGTATCCCCTCTCCATACACTGATACACGGCATCCCTGTCCTTTTTGCTGTAAAGGAAAAATTCGCTGGCACGAATCATGCCTCTGGGTCCTCCAAGCTCATGGAGATAATCATATATTCTTACAATCTGCTCTGTCGTGTACGGCGCCCGGGATTGCTGTCCATCCCGAAATGTAGTATCCGTAATCCAGATTTCCTTGGGCATATTGTGGGGCACAATCCTGTCATTAAAGGGAATTTTAGGAATCTCCGAGTAGGGGAACATATTGCGGAACACATTAGGCTTTTCCACATCGTCTAATATGTACATATGCTCCTCTATCTGCAGCAGATTATTATTCTCATTCATTGTGACGGGGCGATCTTCAAATGTGTCATTCTCTCTCATAAGGAGCTCCCATCTGCCTTCTCACAGGCATTTACTGCGTGCTCGGAAACACGTCTCTCGCATAATTGTATACAATCATACAAGGCGTGTCAATAGCTTTTCAGTAATCTTTTTACATGAATCATTCCCCATCCTTGTTTATTCCATGATTCTCCCAAATCAGTGGCAGTCATAGTCATCTTCTGCTTCAGTTCCTCATTGGTCATATCAGGATATTTCTGAAGCGCCAAAGCCGCCGCCCCTGCTACAATGGGTGTAGCCATGGAAGTTCCGCTCTTGGAAGTGTAGGCATTATATATTCTTCCCTGCAAACTCTGATAATCTGCGTTACAGGAGACAATATCCGTACCTGGCGCCACAATATCCGGCTTTCGAATATCCGAATCCAGCGCTCCCCGTCCCGAGTAGGTCTCGCACCTTCTGGGATTGTCCCTGCAGAATTCGCCATCATGGCATCCTACCGTGATTACCTTTCTGCTTCCTCCCACTGAAGAAATACTGCCCGCAGATGGCCCCTTATTTCCTGCTGCACAAATCACTGCAATCCCGCTGTCCCAGACAGCGTCAATCTGCTCCTGAAGCGCCCTTTCCTTTTTTACCTCATCAAGATTACCAATACCCACAGAGATATTGAGTATTCTAATCTGATACCTTTCCTTTATTTTAATAATCCACTTTAAGCCTTCCAGCATGCTCTCCGTGGTTCCATCCCCCTTTCCATCCAAAACTTTTCCGACCACCAGCCTGGCGTCAGGAGCCACTCCATGAAACGCTCCTTCCGACAGAATTCCGCTTCCGCATATAATTCCACATACATGTGTCCCATGTCCATTATCGTCATACATATAATTTCTATGCCCTACAAAGTCCCGAAAGCATATTACTTTCCCCAAAAGATCAGGATGCCTTGCAACGCCCGTATCCAATACTGCCACTGTGATCGGTCTGTCCGGAAGTGTTTCCAAAGGCTGAGCCGCAATTTGTTCCCTTACCCGCTGCATAATATTGATTGCCCCGGCATATACTTTATCCCATCATATGCCGGGGCAATCGTTTCGTTACGGCTGTTCTTTTTTTGTCCTCAAAATCAAAATAATTGTTCCAGTAATCACAAAAGCCGCTCCAATCAACACCAGCCCTAATGCCGTTGAGCTTCCGCCATCTGAGCGCAAAGCACTCATAGCTGTCATACTGTTCGTTTCCTCCAGAATTTCACTGTCACTTATGGTCTCTCCTGCGCTGCAGAGACCCACATAAGAAACATAATCTGTTGAAAACCGCAGGCTTTCCGTATTCTCTGTAGTAATTCTCTCCGCTGCTAATTCTTCTATCTGCCCGTTTCGATCCGTTACATAAACTGAAATCTGATCTTGCTTCAGGGATTCCGGTACAGGCAATGTCAGCGTTAAAGCCCGGCCTCCCAGTTCCGTTATTGGAATATTACTGCTGTCGCGAAGCTCCAGTTCATATATAACCGAATTTTCCGGCAGCTCCGTCCCAAAGCTCCTCGTATACCCCTTCCCGAATATACCGCTATCTGCAGCCTCTGCTATGGAAAGAGTGTATGCTCTTGCGGCTTCTGCAAGCTGCGCAGCAGCGCCCTCAAGCCCGGACACGGTAACGCCAGGCTGCCCGGCCTCCGCCCCATATCTGCGATATGCTTCGTTGGAAAGCCTCTGAGCTGAAATCTCATAGGTACTTTCCGGCAGGGAATCTCCCTCATATACGATCTCCGTGCCGTCGTCAAAAGCCCCCAATCCAATGCCAACTACGGTTGCGGGCATTTGGACACTGGTAAGAGGACAGCCGGCAAAGGCTCTGTCCCTAATATGCGTAATTATGGCCGCATCCCCGAAAACTGCTTCTGCAAGACCGGTACATCCCTCAAAGGCTCCCTCTCCTATGGATATAAGAGAATTTGGAAAGGTCACCGACTGAATCTCCGTATGTCCTCTGAACGCCTCTCCCGCAATCACTCGAACACCTTCCGGCACAGCTACCTGGGCGGCATTTCCAGCATATGCCACCAGTACTCCGCCGCTGATCAGGAAATCCTCGCTGCCGCTTTCTTTGAAATTTTCTACCCAAGCGGTGTGCTCAAACGCCTTGGGCTCTACCTTTTCAATGGTGTCGGGAAGCTGCACTTGAGAGAGGTTACCGCAATGGTAAAAAGCTCCATAACCAATGCTTTTTATTCCAACAGGGATTGTTATCTGCTCCAGACTGCTCCTGGCAAAGGAAAACTGCCCGATTTCCTGGATGCCCTGAGGCAGAACAATACTTCCCAGCGCAGCATTTCTGTAGTAAGCCTGATCCGCCACCACTGTACCATCCACTATAGTATATTTGGGAAGTCCAACGGACATTCCCATTTGCTGAGCTGAACCCTCCGCTCCCGCAGTCTGACCGGGGGCAGTTCCTGTTTCTGCATTGGCCTGACCGCTTCCTCCTGCAAGGCCTCCGCTCTGTCCTCCTTCAAAAACGCTGGGAGCCGTATTATCCATAAAAACAACTGCCCGATTGCCTACAACTTTGGTACTGCCCAGCAGATTTCCCGTTCCGGACGTACTCTGAGAGGCGTCGACTGACGCTTGACTATCCTCAGCCTCACTAACGGCTTCTGCGCTTCCATCACCGACGCTCTGGCCGTCTTGTAAAACTGGATTCGTCTGCTGATCCTGAGAGACATCTGCAGATGGCTCTCCATATCCCGGCATTTGTTTCTGCCTTTCGTAAAAATCCTGAGCAAAAACATCCGCCGCACTGCCGGCTTCACAATGAATCGTAAGCTGATAGCAGCCATCAAAAGCTGTTTCATCTATACTTGTGACTTCCGGAGGTATTGTAATATCCGTCATTTTTGTACAGTTTGCAAATGCCTGAATTCCAATGCTTGTTATATTTGACGGAATCGTCATCTGCTCCAGCCCTGTACAGTCGGCAAAGGCAAAATCTCCAACCTCCTTCAGACCTCTTCCGAGCACCACCGTGTCCAGATTGTCGCAGCCCCAAAAGGCGTATGCCTCTATCCGTTCTACAGAATCAGGAATTACTACCAATTCAATATTGGTATTTCCCTCAAAAGCGCTTTCACCGACAACCCTGACGTCATCGGGTACGGTCACTCTTGTATCCGTACCCCGGTATTTTGTCAAAGTGCTCCCCTCCATGTGAAAATCGGAAGCAGATGTTGCCGCATCTGCTTCCGTCACGGGAAGCTGCACTATTATCAGAGCGGCAAGCAGCCATACGATGCAGCCGGCTCTTTTTCTGTTTCCAGAATGCAGTATTCTCTTCATATACCTTCCCACTTCTTTTCCGTAATATACCGGTTTATCAGGCCATTGCCCTTTTCAGTTTTTTCCTGTCTCTCTTCATGAAGAACATGAAGGATAAGCTTGCAAGTCCCACTGACAAAAACCATTTGGGATGAATGCCGTCCCCTGTCTGAGGCGTATTATCCGCAACGGTCCCGGCGCTCAGATCACTGGTATCCACGTAAATTACATAGGGTGAAAAATGCTCTGCGGTAAATGTAATACAGGACACACCTGAGATTGTAGTGAATCTCGGAGTCAGTTTATCCAGCCTGTCATCCACCACTCCGGCAATCATATTATTGCCGGCATATGTGATCAGAGAATCCGGCAAGGGCAGCGTAATTGTAATAGACAATCCCGTTGTATCCGTTATCTTCTGAGTACCCGTGGAGTCATACAAACTGATGTCCATGGGGAAATACTTTATGTTCGTCAAATCACCATATTCCGCCATCAGGGCTCTCACGGCCGCTTCAGTCGCTTCCGTACTCTCTGTAATCTTAATCACAAAATCATCAGAAGAGCCGTTTACTGTAGCAGACGCCACGCCTGTGTTGGACAGTCCATTCTTATCAATGACAATGGTGGTGCCTCCATTGGATACCGTTCCCGTAGTGTTATTCGGTCTGTTAGATGAGCTGGATCCCGCTGAATTACCGCTTCCCGTAGTAGTTGTGCCCGAACCTGCCGTCCTGTAGTTTGCCGTTACAGTCACATTCTTTTCAGGCATGGTAATTACAGTGGCGCTTACAGCCGTACTGGCTATGGTCACATCTGAAGGTTCTACAGTCCAGTTGCTGAACTCCTGGCCGGACGCCGGATCGTTAGCAATGATAATGGGCTGTGAGCCCGCCACATAGCTTCCGGAACCGCTGCCGTTGCGCACGGTCAGAGTATAGTAAACTGCATTTCCGTTGTTATTGTTTCCGCTGCCGTTATTGTTATTATTGTTGTTGCCGTTTCCGCTGGAACCATCATTTCTCTCGTACTGGGCATATACGTCGGTATCCTTCTGAATATTTGTTATGCCCGGCATCCAGCCAGTGAAGGTGTAGCCCTCCCGCACAGGATTCTGAGGCGTAATCGCGCTGCCGCCCGCCGCTACCGTCTGTGTATAAAGCAGAGTTCCATTCCAATCATAGAAATTTACAACATACTCTGTTTCACCCAGAGCCGTATACTGCGCATAGGTTTTGGTATTCTCCGTGATATTATTTATAGCAGGACGCCATCCGGTAAATGAGTATCCTGGCACTGCCATCTCCGCAGCGCTGGGAGCAAGAGAAGTTGCATCGCCTCCTGCATCTACCAGAACACTCTCGATCAGCTGATTATTAATATCATAAAACTCCACTGTCAGCTTCTCTGCATTAGGATCAATCACTTCATACTGGGCCCAAATATCAGTAGGCGCCTGAATATTGCGACCATCCTCGCTCCATCCGATAAAGCGGTATCCCTCCTGAATCAGTTGAGGATAATCCTCCGTCGTGGGCAGCGCCACGTCATCTCCAGCAATCACAGAATCCTGACGGATTACCTCTCCAATACCGGTAGAATAATTATTCATCCAGAAGGTTACGGTAAATACTTCCTGACCGCTATAGGGCTGGTGGTCAATTCCTTTTTCATCTGCAAAAATAGCAGCCACGCTGTCATCCGGACAGTAAATTGTCAGATTGGACGAAATATTCTCCCCATTATCATCTCCAAACGCAGTATTGTCGATGTAGCTCACCGAGCCGGGAATATAAACCGCCTGCACTCCGCTGTTTAAAAAGGCATGCTCAGCAATGCTTTGAACTGTGGCCGGAAGTGTTACCGAATACAAATTGCTTGTTTCCGCAAATGCGTAAGGCGGAACTCTTGTAATTCTGCTGTCACTGAAATCTATACTGGTTACATTTGCCGCATCCATAAAAGCTTCATTAGCCACCGAGGTGACTCCCGCAAGCTCCACGGCATCCACCTTTCCATTATAGCTGCCGTTGACCCTGCCGTTGCCTCTGGATTCCAGACATTGCACAATACTGCTTTTTACTCCATCCGTAAGTCCGTAAATAATAGACCTTTCGCAGGTAAAATTGGGGCTTCCCTGAAAATCTACGTCTATCAGCTGAGAACAGCCTCTGAAGGGCCGCAGTCCCATCTCACTCACTGTGGGAGAAATGGTCACCGAGCTCAGATAAGTGCACCCATCAAACGCGTAGTCTCCAATTTTTGTGGTGTTTCCAAGAATGCTGACACTGGTTAGGTTGACGCATCCCTCAAACATCTGGGCTGGTATTTCCGCCAGTCCTTCCGTAGTAATGGATTTCTGTAGAGGCATCTGATCAGACGTCATATTGTTCCAGTCCAGATCCTTCCAATGATCCTTGGCCCAGTTAAGATCATCCGCCTCCTTGCCTTTGAACAATTGATCTTTCACGGATTCCACGCCGTTTGGAATCCGCAGGCTCAGCACCGCATCCAAAATTGCCTGTTCATCCTGGGTAATGGCCTCGGATTGTATGCCTGCATCCAAGGTATAATCGGTGCCATTATTATCCCGGATAAATTTGTTCGCAGCGTTTTTGGCGGTCTGGGCCAGTTCCGCCGTCGCATACGGGAAGGAATCCACCGTGTAGGAATCCAAATCCTTCATGGTGGGATAATTTATCAGCTCGTTGCTGTCAGTTGAAGGATTATACTGTACCACAAGATTCGTAGGCCAGCCGCTGTAGTATTCTATGTAGGTTACCGGCTGGGTGCCCTTATTAATATTGGAGCTGGGATCCATTGCATACTGAAAAGGTACGCTGTCAGGTGAAATGGTCCCCGTAAAGGTCAGTCTCGGCGTCTGGCTCAGAGCCCCTTCCAATCCCGGCAGAACATCCTGGGTCTGGAAGGCGTTGCTGCCGATTGTGGTAATATTAATGGGCTCCTCAAAAATCACTTCCTCCAGCTTATAGCAGCCCTTAAAGGCATCCGCCCCAATCACCGTAATGGACGAAGGAATGGTAATTCTCTCCAAATCTGCGTTATTCTGAAAGCTCGAAGAATAAATCTCCGTAATCTGGTAAGGCCCAATGGTGCCGGGAATAGGAATATCCTTCATGCCGTTGATCACGCATTGGATGAGCTGGTTGGAAGAATTCACCTGAAACATGGCCGATCCATTGGCTCCATCAGTAAGAATTATCTCATAAATATCCTGTCCGTAATATTTAAAAGCAAAGCCATTGGCACGGCACAGATCATGAGTGTCTCCATCCGATATGCTTTCGAAATAAAACGACTCCGGAACAGTGTTCTTAAAATCCTCCATAGTGAAGGTCAGGTTGTGACTGTCAGTTCCTCCTCCAGCCGGAGAAAAGGTCAAATTAGCGTTTCCGCCGGGGAAGGTAATGTATCCCAGACTGGTACAGCCTTCAAAAATCGATGCCGGCAGATCCGCAGTCCAGTTTTCATGAAAGGCAACGCCCTTCAGAGAACGGCATCCCCTGAATACGCCTCTTCCGATCTCCTGAAGCACCACATTCTGAAGCTGTCCCTCATAGCCGTCCAGATCTATGGTTTCAAGAGCCGTACAGCCTGCAAAGGCGTAATCCCCCACTCTCAACACATTAATCGGCATATTAAAGGAAGTCAGACCGGTGCAATTATAGAATGCATGGTCTCCAATGGTCTGAATATTGGAGTTGGGCTGCAGATTAATATCCTTTATGTTGACGCAGTTTTCAAAGGCGCCATTCCCGATGGTGGTCAGACCGTTACCCAATGTAATGGACTGCATTGCCGTACAGTTATAGAATGCATAATTTCCAATTCCCTGAAGATTTTCTCCCACAACCAGGTGAATTATGCTGCCGTTTCCGGAAAAAACGCCGTTCTTAGAGGTACTGTTCACATTCTCCACTGTCCAGTCCTGATTATTGCCGCTTACAGCCGATTGAACAACTCTCTGATTGCCGATATAGGCAACCGTGATCTGAGAAAGTCTCCACTGACTGGGATTGACAGTCTGCGTAAAAGCAGAAGTGTCCGTATCACTTCCGGCTGGATTGGTCTTAATGTAAAGGCTGGAAGAAGCAATACTGCCCCAATCATTGTAAGTATCGTAATAGCATACATAAAAGTGATCCGTACGGCCTGTTTCCGCACCATCCGGTCCATACTGAATATCCGGCTTGTTATAATACAGAAAGTCTCCATCGCCATTTACTGCGGCGTAGCCTCTATATGTACCGTTGGTGTCCGTAAATTTATCATATACGTCCACTGTGTCTGGTATGGTAAGCGTATCCCCTTGCAGACTGCCCACCTGTGAATAGCCCACTATTACGGCGATCTTTTCAGTCGGATTACCCGGAGCGTTCACATAGGCAAATTGGAAACGCCCATCCCCTGTGGTGTATATCTTATCACTCGGTCCAACCGTAGGAATATTGCTGCCGTCGTCCGTTACAATCAAAGGCAGAATCGGGGCTCCGTTAGCGTCATACGCCTGCAGATTTTCCACCGGTATGGCGGCTACAATCAGCGCCGAGATCAGAAACAACGTCCCCAGCGTCTTCCTGACCGTCTTTTTTAATCTCCTGGTCTTCTTTTTCACCTTCATCATTTTCGTCTACTCCTTTGCTAACCTTCCTCACTGACTTTTTTGGCTACGACTACAAATCTTCCATCCGCTTCCTGATAATCGCAGGTGGAAAGAGTCAGCAGTCTGTCGCCATACTGAGCAGTGACACCGGTATCGTACAGCGACATCGCTGCCATCTCCTGCATATTGGAATTAAATTCCTGTTCGCTCAGCGCGTCTATAAACTGATAATACTTGAAGACAATCTCTTCTTCACTGTATACCCTGGACCGGAAGACATACATGACCTCCCAGGTTCCCTTTTCGTAAATGGTATCAAACTGAATGTAACGATGCTCTTTAAAATATTCCTCGCTGCTGTACAGATCAAGATCGCCGAACATCTGTCCGTTTTTCATATGATGTCCATATAAAATCAGATTCGTGCTTGGCTTTAGCACATCACAGTCCTTGTCCATAAAAATTGAACCGTTTTTGTCATATTCCTGGTTAATGTTGTGATCCAGATAATATTCATTGTCCGAGGTCTGCATTACAGGGTAATCTATACTTGTATCGTCAATTTTTATCCATCCGATTAGCCTTTTATTTTTATTTAATAAATTTTTATATTCGTCCAGCACTTCCCGGGCTTCCGTTTCCCCATCCAGCGTATAATGAATTACAGGAGATTCATTAGCGGATGCAAGCACCGGCTTCTCCTTCAGCGCGCTCAGCTCACTATAGGTAGCTCTTGCTCGATAATCATAATATGAATACATACAAAAATAACCTATACAGCCCACGGCCACTGCAAGGCAGCCTGCAATCATCAGCCTCCTGCGCTTTTCTCTCTTTTTGAGCTCTTCCTGGACAAATGCCTCTAGCTTCTGTTCATTTTTCGTCTCCTTTTTCGTTATTATTTTTGGCCCGCTCTTCTTTCCTTCCCTCCTTCCCTCTTTAGAACCGGCGCTTTTTCTTTGACCGCCTCCTTTGGCAGTCTTTTTCCGGAGAAGCTCCTCCACCTCATCCGTGAAATCCTGCCCCAAAAGCGTTAAAAATTTGTATTTGCCATTCCTTATGTCAGAATAAAGCTGTTCCAGCTTCTTTTTATCATGCCCGGCCGCCTCTCTGCGCAGTCGTTCTATCAGCTCTCTGTCATGAACAGCCCGCCGGTAATCTGCCTCCGTACGGAACTGCCTGCCCTCTACAATATATGTTTTCTGTGCCATAATACTTTCCTATACGCAAGCTCCCTACAATGTATTTCAACTACTATTTTACTATATGTTGAAATTAATGCAAGACCTTAATCCACATATTGTAGCAACATTATAAAAAAAATATGCCGAAAGCGATAGAAACATTGACATGCCATAGTGCATAGAATAAACCATAAATAAAACCTGGAGGAAAAAAATGAGCGATTTGACTGCTACTAATTGCGGCTGTGCAAACAATTCCTGCGGCTGCGCAAACAACAGCGGCTTTGGAAGCTGTATTTGGATTATTCTTCTGTTATTCTGCTGCGGCGGCAATGGGTGTGGAAACGGCTGTGGCAACGGCATCATGGGCGGCAACAACAATGACTGCTGCGAATGGTTGATCTGGATCCTGCTCCTTTCCTGCTTCTGCGGCAACGGCAACGGTAATGGCTGTGGCTGTGGTTCTTCCTGCTGCTGATTCTGCAATCTTTAATTTTCTAAAATAGGCCCCCCAGGGGGCCTATTTTTAAAGAAAGCTTCATAGGATGTAAAAATACCATTCAGGAGGCGGCTATGGACGAAAAGGGACAGGATAAGGTCATGGCATTTGATACGCTGTTTACAACCAATCATCTCCAAATGCTGAAGGTTTTGACTTCTTATCTGGATCCCGCCGCCCAAAAAAGCATGGCGGTCTATATCAAGTGGATGGAGCTGCAATATACGCTTTCCTTTTTCCGTAAGTATCCGGGCGCTTCCCTGGCAGGACTGCCCCGAGAGGATAAATTTGATGGCTCCAGACTTTGTGATGAAATGCTTCCCTATTGTGTTCCCAGAGAAAAAGAACAGCTTCAAAGCATGAAAAATATGTTTCAAAATCTTGCCGGCATGCAGGAAATGATGGAGATGATGCAAATGATGAAAGAGCTTTTCCCGGAAGGCGAAAATCCTTTCCAGGGTGATGCCTCAGAAATGCTCTCCGGTCTTATGGGAAAGGGAAAAGCACAGGAGGGCCAAATGGATTTGTCGCAGCTGATGAGTCTGTTTCAAAACTTACAATAGAAATTACGCTCTGCACGCTTCTTATTGTCAAGAATGATCCGAGGAGGAAATTGTATGGATGAAAGAAAAAAGCCTGCCTGGATGCAGGACGACCTTGTAAAAGATATTCCCCAGAACAAGCTGGATTTTCTGGGCAAAATGTTCGCTGAAGGGCATGGAAAAAGCCAGAAGGAAATGATGGCGCTGCTCCTCCCTATGATGAAAAAAGCCAGACAGGAAAAACTGACCTTTACCCAACAGGAAATGAACGCTGCAATTGCAGCAATTAAAAAGCACAGCACTGAGGCGGAGCTGGAACAAATCAATAAAATATTGGAAAAAAGCCGGGAAAAAAGATAGTATTCAGCCGGAGAAAAAGCATTTGGCAGCTTTTGCCTCTGCAGGTTCTCCGGCCATCCCTCACTATTTTATTCCATTTTGTTTCTTTCAGATTTCTGATTCCATTTATATGCTCCGCAGGCTATTTTGCAACAATATTTACAATACGTCCGGGAACATATATTTCCTTTACCACAGCGCCTGTCAGCCTGCTGCCCAGCGCTTCCTTTGCCTTGGCTATGACGCTGTTCTGATCCTCATCCTTTGCGACCAATATGGTAGTCCTCATCTTACCGTTCACCTGTACTCCCACTTCAACAGTATCCTCCACCGTCTTCGCCTCATCATAAACCGGCCAGGAGGTCTGATAAATTCTTCCTTCACAACCCATTCTCTGCCACAGCTCCTCTGTAATGTGAGGGGCAACAGGGTTTAAAAGCACCAAAAGGGTTCTGCATTCTCCTCTGGTAACGGCGTTCTTCTTGTACATTTCGTTAATCAGGGACATCATAGCCGCAATTGCAGTATTATATTTTAAATTTTCAAAATCTCCGCTTACCTTTTTAATTGTCTGGTGAATTTTTGTCTCAAGCTCGGAGCTGTACTCCTCCCCTTCTACCAAAATGTCCTGCAGTTTCCATACCCTTTCCAGAAATCTGCGGCAGCCCTTGACTCCGTCCTCGGACCAGGAAGCGCTCAGATCAAAAGCGCCGATAAACATTTCATAGGTGCGCAGCGTATCCGCGCCGTAATCCATTACAATATCATCCGGATTTACTACATTTCCCCGGGACTTTGACATTTTTTCTCCGTTGGAACCCAGAATCATGCCATGGCTGGTTCTCTTCTTATACGGCTCCGGACAAGGCACTACCTTTTGATCATAGAGAAATCTGTGCCAGAATCTGGAATAAAGCAGATGCAGCGTAGTATGCTCCATCCCACCGTTATACCAGTCCACGGGAAGCCAATATTTCAGCGCTTTCTCACTTGCAAGCGCCTCCGTATTGTGCGGATCCGTATATCTTAAATAGTACCATGAAGATCCTGCCCACTGAGGCATAGTATCCGTTTCTCTTTTGGCCGGGCCGTTACAGCAGGGGCATTCAGTATTTACCCAATCCGTAATTGCGGCCAGCGGAGATTCCCCATTATCGGTGGGCATATAGCTTTCCACCTCCGGAAGTTCCAGCGGAAGCTGGCTCTCATCCAGAGGAACATAACCGCATTTTTCGCAGAACACTATGGGAATGGGTTCTCCCCAGTAGCGCTGTCTTGAAAAAACCCAGTCACGAAGTTTATAATTGGTTTTTTGCCGGCCTATTCCCTTTTCTTCCAGAAAGGAAATCATTTTCTCCTTTGCCTGAGCCACAGAAAGCCCGTTCAGGAATTCGGAATTTACCAGAGTTCCCGAAGCCACATCCGTATAAACCGCCTCCTGTACGCTGACAGAACTTCCTGCCACTACTTCCACAATCGGAAGATGAAATTTTTTGGCAAAATCCCAGTCTCTTTCATCATGAGCAGGGACAGCCATTATGGCTCCTGTACCATAGGTCATAAGAACATAGTCCGATATCCAGACGGGGATCTCTTTATTGTTCACCGGGTTGGTGGCGGTAATTCCCTGGATTTGCACTCCGGTTTTCTCCTTTGCAAGCTCCGTACGCTCAAAATCCGACTTCCTTGCGGCCATTTCTCTGTATGCCGCCACTTCATCCCAATTTTGAATCTCTTCCCTATATTTGTCTATGAGGGGGTGCTCCGGAGAGACTACCATATAAGTAGCTCCAAACAGGGTATCCGGCCTTGTGGTATAAACCCGCAGCATTTCCTCCTTGCCTGTTAAGGCAAAATCCACCTCCGCTCCCTGGGATTTGCCAATCCAGTTTTTCTGAGACACTTTCACCCTATCAATATAATCGACAGTCTCAAGTCCTTCCAGAAGTTTTTCCGCATACTCGGTGATTTTCAGCATCCACTGGCTTTTCACCTTTCTGACTACCTCCGAGCCGCAGCGCTCGCAAACACCGTTCACCACTTCCTCATTGGCCAGCCCCACCTTACAGGAGATGCACCAGTTGATGGGCATTTCCGATTTATAGGCCAGCCCCTCCTTAAACAATTTCAGAAAAATCCACTGTGTCCATTTATAATATTCCGGATCCGTTGTATTGATTTCTCTTTCCCAGTCAAAGGAATATCCCAGAGAATGAAGCTGCCTCTTAAAGCGCTCTACATTGTTCCTGGTGACAATTCTTGGATGGATATGATTCTTTATGGCATAGTTTTCCGTTGGAAGTCCAAAAGCGTCCCAGCCCATCGGATACAGCACATTATATCCCTGCATTCTTCTTTTTCTCGCAACAATATCCAGTGCAGTATAAGGTCTCGGGTGCCCTACATGAAGACCCTGTCCCGAAGGATAGGGAAATTCCACCAAAGCGTAGTATTTTGGCTTGGAATAATCGTCGGAGGTTTTAAAAGCCTCCTCATCATCCCAGATCTTCTGCCATTTTGTCTCAACTTCTCTGTGGTTGTAAACTACAGCCATTTTCTTTCCTCCTGCATTTCATTCATTTCACGAACCGGCAGCAAAAGTCACCTTCTGCGGGACTCTCATCATCATAAATGATAAAAGCCCTCTCGTATTTAGAGACGAAAGGGCTTGGTTCCGTGGTACCACTCTAATTCACAACAGATGTTTTCATATCCTCTTCCCTGAATCCATGCTTTGCATCCAGGCGCTCAAATGCCGTAAACATCATCTGTGCACTTTATTCACCTGTAACGGGATGAAACCGCTCAAAATTACTTGCTTATCCGTTAGCTCAAGCTTTCACCATGAGGACTCAAAGGCCAGTTCAAATTTCCCCGCTGCCGCCTTGCACCATCCGGCGGTTCTCTGAAAGCTAAGGAAAATCCTACTATTCCTTTTCTCAGTCTTTGTCTTTCATATACTGAAACGAAATTATGCTTTATTTTATCCCGTCCCTGTCATTCTGTCAAGAAAAATTCTCCCGGATATTTTTCTTGGTGCGGAGGGATATTTCAAACATACTTGCCCGCTCAGTCGTCCGCACTGTTCTCCGCAACCTTTGCCGCTCTTGCAGCAACCTCTTTCTCCTGGACATCGGAGGGCGCCTGCTCATAACGCGAAAATTCATAGGAATACTCTCCCCGTCCTCCTGTCATGGAGCGCAAATCCGTGCAGTAGCCGTACAATCCGCTCATAGGAATGTCGGCCTCGATCATCTGTTTTCCTCCGGCAATAGGATTCATTCCCAGCACTCGGCCTCTTCGCTTGTTCAAATCCCCCATAACGTCCCCGGTATATGAATCCGGAACTGTCACCTTCAGGGAAGCGATGGGCTCCAGAAGAACGGGATGCGCTTCCATAAAACCTTTTTTGAAAGCCTGTATGGTTGCCATTTTAAATGCCATTTCCGAAGAATCCACCGGATGATAGGAGCCATCGTAAAGCACCGCCTTCACACCTACTACGGGATAAGCAGCCATAGGCCCCTTGAGAACGGATTCCTGCAGCCCCTTTTCCACCGCCGGGAAGAAGTTCTTTGGAACGGCTCCGCCCACCACTTCCTGCTCAAACACAAAGGGAGCAGTCAGATCTCCAGAGGGCGAAAATCTCATTTTTACATGTCCATATTGCCCATGTCCGCCAGACTGCTTTTTGTATTTATATTCCACGTCGGACTCTTTCTTTATGGTCTCCCTGTACGCGATCTTCGGTCTTGCAAGCTCCACTTCCACCTTATACTCATTCAACAGCCTGCTGACAACCACCTCCAGATGCTGGTCACCCATTCCATACAAAAGCATTTGCCTGTTCTCGGAATCATTCACAACCCTAAGCGTCAGATCTTCGTGAGTCATCTTTTGAAGAGCCTGGGAAATCTTATCCACATCTCCTTTGTTCTTCGGCTTGTACCTCATATATGTATAAGGTGTGGAAATATCAAACCTGCCATATTTAATGGGCGTTGCCTTGGTAGAAAGACTATTTCCTGTTCTGGCTGCCGTCAGCTTGGCAAAAGCTCCGATGTCTCCCGCATGAAGCTCGCTTACCTCCAGAGGTTTGTTTCCCTGAAGCACGTAAATCTTTCCAATCTTTTCTTCAATATCCTTATCCACATTATAGATCAGGTCATCCGTTTTAAATACGCCGGAATTTACTTTTATTAAGGAATATTTGCCGATAAAGGGATCTACGATGGTTTTCCAGATATATGCTGATTTTGCCTTGGAGAAGTCATAATCCGCATGATAAATTTCATTGGTCTTCATATTGATGCCTGCGACCTCACTATTCTCGGGGCTGGGCATATATTTCACAATGTCGTCCAGCAGGGTGTACACACCCTGGCACAGTGTGTTGGATCCCATAGATATGGGAACGATGCTCCCATCACAGACATTGGTTCTGAGGGCCGCCCTGATCTCGGCTTCGGAAAAGGTTTCTCCCCCGAAATACCTTTCCATGAATTCCTCGCTTGTCTCAGCCACAGCTTCCATCAAAGTGTCCCTGCAGATTTGAAGGTTTGCCTTATTGTATTCGGGCACCTCGCAGGGAACCACTTCCTTGCCCTGCCAGCGGTTGCCCGTTTCGGTAATTACATTGATATAGCCCACAAATTTCTCATTTTCACGGATAGGAAGATGGAAGGGTGCTATCTTTTTGCCGTACAGATTTGTCATATCCTCCACTACCTGACGGAAAGAGGCGTTATCCACATCCATATTGGAGACGTAAATAAATCTGGGCAGCTTATATTTGTCGCAAAGCTCCCATGCCTTCTGGGTTCCCACTTCGATTCCGGCTTTGCCGTTCACTACGATAATCGCTGCCGTAGCCGCACTGACAGCCTCCTCAGCCTCACCCACGAAATCAAAATAACCCGGGGCATCCAGCACATTGATTTTATAGCCTTCCCATTCTATGGGGATCACGGACGTATTTATGGAAAACTTTCTCTTCTGTTCCTCCTTACTGTAGTCACTTACGGTATTACCGTCAGAAACCTTTCCCAATCTCGAAGTAATGCCGGACAGATAAGCCATTGCCTCCGCCAGGCTGGTCTTACCGCTGCCTCCGTGGCCCAGCAAAACAATGTTACGGATTTTTTCAGTTGTGTAAACATTCATATGTTTTCCTCCAATTTCGATGTATTTTGAGTATCCTGCCAAAACTCAAATTGGAAAGTCCATTCCCATATGGTTATTTTACTAAATCCGCTCTCATATGACAAGTCATTATTGGTATTTTTGCACACTTAATATATTTTTTTCGCCGCGCTAATAATTCTGTTGACTTTCGCACGTTAAAGTGATATAGTCTTAAAAAGATCAGAGAGCTTCCGCCCCCGTGCTGTCGGGCATGGCTCTTATAAAAAAGACAGCGCAGAAAAGAGGAACCGTATGATCATAGTTATGAAACCCGGAGCTGCCGATTCAAGCATAAAGGCTGTTGTAAACTATATTGAATCCAACGGCCTCACCGTTCATCTCTCCAAAGGGGAAGAAGTGACCATTATCGGCGCGGTGGGGGATAAAACCAGGCTTTCCCCTGAAAATCTGACAGTATATAAGGACGTGGACCGCATTGTCCCCGTCACGGAAAGCTACAAGCTCGCCAACAAAAAATTTCATCCGGAGCCTACCCAAGTCAAAGTGGGCAACGCTTTTATCGGACCTGACACCTTCGCCATAATGGCAGGCCCCTGCGCCGTTGAAACCGAGGAGCAGCTCATGTGCATTGCCAGAGCAGTCAAGTCCTCCGGCGCATCTATTTTAAGGGGAGGAGCATACAAACCGCGCACCTCCCCATACTCCTTTCAGGGCCTTGAAGAAGAAGGACTACGCTACATGAAGCGGGCCAGCGAAGAAACCGGCCTTGCCACCATCTGCGAGGTAGTCAGCCAGGAAGCCATTGAGGCCGCCGTAAAATATGTGGATATGATTCAAATCGGCGCACGCAATATGCAGAATTTTATCCTGCTAAAGGAGGCGGGAAGATCCGGCCTTCCTGTTTTGCTCAAAAGAGGATTGTGCTCCACCATTGACGAATGGCTGAATGCGGCAGAATACATTATGTCTGAGGGCAATCCCAATGTGGTCTTGTGTGAACGGGGCATTCGCACTTTTGAAACCGCTACGCGCAACACCCTGGACATCAGCGCGATTCCGGTGCTGAAAGAAAAAACTCATCTTCCTGTAATTGTGGATCCCTCTCATTCCACCGGGGCTTATAAGTATGTGCCTTCCATGGCAAAGGCGGCGGCGGCCTGCGGAGCGGACGGATTGATGATTGAGGTTCACAACGATCCGGCGCACGCCCTGTCCGATGGGCCTCAGTCACTGACCTTTGAACATTTTGACCGGCTGACCCGGGAGCTTGCCCCCTTTTGTAATATTGTAGGGCGGAATTTCCGGATTCCTTCTGAAGGAGAGACAGCGCTATGAATTCACTTACCTGCGGCTTTATCGGCCTGGGCCTGATCGGCGGCTCCATCGCCAGAGCTCTGAGAGAAAAAATTCCCAATGTCAAAATCATTGTATACGACACAAATCCCGAGACCCTGGAAGCGGCTCTTGGGGATAAGGTTGCAGATCGGGCCGCCCGTGCCATAGATGAAAGCTTTTCCCATTGCGATTATCTATTTTTATGCGCACCCGTACAAAAAAATGATTCCAACCTGAAGGCTGTTAAAAAGATATTGTCTCCCTCCTGTCTGCTGACAGATGTGGGCAGCGTAAAAAGTCAGATTCATCACGCGGTGGAGGCAGCCGGATTAAGCTCCCAGTTCATCGGAGGGCATCCCATGACAGGAAGCGAACGGACCGGCTACGTAAACTCAAAAGCCCTTCTCCTGGAAAACGCCTACTTTATCCTTACTCCAACTGATAAGGTTTCCTCCCGAAAGGTTGAGGCTTACAGGAATCTCGCTTTAAAGTTGGGAGCAATTCCATTGGTTATGGACTGCCGTCTCCACGACTATGTAACTGCAGCCATAAGTCATCTGCCCCATGTGATCGCCTCCTCCCTGGTGAATCTGATTCAGGAACAGGACTCCTCCGAAGGCATTATGCGGCTGATTGCAGCCGGGGGATTCAAGGACATTACGAGAATTGCGTCTTCCTCCCCTGTCATGTGGCAGCAAATCTGCCTGACCAATACAGAGAATATTGCCGGGCTGCTCTCAGCCTACATAGATTCTCTTTCCCGAATAAAGGATAGCCTTCTGGAAAAAGATGAAACTGCCCTGTACGAATTTTTTGACAGAGCCCGCCTTTACAGAGATTCCTTTATTGACGCATCCAGCGGCCCTATCAAACGTTCCTACACTCTGGATCTGGACATTGCAGATGAACCGGGAGCGCTGGCGGCAATTGCCACAATCCTCGCCCTGAATCAAATCAGCATAAAGAATATCGGTATCGTACACAATAGGGAATTTGAGGGCGGAGTCCTGAAAATTGAATTTTATGCGGAGGCTTCGATCAAAAAAGCGTCCCGTATCTTATGCGCCAAAGGCTATCTCGTCCATAAAACCGACTAAAGGCCGGGGCGGCATGACATATCTTCCAAAATGTCATTCCGCCCCGGCCTTTTTCACTCTCTGTTGGAAATGTTAAGTGTCCCTGTCGCGTTTTGATAAAAGCCGACTTCTCCACTTAAAAATGACCGCACAAACAAGCGCGCCGAAGCATCCTCCACAGGTATCCAAAATCACATCGGAAAAGCTGCAGTATCTTCCGGGCACAAAAAACTGGTGCAGCTCATCTGCGGCAGCAGATAAAAGCACCCAAGTTCCCGTAAGAAAAAACAACTTTCTTTTCAAACGTATCCAAGGACTCCACATAATATAAACAAGAACCCCCATACAGGCGTATTCCCCAAAGTGAGCCATCTTCCGTATAGGATGCTCAAAATATGCCGCCATAGCCTCCAGCGTCCGATGGTCAGTACCTTTTTTCGTAAAATGATTCACAATACCGGCACATTTTTCTGATATATAAAGACTCATACTTCCTGAGGTCTCCCCATCCTGTGCGGAAAATCCGAAAATCAGCAGATAAAGAACCAGCAGCAGACCCGCCGCCCATGCCGTAACCGCCTTTTTACCCTTCATTTTCACTGATTGTCTGATACGCCTCTATTCTGGAAGCATCTGTCTCTGACATGCCGATAAAAACAGCGCCGTAAGAAAAATTTTCTTCTTCCATTTCGATTCTTACAATTCTCAGAAAAGCGTGAAGCACTTCCTTGGTCCAGAGAGTCAGATATGATTCGTATACCGCTCCAATGGAAAGAGGTTCGCTGCAGGAAAATCCCACGCCATTTCTGGATACATCCGAGACATAAATCTTTACGGATTCCCCCTCCTCGCTGTCCAGGCGCTTAATAATCAGCTCTGATTCCAGCTGTGTTCTTTTGTTCCTTCTTCTCTCTTCCATGATGACACTTCTCCATTTCCTAATTTTTATTATTAATTATAACATTAAAATACTTTATTAGTACAGTATATCACTGCTCTGAAAAGTCTGCAATAAGCATCATATTCTTCTGCGCGTTACAAAAAAAGCCGGAGGAAAGTCAGTCTATGCAGCAGATCGCCACTTTCTCTTAATGCCAATATGCAAAGGACCCGCAAAGGCACAATCACATTGTGCTCTGCGGGTCTTTTAGCCTCATACATTTACTCACATCAAAAGCATGGCGTCTCCGAAGCTGAAAAACCGATACCTCTCTTTCACCGCTTCTCTATAGGCTCTCAGCACATTCTCTCTTCCGGCAAATGCGGAAACCAGCATCACAAGGGTGGATTCCGGCAGGTGGAAATTGGTGATCAAAGCATCCATGACCTTAAAACGATAACCCGGATAAATAAAAATTTCCGTATTTCCGCTGCCAGGAAGTATGCTGCCGTTTTCATCCGAAGCGCTTTCCAGAGTCCGGCAGCTGGTAGTTCCCACGCAGATAATTCTTCCTCCCTTTCTCTTAGTCCGATTGATTTTTTCCGCTGCTTCCCCTGACACCTGATAATATTCCGAGTGCATGTGATGTTCCGACACATTGTCCTCCTTCACAGGACGAAAGGTTCCCAGTCCCACATGAAGCGTCACATAGGCAGTCTCAACTCCCTTTCTTTCAATTCGCTCCAGAAGCTCTCTTGTAAAATGAAGTCCTGCCGTAGGAGCCGCCGCAGAACCCTCATATTTTGCATAAACAGTCTGATACCGATTCTTATCCTGAAGCTTATGGGTAATGTATGGAGGAAGCGGCATCTCTCCCAGCCGGTCCAAAACCTCCTCAAAAATTCCCTGATACTGAAACTGAATCAGCCTGTTGCCCTCCTCTACGGTCTCTAAAACCCGTGCCCTCAGCAACCCATCCCCAAAGTCAAGCACGGCTCCCGGCCTGCACTTTTTACCGGGCTTTACAAGAGTCTCCCAAATGTCATGATCTCTGCGCTTTAAGAGCAGCACCTCCACATGACCTCCGGTTTCTGAGCGTCTTCCCAAAAGGCGTGCCGGAATTACCTTCGTATCATTTAGAACCAGACAGTCACCCGGCTCAAGATAATCTGTAATTTCACGAAAAATACCATGGGACACAGCCCCCGTATTTTTGTCCAGAACCAAAAGCCGGGAGGAAGAGCGATCCTCCAGAGGATCCTGAGCAATCAGTTCCTGGGGAAGCTCATAATAAAAATCAGATTTTTTCAGCACAGGCTGCATCAGAGGCTTGCCCCCTCTGCAAACGCTTTATATCCTCTGTAGGCTTCATAGACGTCCGCCTTGCTGGTTGCCTCCCAGGGAGCATGCATATTCAGCACCGCCACGCCGCTATCTATGACATTCATACCATAAAGAGCCAGAATATACGCGATGGTTCCTCCTCCTCCCAGATCTACTTTTCCCAGCTCCGCCGTCTGGAAGCATATTTTCTTTTTGTCAAAGATATGGCGGATATGAGCGATATACTCCGCATTTGCATCATTGGATCCCGCTTTTCCCCGCGCCCCGGTAAATTTATTGAATACCATGCCTTTTCCCAGATAGGCCACATTCTTTTTGTCAAAACTCCCTGCATAGGAAGGATCAAATGCGCTGCTCACATCTGAGGAAAGCATACAGCAGCGGGACAGACATTTTCTTAAATTCAGCTCACTGTACTCTCCGCAAAGCTCCATGACCTCAGCCGCTGCATTTTCAAAGAAGCGGGACTGCATACCTGTCGCTCCCACGGAACCGATTTCCTCCTTATCCACCAATATGCAGCACAGCGTCCTGTCCGTTTCTCCCACATCCAGCATTGCTCTCATGGAGGTATACGCGCATACCCTGTCATCCTGCCCATAGGCGAGTATCATACTGCGGTCAAGCCCTGCCTCCCTGGCTCTTCCCGCAGGAACCACCTCCAATTCCGCAGAGATAAAGTCCTCTTCCTCTAATTCGTAATTCTCCTTCAGAATATTCAGGATACCGGCCTTTACCGCTTCCCTTCCAGCGCTTTTCTCAGTCTCTTTCTTATGGGAGTCTGAAGCATCTTCCTTCTTATTTTTGGACTTTTTATCCATCACCAGAGGCTTATTGCCGATAATAATATCCAGCGCTTCCCCCTCAATCACCTTGGCCGCCTTCTTCTCCAACTGCTCCTGAGCCAGATGAATCAAAAGATCAGATACGAAAAACACAGGATCATCATCATTTTCACCGATATGAATCTCCACAGTGGTGCCATCCTTTTTCACAACCACACCGTGTATGGCAAGAGGGATCGTGACCCACTGATATTTTTTGACTCCGCCGTAATAATGAGTATCCAAATAAGCAAAGCCGCCCTCTTCATAAAGAGGATTCTGTTTAATATCCAGTCTGGGACTGTCAATATGCGCTCCAAGAATATTCATTCCATCACGCATGGGCTTTGCGCCTATCTGAAACATCACTATGGATTTGTTCATCCAGACGCTGTACACCTTGTCGCCCTTTTTCAGCTTTTCGCCGTTTTTGACCAGAGTTTCCAGCTCCCTGTATCCCGCGTCCTCAATGGTATTTACAATGGTGTCAATACACTCTCTTTCTGTTTTTCCCTGATCCAGGAATTCCCGATAATCTTTGCAAAAAGCCTCCAGCTTCTTCAGCTCTCTGGCATCATAGGTTTCCCACACATTCTTTCTTTCCATTTTTATACCTCCCTGCCCGCTTCAGCGGGTGTCAATTCATTACATAAAAGAAATTCCACACTTTCTCCCATTATTGTCTAAGCTCTATTCCAAGCTGACTGAGACCATTCAAAATTTTCTTCATAGCTGCATTCACATCCCCATCCTCCAGCGTTCTGTCCTTTGCCCTAAAAGTAATAGAGTATGCTACGGATTTATAGCCTTCCCTGATCTGACTTCCCTGATAAATGTCAAAGAGCTGGTAGCTCTCCAGCAGCTTTCCTCCTCGTTGCTCTATCACATGCTCGATCTCTCCCACCATAACGGAGTCCGGCACCACCATGCTGATGTCCCTGCTAACCGCCGGGAATCTTGCAATTCCTTCATATTTCCTGTCAAAAGTGGTAAAAGGAATCAATGCGGGCATATCCAGCACTGCGGCATATGTTCTGGCTCCAATTCCATAATTGTCAAGAACATCCGGATGAATTTCACCCAAATATCCGATCTGAATCCCATCATACTTTACAAGAGCCTGACGGCCCGGATGAAGAAATGTTTTTTCCGCGTTGGGGTCATATTCCGGCTTTCTGCGCATTCCAATTCCTTCCAGCAGCTCCTCCAGCACACCCTTTAAGGTATAGAAATCTCCTTCTCCGTAAAATCCAAGGGTAAGCTGCATCCTCTCATCGGGAAGCTCCGTAAGCGGCAGCTTTCCGGGAATATAAATATTGCCAAGCTCATAAAGCTTTACGTTTTTGTTCCTGCGGTTAAAATTCACAGCCAGGCTATTCAGCATTCCGTTTAAGGAAATCGTTCTCATAATAGAGAAATCCTCTCCCAGAGGATTGGCAATGGTGATGGCTCTGCGCAGAGGATCATCCCCGGCAATCATCAGCTTGTCGTATACTCTGGGACTTTCAAAGGAATAGCACATTCCCTGTGAAAATCCACAGTACTCTGCAATATCCTTCACCTTCTGTTCCACCCGAAGCTTATAGGAAAGCTTGCCCGTAGTGGCCTCTCCATTGGGCAGGGTAGTGGGAATTTTGTCATATCCGTAAAATCTGGCCACCTCTTCTGCAATGTCCGCCGTTCCCTCCAGATCCTGACGGAAGGAAGGAATGACCAGCTCTTCCCTCTCCTGATCATACGTCAGCTCCTCCTGGCGGAATATCCGGAGCATTTCCTCCCTGGATATATCGGTTCCCAAAAGTTTATTGATTCCTTCCGGAGAAAAAGAAATCCGCCGCAGGGGGGCTATGGGCTCTTTTACGTCAACCATGCCTCCCACTACCTCTCCGCATCCAAGTTCTTCAATCAGCTGACATGCCCGGTTTATGGCGTTTTCCGCATTTCTGGGGTCAAGACCTTTTTCAAATTTACCAGAGGCGTCTGTGCGAAGACCAACTCTCTTGGCTGATTTACGAATATTAGGGCCGTTAAAAACAGCCGCCTCAAAAAGCACTGTCTGCACATCATCCGTAATCTTGGAATTCTCACCGCCCATAATACCCGCAATGCCGATTTCCTTTTCTGCATCGCAGATCATCAGCACCTGACTGTCCACCTTGCGGAGCTGCCCATCCAGTGTTTGAAACTCGTCGCCGTCCTTTGCCCTGCGCACAATAATCTTATTGCCGGATATTGTGCGGAGATCGTAGGCATGCATGGGCTGTCCGTATTCCTCCATAACATAGTTCGTTATATCAACCAGATTATTTATGGGACGTATGCCGCTGGCCGCAAGCCTTCTCTGCATCCATTCGGGAGAAGGGCCGATTTTGATATTTTTGCAGACTCTGGCACAGTAGCGGGCGCATAAATCAGGATCCTTTACCTCCACGCTGACATAGTCGTTTACATCCTCCTCATTTCCCGTCTCTGCCACAACCGGCGGTACAAAAGGCTTACGGAAAGTTGCGGCAGCCTCCCTGGCAATGCCCAGCACACTGTAGCAGTCCACACGGTTGCTGGTAATCTCGTATTCAAATACCGTATCCCTTAATCCCAAAAGGCTGACCGCATCCGCGCCCACCTCTGCATCCGGCTTTAAAATGTAAATCCCTTCTTCGGGCGCATCCGGATACATATCCGTATTGGAGCCCAGCTCCTCAATGGAACACATCATGCCCTTTGATTCCACGCCTCTAAGCCTGCCCGCCTTAATGGGAATACCATTTTCCGGCAGGGGCCCGCCGTCATGGCCACCCGCAACCTTTCCTCCCGCCAGCACCACCGGCACCTTATCTCCTTCCTTCACATTGGAGGCTCCAGTCACAATCTGAACGGCCTCGGAGCCGATATTCACCTGACAGACAATCAGCTTATCCGCATCCGGATGCCTTTCAATGGACATAATCTGCCCCACCACTATTTTTTCCAGGTTTTTGTCCAATCTTTTATATCCCTCTACTTTTGTGCCGGTTAGAGTCATCGCGTCACAGTACTCCTGATCCGTACAGTTAAGCTCCGGCACATATGCCTTAATCCATGACAACGCTGTATTCATATATCCATTCCTTTCTTTTTGCTGCGGTCTTTATTCTTTTACTAGAACTGCTTCAGAAAACGAATATCGTTTTCATACAGAAGACGCATGTCGTCAATTTCATATTTCAAAAGAGCAATACGCTCCAGCCCTACGCCAAAAGCAAAGCCTGAATAATCCTGGGGATCTATGCCGCTCATCTCAAGAACCCTGGGATGCACCATGCCGCAGCCTAAAATTTCAATCCAGCCGGCTCCCTTGCAGAACCGGCAACCCTTGCCGCCGCACTTAAAGCAAGTCACATCCATTTCTGCACTGGGCTCCGTAAAAGGGAAATGATGGGGCCGGAATTTTACCCTCGTTTGATCTCCAAACAGCTCTTTCGCGAATTCCGCCAATGTTCCCTTCAAATCCGCAAAAGTAATATTTTTGTCTATCACAAGCCCTTCAACCTGATGGAAGGATGGAGAATGCGTGGCATCCACTTCATCCGCCCGGAACACTCTCCCGGGGGCAATCATGCGTATGGGCATTTTTCCGGTTTCCATCTCACGAACCTGTACCGGAGAGGTCTGTGTGCGCAGCAGGATGTCTCCCGTAATGTAAAAAGTGTCCTGTTCATCCCTGGCAGGATGATCCGCCGGTATGTTGAGCGCCTCAAAGTTATAATAATCCTTCTCCACCTCAGGGCCTTCCACCACCTCATAGCCCATACCTACAAAAATACGCTCCACTTCCTCCAGAGCTATGGAATTTGGATGCCTGTGTCCAATCTGAGCCTTTTTTGCCGGAAGCGTTACATCTATCACCTCCGCTTTCAGCTTTGCCTCCCGAAGAGCCTTCTCCATCCTTGTTTTGGATGCTTCCAGAGCCTTTTCAATTTCCTGTCTGGCTTCATTGACCCACTGTCCCACCTGGGGCCTCTCCTGTGGAGCCACCTCCTTCATGGATTTCAGCACACTGGTGAGCTCTCCTTTCTTTCCGAGGATACCCACTCTGATGTCATTAAGTTTTTCCACTGTATCACAGCCTTTAATCTGTTCCAGCGCCTGTTCTCTGATCCGGTCTAATTTGGCTTTCATCGCTATACCTCCTTGTCCGCTTCGGCGGACATACATTCATCTATTCCGCAGCCGCTAACCTCTTATTCTTTTCCACACAAAAAGTCCCTTGCTGCAGATTTCAGCAAGGGACGATATTTCACCGCGGTACCACCCATCTTCCCCCTTGACAGACATGATCAAAGGGACTCTCTTTTTCTGCCTAACGCGCAGCCTGCGTCCAAAACTACTCAGGTTTATCCGCCCGCATCAACACGCTGCGAATCCATGTAACCCGTTCCTTTTGGCGGCTCCGGCAGGAATTTCGACACTTCACCTGAACTTAAGGAAGCTTACAGCCGACGGCTTCCTCTCTCTGTAAGAAAATGAAACGCTACTATGTGCCATCATTGCCTTTTGTCTATTAGACATTATTGTAGTGACTTTGGCGGGAAATGTCAACAGAAAAATTTCCAAAGCCAGTTCTTATCCTTTGACTCTTTCCACTCACTCCTCCTGCCTGTGCCGACTGGCAAGCACTCTGTTTACAGAGCGGAAATACCGATTCAGATAGGCCCCTACCATAATAATATACATGCAAAAGTACATCCAAACCATGACAATAATGATGAGGGAAAGGCTGCCGTAAATGCTGTAGGAGTCCGATCTTCCCACATACATGGAAAACCCCCAGGAAAAGACACTCCACCCCACAGCGGCGAAAGTGGCTCCCGGCACCTGCTCTCCTATCGCCAGCTTTTCATTGGGTACATATGCATATACCGCGCTGAACAGCATCGTAAGGATGACCCACACCAGTAAAAAACGAAAATTCATCAGGAAAGACACAAATACCTGAAACTGAGGCACTCTGTGAAGGATCAGGCTCACAAGCTGATTGCCGAACACCATGATAAACAAGGACAATATCAGCACAATGAGCATCACAATCGTATAAAGAGAGGCCACCAGACGGACCACTATATAATTTCTGTCCTCCTCCACGCCGTTTATGGCATTCAATCCCCTTATCAACGCCAGAACTCCTTTTCCCGCCGACCACACCGTAGCAATGGCGGCAACGGACAGGATCCCTGCAGATTTATCATAGACCTCCCCTATCAGACTTTCCACCAGAGAATCCACTTTGTCAGGAGTCAGATCTGTGACTGCCATCACCAGATTTTCCTCCGTCAAGGGTGTATAAGGAATGATGGTACATATTAAAATCAGCATGGGTACAATGGACAGCACCAAAAAAAATGCCGTGCTCGCCGCAAAAGCGCTGATATTCTGTTTTTTCATCTGTGCGGAGAAATCCCGCAGTATCACAAATAGCCTACGCAACTGAAAGTCCCTTTCCCACAGTCTGCCCATCACGACTGATAAATGTTTTGCAGTGTACAGTCCTCATAAAAATAGTACAAAATGTCCTCACAGGTATAACCGTTTCCAGCCATGTTTCTTGCGCCGTTCTGACTCATTCCCACTCCATGTCCAAAGCCTCCCCCGATCAGCGTATAGCCTGACACGATTTCCTTTTCCATTCTGGGCTCCAGAATGAAAAATCCGCTTGGCAAAAGAGAGGGAGAAACCACCTGGCTTCCATCCTGACGGAGTATTTTACTCTCGCCGTCATTGAGCACATAGCGGATGTTATGCTCCGAAATTACTTTATAAGTGTGTTCCCCTGTTTCAATCAGAAGCTCATCCGCAATGCCGCCGCTTCCCCGCTTTACTATGGAAAGCCCTGTGAGAGTCTTAAGCTCCGTTATCGGAAGGCTTACAAACTCCCCTTCTTCAAGAGTAAGCACCAAATCTTCGTTTGCTTCATACCTGCTCTGAAGCAAAGTAAGCATACGCTCTGTATCCACCTTATTCACCTGATAGGTCCAGCGGTACCACCCTTCCGACACCTCAAAATCAGAAGCATTTTTGGATCTGATAAAAGCGTCAAAGGCTTCTTCCTCCTTAAGCTGCTCTCCCAGATCTGCTTGCTTATTTGCAGCGTCCTGTAGATCTGCAGACGTCTCTTTTATCATTTCCGACTCCACAGCTTCGGCATTTACCGACTTTGCCTTAAGGTAATTCAGCGTTTTGGCCTCCTGGGTTTTCCACACATTGGCATCGCTCCCCACTCCGCAGGAAGTGGAATAATAATAGGTGCCCGCCAGTCCCCCCTCCTGGGTAAAAAGCAGCTGTCCGTAGGTTTCCTTAACCGCCGTTGTAGTGCTTTCCTGCTCCAATATATTATTATATACCTGATAAGAGGTGCTGTCATCCACATGCGCGCCGTATTCAGGATATGCGGCCCTTATCATATGACCATAGGCATAAGTTCTGGCGCAGACCGCCTGTGCTTTCAGCGCTTCCTCCGGATAGGACGAAGGCATCTCACTTGGCACAACGCTGTAAAGATATTCCTCCAAAAGCACTTCATTTACCAGAGCAATTCCATCCGCCGTCTTCAAAAGCTCCATTCTCCCTCTGTACCCGGGGATTCCCTGGCTGCGGTTTACGTTTCCCAGGATGATCTTCCCGGTAAGCACATTGGGCGAAATGGTAATTCTGTCGGACGAAAAGTACGGACTCGCAAGATCTATCGTAATCTCTTCACCCGCAGCATACGTCTCCTGCTTCAAATCGTCGTATCCCCCGTATTGAATGGTAAAGTCCGTATCTGCCGTAATCACCAGGCTGTCGTGAAGCATACCGCCAAAATCCCCCGTCTTTATCAGAACCCGGATATATTCCATGGCCTCCTCCTTCACCATAAGAAGACCGCAAATTTCTCCATTTTCCATTACCAGATCTGTAAAGCTGTAACCGAAGCTCAAATCAGAAACAGTGCACATCTCCAGGCTTGAATATATTCTGTAGCCCTTATAATCCGATGCAAGAGGCAGTCGCCCATAGCCCTCCACTTCTATCGCTTGTGAATCAGCGCTCAATATTTTACCGTTAATCTTTTCAGTTTTTAGGGAAATATCCGAAACGGCACCATCCGTTAAGGTAATATCTGCAATCTGTTCTCTGGCATTGTCCGGCGTTTCGGAAATAACGCCATAGGGATAACGCTCCTTTTCCCCTTCATGAAAAACAAGCAGACCCTCTTCATCTGCCTCCATGATCCATACATTTTTTAAAAGCTCTACAACCGGTATATGCTCATCCGGTTCGGGCTCCCTTTCCCTATGTATCAAAAACAAAATAAAACGTCCCAGAAGCAATATGAGAAGCAGAATAATGCCAAGTGTGCAGATGAAAGCTTTCCTCTGCATCCTCTGGGATTTGTTCAGTCTGCCATTGCGCGGCGCTTTCCTGTCGTTCAATTCATATCCTCACATTTTTCCTGCCATTTCAGGCTATTATTTGAAAAGAGCAGCCCAAACGGACTGCTCTTCTTCTTTTGTTCACGATGGCGGCACTTTGACGTGACGCTTCTTCTTTTATCCCCCAAAATGCCGCCTCCTGTTTTTTGACTCCTAGCAATGCTAGGTGGGCAACCGCAACCAAACTTTTGCCTTCCCTTCCAATCCTTCCGGCCAAAACGCCTGAAGTGAGGGCTTGACAGCTGCCTGGCGATATAGGAATCCCGTTTAAAGTAAATGTAGGTTCAAAACGAACAAGAGTTATCGGTCATTTCAGGTTATTTATATTATAGCCAATTCGGAAGCATATTACAACTGAAATTTTTGCCAGAAAAAAAATTCATCCTTCTTGTTGCCAGGCTATTTTATCTCAGGAGCCGGTCTCCTCTTTCAGCCAGGCTTTTTCCTCCGTTGTCAGATAAGGAGAGATTCTTCTGTATACCTCTCTCTGATACCGGAAAAAAAGCTGCTTCTGCGTTTCCGTCATATATTTCTCATCCACACCCTCCCTGTCGATGGGCACCCAGGTCAGTGTTTCAAAATGCATAAACTGCCCGTATTCATTTTTTAAATCATTTTTGGCTATCATGACATTTTCAATACGGATGCCATGGCTTCCCTCAATATAGATTCCCGGCTCATTAGTTATATCCATGCCATCTTCTATCACAGCCTCCGTCATGCCCTCCGCAAAACGCCAGCGTATATTCTGAGGGCCCTCGTGCACATTCAGAATATAGCCCACGCCATGTCCTGTTCCACACTGATAATCCAGTCCCTCATCCCATATAGGCTGGCGGGCAAGGATGTCAAGATTGCGGCCCGTACAGCCATGAAGCCATCGGACTGCCGACAGCTGAAGCATTCCTGCCGCCACAAGCGTATAATGTCTTTTGATCTCATCACTGACCGGCCCCAGCACAATCGTCCTTGTCACGTCGGTGGTGCCGCCCATATACTGTCCGCCGGAATCCACCAAAAGCATTCCCTCAGGCGCAAGCACGGCGCAGCCTTCCGGAGTTGCCTCATAGTGCATCATCGCCGCGTTGGCCTTATAGCCGGCAATGGTAGGAAAGGACAAATCCAGGAATTCCGGAATCTCCCTGCGAAGTTTTTCCAGATAATCCGCCGCCGTAACCTCTGTAATCTGCTCCCTGCCGATATTACTTTTCAGCCAGTAAATGAATTTGGTAACGGCTACGCTGTCCTTTAAATAGATTTTTTCCATATTGGCCAGCTCCACCGGATTCTTTACAGCCTTCAGCAGCTCTGTGGGATTTCGTTTTTCCACGAGTGTACACCTTTCACACAGGATCCTGTAAAGCAGATAGCTGCAATGCCTGGGATCTGCCATAACCTTCAAATTTTTTGGCAGGCCTCTCAAATAATCTGTAATGCTGTCATAGTCCTCCACCTGAATCTTGTGACGACTCAGGTACTTTTCCGTGTCCATATCCATGGCTTTTTTCCTGAGAAACAAAACGGCCTTATCCATGGTAATAAATCCATAAGACATTGCAACAGGATTGCATTCCACATCGCAGCCCCGGATATTGAACAGCCACATCAAATCATCCAGCTTTGTGAGCAGCAGGCTCTCAGCCCCTTCCTCTCCTATCCTTCTTCGGGTTTCTTTCAGCTTCTCGTCCAGACTTTTTCCGGCAATTTTCTCATCCAGGACGGTTATCCTGCCAGCCGGAAAAGCTGGTCTGTCCTCCCATATGCTCTCCGCCAGATCTTCCTGAAAGGCAATTCTAATTTTCTTTTCACTCAATTCTCTTTCATATTTTTTACCTTCCAATGCACAAATCACTCTGCCATCGAAACCAAGGGTATCCCCTTCCCGCATCCGCTCTTTTAAAAAATCTTCGATGGTAGGCACTCCGGCATTCAGCATCCGGAAAAGCTCTATCCCGGTGCCGGCAAGCTCCCTTTCCGCCTGGATGAAATAACGTCCATCCGTCCAAAGCCCTGCTCCCTCCTGCCATACCAGCAGGGTTCCGTTGGAGCCTGAAAAATTGGAAAAGAATTCTCTCACCTTAAAATAATCGTTTACATATTCCGAATTATGGAAATCTGCAGTGGGGGCCATAAAATAGTCCACACCTTTATTTTTCATCAATGCCCGCAGCCTTTGAAGACGTTGAGCAATCACCTTGTTTATCATTTCCGTCACCTTGCCTTTCCCTCCGACAACTGTGCGCTTCACATCATAGCGCCGGCGGCCTGAACAATTTCAACGGCTCTTGAAGTTCCGATGCGGTCGCAGCCAAGCTCCAGAAACATTTCCAGATCCTGAAGGGTTGAAATGCCTCCCGAAGCCTTAATTTTCACATTCGGTCCAATATGCTTTTGAAACAGCTCCACATCCTCCTTCCGAGCGCCATCCGTCCCAAATCCCGTTGAAGTCTTAATGTAGTCGGCTCCTCCATTGGTAACCGCCCTGCACATAGCTATTTTTTCCTCCTCGGTCAGATAACAGGTCTCCACTATCACCTTAAGGATATGGTCTCCGCAGACCTCCTTCAGCTGCCTGATTTCCTCTTCCACCTTATCATACCTGCCATTTTTTACATCACTGATATTTACCACCATGTCAATCTCACTGCAGCCGTCGGCCAAAGCCTGACATATTTCCGCCTTTTTCGCCTCTGTGACGCTGTAGCCCAAAGGAAAGCCTACCACGGTGCATATATTGAGACGGTCCTTATATGTATCATGTATCCTCTTCACATAGGAAGGCGGCACGCACACACTGGCAGTCCCGTATTCTATGGCCTCCTCGCAGAGTTTTCTGATGTCCTGCCAGTCAGCATAGGGCTTTAGCTGTGTGTGATCCACCCTTCCAAATATCTCTTCCGCTGTCATAATCTCCTCTTTTCCATATGGTTTGTATATTACAGTCCCAAAAATTCCCGCACCACGTTTTTCATTTCACCCACCTGGCATTGCCTGTCATGTATCACCGGCGCAGTCCGTAGCTCTTCGATGGCCTTAGGCTCCTTTATACAGGCAATGCGGCAAAGCTCGTCAGCCAGAGCAAAATCATCCATACCTTCATATTTGGGATCAATAGCTTCCATGACGCTTCTGGTAAATTTAAAGGGACTGGCCGTAGAAACTATGACCGTCTTCGTATGGTCTCCCGTCTGCTGCTCATATTTACGGTAAACGGCCGAAGCCACCGCTGTGTGGGGATCAATCACATATCCGCAGTCTCCGTACATTTTGGAGATAGCTTCCGAGGTCTCCTTCTCATCAGCATAGCCCCCGTAAAACTCGGAGAGCTGCTTCTTCATCGCCTCCGTGATCTCATATCGTCCCCGCCCGTTTAAAGCATCCATTAGCTCTTTATTTTCATTCGAATCATTCCCCGCTATACGGTAAATCAGCCTTTCCAAATTACTGGAGATCAAAATATCCATGGACGGGGATGAGGTCAGCACAAACTCCCTGTTTCTGTCATACACGCCTGTGCGAAAGAAATCATACAGCACCTTATTTTCATTGGACGCACAGATCAGTCTGCCAATGGGAAGCCCCATGTTTTTAGCATAAAAAGCCGCCAGAATATTACCGAAATTTCCAGTGGGAACCACTGCGTTGATCCTTTCTCCCTCCGCAATTTTTCCAGCCTTGAGCAGTCTTGCATAGGCATAAACATAATAGCATATCTGGGGCACAAGTCTGCCGATATTAATGGAGTTGGCCGAGGAAAACTGATAGCCTTTTTTCTCCATTTCCTCAGCAAGAGCCTTGTCCGAAAAAATCCTCTTAACCCCCGTCTGCGCATCATCGAAATTGCCGTGGATTCCCACCACCAGAGTATTTTCACCCTTCTGGGTCACCATCTGTTTTTCCTGAATGGGACTGACGCCGTTTTTGGGATAAAATACGATGATCCGCGTCCCCTCCACACCTGCAAAGCCTGCAAGGGCCGCTTTTCCGGTATCTCCAGAGGTGGCTGTCAAAATCACTATTTCATTTTTGATATGATTTTTTCGGGCTGAGGTAATCAGCAAATGGGGCAGAATGGACAAAGCCATATCCTTAAAGGCAATAGTTGGGCCGTGGAACAGCTCCAGGTAAAACGCTCCATCCGCTTCTCTGAGAGGCGCGATTCCCTCCGTATCAAACTTGGCATCATAAGCTCTGTCGATGCAATCCTTTAACTCATCTTCAGAAAAATCCGTAAGAAAAAGCTTCATCACCTCATAAGCGGTTTCCTGATAGCTCATATCGGCAAGGGCTCCGAAACTTATGTCCAGGGCCGGAATATGATCCGGTACAAAAAGCCCCCCATCTTCGGAAAGGCCCTTCAGAATTGCCTCCGAAGCTTTTACTGCTTGTTCCTGGCTTCTCGTGCTGTTATACAATACTTCCATACTTTTACCTCCCTGCCCGCCCCAGCGGGCATGGCCTCAAGGACCCAAATATGAAATATTGTAGCATAATTTCAAAGAGGGCGCAATTACTTTCACGGCCGCCCCGGGAGTTCCGTCATGGTCCGCTCCGTTGTTCCTGCGCTTTTGCTACGGCTCTCCTCTACCGGAAGAATTCATGTCCTCCATGCCTGAAAAGAAAAGTCAGATTATCGTCGAACCATTTCATTTTACTGCTGTCCGCATATTCTCTGGCAGCAAAATAAAGGGCTCCCTGAGAAATATCCTCCCCTTCCAGGGCACGTCCAACGGCTTCAACCGTTTCTTCACTAATTTCCACACTCCATATGGTTCCGTTGGATACAGGAGAAAACTGTGTCACGCCGTTTTCCCGCTGAAACACTACATCGGAGACAGTATCCGGAAATTTTTCGCTGACCACTCTGTTTAAAACTACATTTGCCACAAGCAGCTTTCCTTCCTCATCTTCACATCCCGCTTCCGCCTCCACGATCCTGAGAAGCATCTCCAGATCCTTTTCCTCCAGATCATATGCAAGCTCTTTTTCCAGAACGCTAAAATCCACAACCCTCTGCCCGGATGCCGCCACATATACGATTCCAATACTGCTGCTCTCGCTGTCCGCAAGCAGACTTTCATCCGCTTTTATCTGATGGGCGGGCTCTGATGCCAGCCTGTTGATCTGTGTTCCCCTCAGACAGATAAATCCAAACAGGAACAATAAATTCACAAGCGCCAAAGCGCTAACGGCCTTTTTATACATAATGCATTTATACCCTTTCCGTTGGAGTTTTTCTCCAACCATATATTAGTTTATGAAGCAAGTCCTAAAAATATTTCTAAAATGTTCCTATTTGAAAAAATAATGTTATAATGATATTATCTTTTGATGAGGTGATCTTATTTATGAAGAGGTATGAGAATGGATCTGAACTGCATTATGAAGGTGTTTTTTCCTCCCTTCGGAAAAACGGAGAGATCTGTTATCGTTCTTCCCTGACCTACCGGCGAAAGCATATCAGTCTGGGAAGCTTTTCCTGTCCTGAAAAGGCCCATTTTGCCTATTTGGAGGGACGGCGCTTGCTGGAGGACTCCCTTGTCACTTTGAAATCATACTCTGAAAATTCTCCTCTGCCCTTTGAAAAATGGGTGTGTCTTTTAAACTTCCGGGACAACGGCATCTATTTCGGCAATCCCATATATATAGGCCAAAAGCTGTTTTATTACTATCTTTCCCCGGATCACGTTCTGAAGTTTGACCCCGACGATCTTTTCTATTACTCCTCCCACAAAATTATGTGCCGGGGCAATCACTATTTTGTCGCGGACTACGGTATGCAGGTGAATATTCGTTCTCGCTACGGCATCAAAAATTACGCGGTCTGCGGAGTAGATTTTTCCTTTATCAATAATGATCCCACGGACTTTCGCCGGGAAAATCTCAAGATACACAACATTTATCATGGTGTCCGCCCCCAGAGGCAAAAAAACGGGCGGTATCTTTATACCGCCCGTATCCACATCAGAGGAAATTATCTGATCGGGAAATATCTTACGGAGACAGAAGCCGCCATTGCCTACAACAAAGCCATTGACTGTCTGAAAAAAAACGGAGTCTCCAAAAAATTTACCCCAAATTATATTGATGGCATTTCTCCCTCCCAATATGCGGAAATTTATTCCAGCCTGGAAATATCTCCGAAAATATTGAATTATTTTTCCGAGTAATCGATAAAGCTAATATTCAAGCTGGCGTTCCCTGCTATCCCATCTATAGATGCCTTTTTCGTATATTGCCACATGGTAAATCTATAAGGATAATCCGGAATATCCTCCTCCTGAGAAAGCCATATGTCATAGGAGGTCAGCTTAGATAAATCAATCTGCTTGAGCAGCCACTCCTTATTCCCGTACAGCATGGGCTTGTAGCCCGCGTTTTGCACGGCATCCAAAAAAGCTCTGGCAATCTCCGTCTTCTCGGATTTGCTCAGGCTGTCTATTCTGGAGGCGTCATTCTCTACAGATTCCATACGAAAAGCCACCGGATAAGTAATACTGTAATCCCTGATATTCTCCAGAACCATATTCGCTTCCTCAACGGCCTCATCAGTTGTTATGGCCTGAGATGAGAAATAAACGCCGATTTCCAGACCTGCGTCAGAGGCTCGCCTGATATTGTCGGCAAAATATTCGTCCAGAACCAGCTGTCCGCTGCCATATCCCCGGGCCCCCACTCTCAGCATCACATAGTCCACTCCGGCCTTTTTCAACTCTACAAAGTCCACGTAATCCTGGTTTTTGGATATGTCGGCCCCTACGAAAGAGACAAGGTTGCCCTCCTCATAATACTTCATCAAATTGGACTGATATACCAGCTTGGTAAAATCATACTCGTGCTTTGGAAGATATGGACTGATCAACAACCATTCCTCCTCTCCATCCGCATATTTAATCAGAGTATGTTTCCCATCAGACGCCGGGTCATTCTCAACAGTCTCCTCAACGCTCTCTTTCTCAGGCTCAGGAGCCTGTGCGGTCTCCTCGGGATACAGATCCCAGAAATCCAGATCATCCGGACTCAGAGTGCTTCCTGTAAGGATTTCATCCGTTCTGAGAGGCTCTCCCGTATCTACAGAGCTTCCCTCCTCCTCTATCTCCTCCGCAAAAACGCTTTTCTGTTTATTTGTCTGTGCTCTTGCAGGTCTTTGGTTATTTATCAAAAGCACAGCCGCCAAAATCACACCCACAAACAGCGTCACCGCCACAATAGCCGAGAACACTGTAGGAGTAAGACCGGAATGATCGTTGTAATCCTCCGGCAAACGCATATTTACACCTCCCTATCCGCTTCAGCGGGCATCAATTCATGACTATTCTTCTTATATTAAAATCAGATTCTTACAATTGCCTTTCTTGGGCACTTCTGTTCACAGATACCGCAGCCCACACACTTTTCCTGATCAATCACAGCATGGAAATTTTCCAGCTTCACAGCCTGCCGCGGGCAGGCTTTCACACAGACGCCGCAGCCCACACAGCTTGTCTGACAGGCTTTCACAGCCACAGGCCCCTTTTCCGCCGAGCTGCAGGCCACTGCCACCTTTGCCTCGTAGGGAATCAGCGAAATCAAATGCCGGGGACACGCCTGAACACATTTGCCGCATGCTTTACACTGTTCTCTGTCCACTACCGCCACACCCTTTACCACATGAATGGCGTCAAAGGGACACTCCTTCACACAGGATCCAAATCCCAGGCACCCGCTGCTGCAGGTCTTTGGCCCTCCTCCGGGTACAAAGCTCATAATACGGCAGTCCTCAGCTCCGCAATAGTCATAATCCGTCCCGGCTTTTTCACAATCCCCCTGGCAATGGACAAAAGCTACTATTTTTTTGGATTCTGCCGCATCCACCCCCATGATCTTTCCGATGGCCTTACCCACCGCTTCCCCTCCAACAGGACAGGCATTCACTGGAGCCTCCCCTTTTACAATGGCCGCCGCAAGTCCCGAGCAGCCTGCAAATCCGCAGCCGCCGCAGTTATTCCCGGGAAGCGCCGCCAACACTGCTTCTTCTCTCTCATCCGTCTCCACCTTAAATTTAAGGCCTGCCACTCCCAGGAAGAGTCCCACAAAAATACCTACAATCCCTACTACGACCGCCGCCGTAACAATTCCAGTTATACTCATACGCCGCTCTCCCTCCTACAGAAGTCCGGAAAATCCGCAGAACGCAATTGCCATAAGCCCCGCCGTCAAAAGTACCATGGGCATTCCCCGAAAAGACTCCGGCACATCATTATTCGCCATTTTTTCACGCAGCCCTGCAAGAATTACAATAGAGATGGTAAAGCCTGCCGCTGTCGCAAACCCGTTTACAATGCCCGCCACAATACCGTATTCCTGCTGTACATTGGTCAGCGCAACTCCCAATACCGCACAGTTGGTAGTGATTAAGGGAAGATAAACCCCAAGCGCCTTATACAGCCCGGGCATGGCCTTCTTCAAAAACATTTCTACAAACTGTACAAGCGCCGCGATCACAAGAATGAAAACAATGGTCTGAAGATATTCAATCTGAAACCTCTGCAGCACGTATTTGTAAATGACCCCGGCCACCGCGCTGGCAAGGGTAATGACAAAGATGACTGCCGTTCCCATTCCAAGCGCCGTATTGGTCTTTTTCGATACTCCCAAAAAAGGACACAGTCCGAGAAACTGGCTTAGCACCACATTGCTCACCAGAGAAGAGCCAATCAGCAGAATCAATAATTCACTCACACTCTCCATTTATTTCTCCTCCTTTTCCAGATCCATTATTTCCGTGACGTTCTCTTCCTTCCCGGTTCTGGGAGACGCATCATAAAACTTATGAACGCATCCTCCCCCGCCGCAGCCTGCACAGTCCTCACCACAGTCTGCAGAAAGCTTCTGCATGTTTTTTCCCGCCCGCTTTGCAGAATTTTTTATATAATTCTGTAAAGCCGAAAGCATGGCCAGAACAAAGAAGGCTCCCGGAGCCAGGATAAAAATGGTGACGGGCGTATAAGATTCCGGCATCAGCTCAAGTCCAAAAAACGATCCCTCCCCCAAAATTTCCCGGACAGCACCGATGCAGGTAAGGGAGCAGGTAAAGCCCAGCCCCATGCCCAATCCATCAAACAACGATGGGATGGGGGAATTAAAATAGGCATAGCTCTCCGCACGGCCTAAAATAATGCAATTTACCACAATGAGAGGAATATACACTCCCAATGAAGAATTTAATTCCGGCAAATAAGCCTCCAAAAGCAGCTGAAGCACCGTCACGAAGGACGCAATAATCACAATAAATGCAGGAATCCTCACTCTGTCAGGAATCAGTTTGCGCAAAATGGAAATAATCAAATTGCTCATCGCCAGCACCGCTGCGGTAGTAAGTCCCATTCCCAGTCCGTTTACCGCAGAAGTAGTCACCGCCAGGGTAGGACACATGCCCAGTGTGAGAACAAAGGTCGGATTCTCTTTAATGATTCCGTTAAAAAGTCTTTCACCTGCTTTATTCACCGCTTTCACCTCCCTGCCTTAATACTTCCACTGTTTTCAGTCCGCCATTTACGGCATTTGTAACAGCCTCCGTGGTGATGGTTGCTCCGCTAATGGCGTCAATTTCACTGTCCGAAGCGCTGCCGGTTTTCGTATAAGTAAAGGCAGCCGCCTGCTTGTTCTGAAACTGGGGGGCCAGCTCATCCTCAGCCTTCATGCCAAGCCCCGGCGTTTCAGCGATTTCCAGTATGGAAATACCGTTCAGCGTTCCCTCCAGAGTAACTCCCATATAAAGCACAATATTGCCTCCATAGCCTTCGGTTGACGTGGTCTGAACCACGTATCCAAGCAGCCCCCCGTCCGTTCCCAGAGCCTCAAACACACTTCCGATCTCCACGCCGTCAGCCGTCAGCTCCTGGGAAAGCTCTCCGCTCAGTGTATAGGTAATCTCCTCAAATTGTGCCGCACTTTCAAAAACCTCGGAGCATGCCTCCTGAATCGCCCTTTCCTCCTGAATACGGATAGGCTCCTTTGTGAGCTCATACACAAAACCTAAAATCAGTCCCGAAAGCAGGGTAATGGCAAATAAAATGCCTGCTTCTTTCAGCATGACTGCTATATCCTTGTTGCTATTCATGATCCACCTCCCTGTCTGAAGGCTCTTTTCACACCAAAAGCCCTCGGCATGGTGCATTTTTCAATCAGGGGAACCAGCAGATTTCCCAAAATAATAGCATAAGACACTCCCTCGGCGCCAGGTCCGAAAATACGGAATATCCCCGTCATGATTCCAAGAAAAATACCAAAAAGATACTGTCCCTTGGGGGTAATAGGCCGGGTCACATAATCTGTAGCCATAAAAAAGGCTCCCAGCATCAGGCCTCCGCCTGCGACCTGAGCCGACAAATAAGCCGGATCAAAGCCACGTCCTCCGAAAATTCCTGCAAACAAAACAAAGCTCACAATATAACTCCCGGGAATACGCAGGTCAATAATCCCCAGCAAAATCAAAAAGCAAGCGCCTACAATCAGAGCGATCATGGAAGTCTCTCCTATGGTTCCGGCGGTCCGCCCGATCACCATATCCAACACATCCACACTCTCTCCCGCCTTCAGCGAAGCCAGGGGGGTTGCTCCAGTGTAAGCGTCATATTCAAAATTTGTCATCTGGGCCGGAAAGGAAATCAGCAAAAAGCACCTTGCCGCAAGCGCCGGATTCATAAAATTCTGCCCCAGACCTCCAAACAGCATTTTCACTACAAGAATGGCGAATATACCGCCCAGCACAGCCATCCACAGGGGCAGATTCACAGGCAGATTCAGCGCCAGCAAAAGTCCGGTTACCACCGCGGAAAGATCCGTTATGGTCGTCTTTTTCTTATAAAGTCCGAATAAAAATTCCGTCAGCACCGTGCTTGCCACAGTCACCAAAATCACTGCCGCTGCTCTGGAACCAAAATTATAAATGCCAAAGCCTGCGGCCGGCAAAAGGGAAATGATTACCGCCGCCATAATCCCATTTGTGGTAACACGGGAGCGGATATGAGGATTGGATGATATCTTCATTCGTAAATTCACTGCTTCTACCTCCCCGCCTGTTTTTTCTTTGCAAGCTGTATTTTCCGCATGGACTTAATCTCCTGGGTCAAATGGCGCTTCGCCGGACAAATATAGCTGCAGCATCCGCATTCACAGCATTCCAAGCCGTTATGCTTCAAAAACGCTTCCTCGTCAAACCGTTCCGCATAATCTGCCAAAAGACTGGGAACAATCCTTCCAGGACACACCTCAACGCATCTTCCGCAATTGATGCAAGGCCCGGGTTCCAGCGCGGACACCTCATCCTTTGACAAAGCAATCAGCGCCGTGGATGTCTTAGATACAGGCACATTCAGATCAAACATACCAAATCCCATCATGGGACCTCCGCAGATAATCTTTGCCGGCTCTCCCCGAAAACCCCCGGCCTCCTCTGCCAGCTCCCTGTAATTTGTTCCGATCCTCACTCTGAAATTTCTGGGATTGACAATTGCATCTCCAGTCACGGTAACAATTCGCTCCATAAGAGGTCTGCCCTCAGCTACGGCTCTGAACACCGACACCAGCGTATCTACATTGTTTACCACGCATCCCACATCTGCAGGAAGCATGGAAGAATTGATCTTTCTGCCGGTGACGGCATAAATGAGCTGTCTTTCCGCTCCCTGAGGGTATTTGGTTTTCAGAGCTCTTACACTGAGTCGTTTTTCATCCCTTGTAAGCTGCTTCAACAGGGCAACGCAGTCAGGCTTGTTATCTTCCACCGCCAAAATGCCCTGAGCGTTTCCGAATAGCTTCAGAAGCATTTTCAAGCCTCCGATCAGCTTATCCGGCTCCTCCTTCATTCTCCGGTAATCGGAGGTTAAATACGGTTCACACTCCGCACAGTTTGCAATGACATATTCTATTTTCCTGGGCTCTTTAGGAGAAAGCTTTACATGAGTGGGAAATCCTGCTCCTCCCATTCCCACGATGCCCGCTTCATTAATGATTTGAAGAATTTCTTCCCGGTCCAGTTTCTCCACAGGCGCAACAGGATAAAACCCCACATCCTCATAAAGTCCATCGTTTTCTACGATGATGCTCATAACCTGTTCGCCGGTTACCACTCTTCTGGGCTCTATACTCTTTACGGTTCCGGAAACAGAGGCATGCACGGGCGCCGAAACAAAGCCTACGCTCTCCGCTATTTTCTGGCCTGCCAAAACTCTGTCCCCTTTTGCCACAATGGGCTTTGCCGGAGCTCCAATATGCTGTGACAGAGGATACACCAATTCTCCCTTGGGAAGTATCTCCTGAATAGGCTTGTCCTTTGACAGCTCCTTGCCATCATAAGGATGAATGCCCCCGGTAAAAGTTAACCTCGCCATATGTTCTCATCCTTTCCGTATGTCCGCCTGCTCGCGGTCGTAATTTAAATATACTATTTTTTTCAATAAAATACTACTGCAAATTTAAAATTTATGCTATGATAAATACAATATCTGTACAGTATTAAACCATTAGTCGGAGGAGCCTATGATAATTTCTCAGGAAACATTAGATAATTTTTCCATATCCTATCCCTTGGAAAAGCTTGCGCCTCTGGAGCGCATATTGTTTTTGGATATTGAAACCACCGGATTTACTGCAAAATCCTCTTATCTCTATCTGATCGGCTGCGCATATCACCAGGCGGGCAAATGGCGCACAATACAGTGGCTCGCCGAGGATTACGGCCAGGAATCCGCCATCCTGAAGGCTTTTTTTGAATTTGCCGGATCGTATAAATATCTCATACATTTTAACGGCAATAATTTTGACCTTCCCTTTATAGAGCAGAAATGCCGTCAGCTTTCCCTGAACCACAGCTTCAAGGAACTCAAGGGTTTTGATCTTTACAAAAGAATCAGTCCCTATAAATATTTCCTTAAACTTCCCAACTGCAAGCAGAAAACCTTGGAGCGGTTTCTGGGCATAAACCGTGAAGATGCTTTTTCAGGAGGAGAGCTTATCGGCACTTATCATGAATATGTAAAATCGCCGAATGAATATGCACAGAAGGCCCTTTTTCTGCACAACGCCGACGATCTCAGGGGCATGCTGGAAATTCTTCCCCTGCTTGCCTATTATGATCTGCTTAACGGCTCTCCCAGAGCCAAAAAAGTACAGGCCAATTCCTATCGCGATGTCAACGGCAACCGCAGAAAAGAGCTGATCATCACCCTGATTCCTCCCACTCCTCTTCCAAAGCCTGTAGCAGCCTCCGCATCAGGCTGTTATTTCAGAGGAGAGGAAAACTCAGCCTCTTTGAAGGTTCCGATCTATGAGGAGGAATTAAAATATTTCTACTCAAACTACAGAGATTATTATTATCTTCCCGAAGAGGACATGGCTCTTCATAAATCTGTAGCCGGATTCGTGGACAAGGCCCATCGCATTCAGGCGTCCGCCTCCACCTGCTACACCCGTAAGTTTTCCAGTTATCTACCGCAATGGGAAATTCTCTTTGAGCCCTTTTTCAAACGGGACTATAAGAGTCGGGAGCTTTTCTTTGAGCTTACTGACGAGATGAAAAAAAACAGAGAAGCCTTTACCGCATATTCCAATCATGTGCTCACCATGATCGCCTCCTCTTATTAACAAAAATATGATAGGCTTCAAATTTTCTATTACAAAAAAGAACCTGTTCAGACAGGTTCTTTTTTATAATCATTCGGCAGCGTTTCATACTTCTCCGCCGCATCAAGGCTTTTGATAAAAGAAGGAATTCTTTCTGTCAAAGCCTATCTCCCTATAATTCATAATCTGCTCCGTGCTCCCAATGAAAAGTATTCCACCCTTGGTCAAAGATTGATTAAACTTATGGAACACTTCATCCTTGGCCTCCTCCGTAAAATATATTAACACATTTCTGCACACAATCAAGTGATATGAGCTGGGATATGAATCTTTTAAAAGGTTATGTTCTCTAAAGTCCACCCGCTCTTTGACAGCATCCGCTATTCTGTAAGAAGGTCCCACCTTTGTAAAATATTTACTTTTCATATCCGAGGGAACGGAAGCAATGCTCTTTTCTGAATACAGTCCCACCTTTGCCTTTTCAATTACCTGCTTATCCAAATCAGTGGCATATATCCTGATCTGATTTAGGGGTATATGACGGGAAAGCGCCATTACAAGAGAATAAGGCTCGTCTCCCGTAGAGCAGGCTGCACTCCAAACCTTCAAATTTTTGCCAAATTTCTGCACCAGCTCCGGAATTATGGTTTCGTCAAGAATTTTCCACTGCTCCAGGTTTCTGTAAAATTCAGAAACATTAATTGTTATATAGCTGACAAATTCCTCAAACAGGGCTTTATCCGTTTTCAAAGCATGTATATATTTATCGTAGCCCACGATCTTATGCTTTGCAATTAAGGTGTCGATACGGCGCTTCATCTGCTTCTCCTTATACGCATTCAGATCAATGGCCGTAAGGGCAAATATCTCTTTTTTTAAATACTCATAATCATAAGCCATGAAAATCCCACCCTGTCCATTATTCTATTCTTCTGTATTATCTGCTTCTGCCGCAATCACCGCATCAATGTCAACGGAAACGACATCCTCGTCAGCTTCTTCTGCTTCCTCCGCAGGCTCAGGTGCAAGCAGAGCCTTTATACTGAGAGAAATCTTCTTCTCCTCTTCATTAAAATCCACCACCTTGGCTGTAATTTCCTGACCAATGGCAAGCACATCGGAAGGCTTTTCAACATGCTCTTTCGCTATCTGTGATACATGCAAAAGCGCATCCACCCCGGGTTCAAGTTCCACAAAAGCACCAAAATCCGTCATTCTGGCAACCTTCCCGGTGACGATATTTCCAACCGCATACTTGGAAGACGCATCCTTCCAGGGATTTGAATCGTCAAACTTAAGAGAAAGAGCAATTTTATTGCCGTTTATCTCCTTAATCAATACTTTGAGCTTGTCCCCAACCTTAAATACTTTTTTGGGATGCTCCACTCTTCCCCAGGACATTTCCGAAATATGAAGAAGCCCGTCAGCGCCGCCCAAATCGATAAACGCTCCAAAATCCGTAACGTTCTTTACGACGCCCTCCACAACATCTCCTTCCTTGATCCTGGCAAAAAGCTCCTTTTGAAGCTCAGCCTTCCTTGCTGTGACGAGCTGTCTGCGGTCACCGATATATCTTCTTCTTTTGGGATTATATTCGCTGATTACAAACTCTATCTCCTGTCCCGCATATTTCGACAAATCTTTTTCATAGGTATCTGAGACAAGACTGGCAGGAATAAAAATTCTCACCTCATCCACAATGACGCTAAGGCCGCCCTCGAGAACCTGAGACACCGTAGCCTTCAGCACCTCTTTATTATTATATGCTTCCTCAATCCTCTTATTGCCTCTGTCGGCAGCCAGCCGCTTATAGGTAAGCAGAACCTGTCCCTCTCCGTCATTCACCTTAAGGATTTTCACTTCCATGGTATCCCCGGGCTTTGCTACTGTAGTCAGGTCAACACTGGAATCATTTGAATATTCATTTTTGGTAAGAATGCCATCCGACTTGTATCCGATGTTCAGTATAATCTCATCTGGCTTCACATCGATAACTGTGCCCTCAACTACCTCTCCCGCGTGTATTGTCTTAAATGATTCTTCCAACATTTGTTCAAAAGTTAATTCTGACATAATTTTGAACCTCCTCGATTAATTTATTTGGGGTGGAAGCCCCGGCAGTAATACCCACTAGTCGAACAGCTTTAGGTAGCTCTAAACGCAAGTCATCCAGTGTCTGTATAAAATAGGTATTTGCACACTCCTGGCTGCAGATTTCATACAGCTTTCTCGTATTGGAACTGTGCTTTCCCCCTATCACAATCATAACGTCCGCTTCTGCCGCAAGAGCCCTGGCGGAACGCTGTCGCTCCTCTGTAGCATTACAGATAGTATTCACAACGTTAACATTATAACTTTTTTTTTGAAAAATTTCAACTATATGTTGAAATTTATTGTAATTAAATGTCGTTTGAGACACAATACAAATTTCCCTGCCCTCAGGAGGAATATATTCCAAAGCCTCATCAGGAGTCTCCAGCACATCCGCGCCGGAGCACCAACCCATGATACCTTCTACCTCCGGATGTCCGGCGTTTCCTATGATAACGATGTGCCTGCCCTTTTCACACTCGCTTTCCACGATATTGTGGATTCTCTTTACAAAGGGGCAGGTGGCATCCACATATTCCAGCTTCTTTTTTTCCAAAAGCTCATATATGTCCTTGGACACGCCATGTGCCCGAATCACCACACAGCCTGAAGTAAGATCCTCCAGTTCCGCCCTGCTCTCGAGCACCCGGACACCCTTTTTTTCCAGATCTTTTACTACTTCTTCATTGTGGACAATGGGACCATAGGTATATATAGTTTTCCCAGTTTCCGCCAATTCATACACCTGATCCACCGCTCGCTTTACGCCAAAGCAAAAGCCTGCGTACTGTGCAAGTCTAATCTCAGCCATCAATTCCGCCTTTCCCTGCAAAGACGCATCAGCTCCGCAGCCGCTTCTTCAATCGTCATTTCCGAAGTATCCAACACAACAGCGTCCTCGGCCTGTGTCAGAGGCGACGCTTCCCGGTGCATATCCCGGTAATCCCGCTCCTCAATATCCGCCTGAACCCGATCCAGATCACAGGTCTGACCCTTACGGAAAAGCTCATCAAACCTCCGTTTGGCCCGCACCCTACTGTCAGCTGTGAGATAAACCTTCACCTGGGCCCCTGGAAGCACACATGTGCCAATATCTCTTCCGTCCATAATGCAGTCCTTATCCTCCGCCAGTCTTTGCTGTAACTCGACCAGCTTTCTGCGCACAGCAGGCTGGGCGCTGACAACCGACGCCATATTCCCAACCGCTTCCGTTCTGAGATAAGCGTTTACATTTTCGCCGTTTAGGTATACTACCTGTTCCCGGGATTCATTCTCACCGGGCTCATACCCGATGGTAATATCAGCCTCCCTGCATTTCCTTTCCACAGCTTCCGTATCCTGTGGATTTACGCCTTCTCTCAGCATGAAAAGCGCCATGGCCCGGTACATTGCCCCGGTATCCACATAGATCAGATTCAGTTTTTTTGCCGCCAGCTTTGCGATAGTACTCTTTCCCGCTCCGGCCGGCCCGTCTATTGCAACGTTAAACCCCATATTTATGCCTTCCTGTCTGCTGACGCAGACATCCATTCAATATTATTTTTCCATTATATCATTTGTCACATTGTTTTTCCACTGTTTTTCTCTCTGCCTCTGCTCTTTCAGCGCTTCCCTTCACACTTCGCACATCCCCGCAAGATGTCCCGTAGACCATGCAATTTGAAGATTAAATCCCCCTGTCATCGCATCCAGGTCAAGTACCTCCCCAGCAAAATACAATCCCTTCATTTTTTTCGATTCCATTGTAGATGGATTGACCTCCTTAACAGACACGCCACCCTTCGTGATCACGGCCTCTGAAAATCCTCTGGTTCCTGTTATGGTGAGGGGCAGACTCTTCATCAGCTCTGCAAAAGCCCTTCTTTCCTGCTTCGTTATTTCATTCACTCTCTTTTCAGGACGAATACCGGAGAGCTTTATCATCACCGGAATCAGCTTTGCAGGGAACAATTCGCCCAGTGCATTTTTAAACTGTCTGCCCCTATTTTCGTCAAAATCTCTGAGAAGTCTTTTATCAAGCTGCTCTGCAGAAAGCGCAGGCTTTAAGTCAATCAAGAGAGCTGCTCTGTCCGGCGGCACCTCTGCATAATAGCTGCTGGCAGAAAGAATCAAGGGGCCGCTTACTCCGAAATGAGTAAAAAGCATTTCTCCAAAACCGCTGTATTTTTCTTTTCCTCCGGCTCTGAGGCTGACGGCCACATTCTTCAGAGAAAGCCCCATAAGCTCTTTGCACCATTCTTCCTCTGCACAGAGAGGAACAAGAGAAGGCCTGCATTTAATCACTTTATGTCCTGTTTCTTCTGCAAATCTAAAACCGTCCCCAGTGGAGCCTGTAGAGGGATAGGAAAGCCCTCCCGTACAGATAATACAGGCATCTCCCATCAGCTTTTCACCGTCGGCAAGTTTTACGCCGGCAAAACGCCCCGATTTTGTCAGAATTTGAACAGCTCTTTGTTTCAGCCGTATATCTACATTTTCCTTTTTCAGTACTCTGGCAAAAGCTGCAATAATGTCAGAAGCGTGATCTGAAACGGGAAACACCCGGCCTCCCCGTTCAATCTTGAGAGAACATCCCGCCGCTTCCAAAAATTCCATAACCGCCTGGTTGTTAAATCTGGAAAAAGCGCCGTATAAAAACTTCTCATTGGTACACACATTTTGAAAAAATGTCTCCCTGTCCGCAGCATTCGTTACATTACATCTTCCCTTGCCCGTAATATATATTTTTTTTCCAAGCTTTTCATTTTTCTCCAGAAGGCACACCTCATGTCCCTGTCCAGCAGCTACGGCTGCTGCCATCATTCCGGCCGCGCCGCCTCCTATTACAATTATTTTACCCATCTTATCTTTACCCGGCTTATGTTTCTTTCTTCAGCGAATCATTCAGTGTCGGCTCATCATCAATAAAATTGATTTCATCATTGAGATAAACCTGATAATTATTCCAGGTTTCCTCCAAAATTTCCAGATTTTCCCTGACTTCCCGGGGGCGTTTCAGGCAAAGCGCCACCACCAGCGCATTCATTACGCTTAAAGGCGCCACCAGAGAGTCCACAATGGAAACCATATCACTCCTCGCCAGCAGGTTACAGGAGGAGTATAGGTTCATTGGTGAATGGGCCGAGTCCGTAATTGCAATCACTTTGGCGTTTCTGTCGTTTGCAAACTCCATGGCCTTCAGCGTCCGCATGGAATATCTCGGAAAGCTGATTCCGATAAAGCAGTCCTTCTCTCTAATACGTATCATTTGTTCGAAGGTCTCGCTTATGCTGGTGGTGTTTATGAGCACCACTCCTCTTCTGATCATATTCAGATAAAAATGAAGAAAAGCCGCAAGAGGCTCATTGCTGCGAAGCCCCATAATATAAATGGTCTCAGCCTCAAGAATAATATCCACCGCCGTCTCAAATGCGTGAGGATCAATATGCTGCATCGTATGCTGCAGCTTCTCAATATCCGCCGCAATTACGGAAGCCAAAACCTCCGACTGCGGTCGTCTGCCGTATTTGGCGTCTATCTTCTGCATTTGATTTAGCTTGCTTTTTACGCATTCTTCCAGCGCTTTCTGAAATTCGGGATAACCGCAAAATCCCACCGCCGATGAAAACCTTACCACTGTGGATTCGCTTACTCCAAGAGCTTCTCCGAGCTTTGCCGCAGTCATAAACACGGCCTGATCATAATGTTCCAGGATATATTCAGCAATGGCTTTATGGCTTTTGCTCATCCCCATATATTTTTCACTGATCATGCCCAATACTTCGCTGCCTTTATCCATAAACGCCGGACTCCTTCATTCAATGCAGTATTTTCCGAAAATGCAGGATGGGAAAAAGAAGCTGTCGCAGAACGACCGATTTCTCAGTCTCTCCGCAACAGCCCCTCTGCCGCCATGGTTCATAAATCAAACCGAATAGCCGCTATTTACACAGGATATGCTCCGTTTTTTGTATCCGCTTGGGTCATATCCACTTTTTCCTGCTGAGCCTGACGGTATTTGAAAAATTCCGTAGCCACCTGAGGGAACAGCGCATAGCTGAGCACATCCTCATCCTGCTGCTTCCATTCCTTCATCTCGCTCTCCAGCTTGTCAAGCTCATTATCCAAAAGATCCGCGTAGCGGCAGGTAATTCTCTCCTCGCCGGGAATAACCTTGTCTATTACCTCCTGGCTCATGGGCTTTACAGTCTGCCCATATTCACCGCGCAGAACCGCCTTGGTCTCCTTTGTAGCCATCTTGTAACGCTCACCCATAAGCACATTGAATACCGCCTGGGTACCAACGATCTGGGAAGACGGCGTAACAAGAGGAGGCTCGCCCAAATCCTTGCGCACTCTGGGAATTTCCTTGAGCACATCATAATATTTGTCTTCCGCATTCTGTTCCTTCAACTGGCTTACCATGTTAGAAAGCATACCGCCGGGCACCTGATAAAGCAAAGTCTTGATATCCACACCCATAACCTTGGGATTGAGAAGGCCGTTTGCAAGGCATTCGTCTCTGTAAGGGCGGAAATAATCTGCAATTTCCGCAAGAAGGTTCTGATCCAGACCTGTATCATAAGGGGTTCCCCTAAAGGTTTCTACCATAACCTCCGTAGCAGGCTGAGAAGTGCCCATTGCGAAGGGGCTGATGGCCGTATCAATCACATCCACGCCCGCTTCCACAGCCTTTAAGTAGGTCATGCTGGCAACACCGGACGTATAGTGAGTGTGCAGCTGAATAGGAAGCTTTGTAGCACTCTTCATCGCCGTAATCAGCTCTGTCGCCTTGTACGGAACCAAAAGCCCCGCCATATCCTTAATGCAGATAGAGTCCGCTCCCATTTCCTCAATTTTCTTTGCCATATCGGTCCAGTACTCCAGGGTATACGCGTCGCCCAAAGTATATGAGAGAGCAACCTGGGCATGCCCTCTTCCTTCCTGAACCTTAAATTTATTGGTGGCATTTACCGCCTCCTGAAGATTACGCAGATCGTTCAGGCAATCAAAAATACGGATGATATCAATACCATTTGAGATAGACTTCTGTACAAAATAGTCCACCACGTCATCCGCATAGGGCCTGTATCCCAGTATATTCTGACCGCGGAAAAGCATCTGAAGCTTTGTATTTTTAAAGCCGTCGCGCAGCTTTCTGAGTCTGTCCCAAGGATCTTCTTTCAGAAAACGAAGGGAAGCGTCAAAGGTCGCCCCGCCCCAGCACTCTACGGAATGGTATCCCACCTGATCCATTTTGTCCACAATGGGCAACATAAACTCAGTGGGCATTCTGGTGGCAATCAGAGACTGGTGTGCATCACGTAATATGGTTTCCGTAATTTTAATCGGTTTTTTTACTTGTTCTGACATTTACCTAATTCCTCCATTTTTATTTTAATGTTATATCTGCTTAGAAAACTCCGAAGATAGCCATAAAGGTTCCGGCCGCCACGGCCGTACCGATCACACCGGCAACATTCGGTCCCATTGCATGCATCAGCAGGAAATTGGTAGGATCTGCCTCCGCTCCTACCTTCTGGGACACACGAGCCGCCATGGGCACCGCCGATACGCCTGCAGAACCGATCAAAGGATTTACCTTGCCCTTTGTTACAACACACATCAGTTTACCGAAAAGGACGCCTGCCGCTGTTCCGAACATAAATGCAATCAGCCCCAGAGCAACGATCTTAAGCGTGTCTGCGTTGATAAATGCCTCTGCGCTGGTGGTTGCTCCAACGGACGTGCCCAGCATAATCACCACAATATACATCATAGCGTTGGATGCGGTATCCGTCAGCTGTCTTACCACTCCGGACTCCTTAAACAGATTTCCCAGCATCAGCATGCCCACCAGGGGAGCCGTGGTAGGAAGAATCAAGCACACTACAATGGTAACAATGATCGGGAAAAGAATTTTTTCCAGCTTGGAAACCGGACGCAGCTGCGCCATTTTGATTTTGCGCTCCTTCTCCGTTGTCAGGAGCTTCATAATGGGCGGCTGAATAATCGGCACCAGAGACATATAGGAGTATGCCGCTACGGCAATAGGGCCCAGAATAGCTGTCTGTCCCAACTTATTGGCCAAGAAGATGGATGTAGGTCCATCCGCTCCTCCGATAATGGAGATCGCCGCTGCCGCCATATCATTGAAGCCCAGCGCAATGGCTCCGAAATATGCCGCAAAAATACCGAACTGTGCCGCAGCCCCAAGCAAAAAGCTCTGAGGGTTCGCGATCAGCGGTCCGAAATCCGTCATTGCTCCTACCCCCAGGAAAATCAGGCAGGGCAGAATCGCCAGTTCGTCCAGCTTATAGAAATACCACAGCATTCCACCTGCTCCGTTTGCCGCCTCGTCCGGACTGATCATAATATCCGGGTAAATGTTTACAAGCAGCATTCCGAAAGCGATCGGAATCAAAAGCAGAGGCTCAAATCCGTGGCGAATTGCTAAATAAAGGAAAACACAAGCAACCAGAATCATAACGAAATTTCCCCAGGTAAGACTGAAGAACGCCGTTTGATGAACCAGGTTGTTCAGCGTAGTACTTATATATTCCATTTGTTGACCTCCTGTTGTTTATTTCGCTGTATCAGTTCTTCTGACTAATTCATGGTAGCCAGCACAGCGCCTGCTTCAACAGAATCTCCAACTGCCACATCAATGCTTGCCACTGTTCCATCCTGGGGAGCCACAACGGGAATCTCCATCTTCATAGCTTCCAGAATCACTACGGGATCGCCCGCCTTCACTGCCTGTCCTACGCTTGCCTCAATTTTAAAGATCTTGCCTGCCGCTCCCGCTTCAATCTTAACGCTTCCTGCTGCTTTGGGCGCCGCAGGAGCCGCGGGTGCCTTAGGAGCCGGTGCAGCGGGCGCTGCCTTTGGCGCAGGTGCGGGCGCTTTGGGCGCTGCAGGCGCCACAGGAGCTGCTGCTGCCTGAACGGAAGCACCTTCCTCTACAACTACGTCGTATACGTTTCCGTTAACGGTAATGGTATAATTTTTCATTTCTTAATTCCTCCATATATTAAAATTTCATTCATCCGCTATTAATATCTTCTTCTGATCTTACGGATTGATCTCACCACAAAGCCATCCACAGAAGACGTTCCTTCGCTTGCGGCTATGGCCGCCGCTATCACTGCAACCAGCTCCAGATCGTCTGTTTCTTCATAAACTTCCTCCTGTACAATGACCGGAGCTTCCTTCTGCTCCACTGGCGCGCTCTTCTCTTCCTCCGAAGCCTTCTTTGAAGTTGTGTTCTGCGCTTTTCCAATAAACTTAAAACAGGAAATAATCAGACAGATCAGAATCAGCACGCAGAATACAGTGCCCATGCCCACCAGAGTGTTCATCGTCGCGCCTGTCATCAGCTCTCCCATGGAAGATACCGGATTTAAAGCCGAAGATTCCAGAATCATAAACATGTCATTGGAGAAGATAACCTCTGCCTGCGCGTCCTTTTTTTCACCGTCCACCTGCACATATACGACAATCTGGTCATCGTCAATCCGGGCCTGGGCTTCTCCGATACCCACTACGCTTCCCATATCCTGCGCTGCAGAATGGTATGATTCTATGGCGGACGCCACGGCATATCCATCCACATTCATGCTATAATCATTGCTGAAGATGTATTCAATCTCCTCGTTTGTATTCTCGGCAAAGGTGCCTGCAGCAGCATCATCCATAAAATTCACCAGCAGCGGAACCACTCTCTGGGCCGCAAGCTGTTCTGCATAATCTACCTTCTGCTGCTCATATTCCGTCAGCGCCTTTTCGCTTCCACAGGCCGTCAGACCAAAGATACAGGTAATCATACATACTAAAGCAAAAAATTTCTTCATTTTATAATCACCCTTTCTAGACTGTTCCGTGTTTTTTTGCAGGACGTTCCTCACTTTTTGTGAACAGCATTTCAAAAGCGCCGATCACATATTTTCTAGTGTCGGCCACCTCCACGATCTGATCCACATATCCTCTCCTGGCAGCGCTGTTTGCATTCAATGCAAGCTCCTGATACTCTGCAGCCTTCTCATTGATCACATCAGCCCCCTGTCCATCATACATAATTTTAGCAGCCAGCTTACTGTCCATGGTTCCGACCTGCGCATCCGGCCATGCCATTGTAATGTCTGCGCCAATGGATTTGGAGTTCATTACAATATAAGCAGTTCCATACGCCTTTCCGATAATCACGTTCACCTTGGGAACGGTTGCATTCGCAAAAGCATATGTAAGCTTCGCAGCTGCCTTTGCAATTCCCTTTTCAGAGCAGAGGGTTGCTTCGTATCCCTTTACGTTAGTCAGAGTGAGAACAGGAATGCCGAAGGCATCGCAGAAATTAACGAAATCGGCCGCTTTTTCGCAGCCCTTTTTGGTCAGAACCGCGTCCATTTTTTCCGCAACTTTCCCTTCTTCATCACAGATTTCACAGCGATTTGCCACAGCGCCCACGGTTACGCCATTCAGTTTGATAAAGCCGGTTACCATGTCCTTTGCATAGTCTGCCTTCAGCTCGAAGAAGCGATGATCATCACCCAGAACGGCAAGCGCAATGGATGTGTCACCCACACAGCCGGCCAGCTCTGCGCTCGCGCGGTTTAAGTCGTCAGTGCAGTCGTCAAAGCTTAGGTTGTCCTCATTATTGGCAGGCAGAAACCCGATCAGTTCCCTGATTCCGGCAAGGATAGAGGGCTCATCAGCCACCACATCCACAATACCGCTCTCCTTTGACTGAAATGCTGCAGAAGATGAGTCACATTTTGTAATTACATTTCCATCCAGAGCGTTGGGGGAATTTACGAATAATTTTGCATTCTTCTCTTCCATAAAAGTGAAGTCAGTCAGTGTGGGAAATAACCCGAGTCCGCCGCCGCAGGCGCCGAAAATAGCAGTGATCTGAGGAATTACTCCTGATGCAAGTGTTTGCTTGAGATAAATTTCACCAAATGCCGCAAGGGCGTCAGTAGCCTCCTGAAGTCTAAGCCCGGCGGAATCAATCAGACCAATGACAGGCGCACCTGTTTTCATTGCCAGATCATAAAGATTGGAAATCTTTTTCGCGTGCATTTCGCCGATGGTACCGTTCATAACGGACGCATCCTGACTGTACACATACACGAGATTACCGTCGATTACTCCATAGCCGGTAATGCATCCGTCCGAAGGAGTTTCATTGGGTTTCATGTTAAAATCAGTGGCTCTTGCAGTTATAAGTCCGCCGATTTCAACGAAACTGTTGTCGTCGAGTAAAGCTGTTATTCTTTGACTCGCTTTTGAAGTAGTACTCATGCTCTCAGCCCTCCATTTATTATAGAAATATATAAAAACAAATTAATAAAGGTTGCATTTTCAAAATAACGCAAATGCCCCCATGATTAATGTCGGTAGTAGTATACCATAAAAAAAGCAACTCGCAAAGAACGAATTGCATTTTTTTTCACAAAATTTACATTTCCTGCCTTTACCCGGCATTCTTTTGCAGGAACCGTTGGCAGATCTGTCTGCAGCACCATGAAAAGTCGATTTTTTCAACGTTTTGCACTGTTACAATGGCGTCCTTTCTGTAAATGGTATCATCCACTATGTAGTAAATATTTCCCACCTCTTCCCCGCTCTCAACCGGGGCCTGAAGATTATCTTTCACTTGATATTCCACCTGAACATTTTCATCTCCCCTAAGAAGGAGTCCTGGGGCGCCGCTTTGTCCTTCCTGTATTTGAAGCTCAGTGTACGCAGTCTCTCCGAGAACCGTTGTCCTTCCGTTTTCCACGGGGATGGGAGAAAGCCTTCCCGGGTCAAAGGCCGTTCCCTCGGCGGAAAAATCACGGTAAAAGTAGTTATCCACACCGTACTGCATAAGCTCTTTCGTATCGCTCCATTTATAGTTTTTGTTATTGGGCCAGCCGCAGGCCAAAAGCGCCACCACAAAGGTTCTTCCCTGACTGGAAAGGGCTCCCACATAGCAATAGCCCGCCTTATTTGTAAAACCTGTCTTACCGCTCAGCGCTCCCTCCATCATGCTCAGGAAGGCGTTATGATTTGTGCAGGAAAAGCTTCTTCCGTTTGCAGAAAAGCTATAATTGGCCGTTCTTGTTATCTGCAGAAACATATCCTTTTGGGGGGATTTTCCAATACAATAAGCCATAATCCGGGCAAGCTCACATGCCGTGGTGCAGTGCTCCCTTTCCACCGTCTCCCCATTGCTCAAGGTAATTGTTTCCGTGGCATCCAGTCCATTCGGCGTAATAAAATAAGTATTTTCACAACCCAGCTCCCTGGCTTTTGCGTTCATCAAAGAGGCAAAGGCCGCCACCGCCGTTTTGCTCTCCTCCGAAGTAAATTCTGAGGTATCCTTAGACTGCAGTTCCTCGGAAAGATACCTTTTCCCAATATGCTCCGCAAGAGCCACGGCAGAATCATTGTGAGACTCCAGCATCAGAGAATAAAGCAGATCTTTTACCTGATAAGTCTCTCCCTTCTTCAGGTACAGCTTTACCTTCGGCATGCTTGCGGCGTAGGAGGAAACCTGCAACGTATCCTCCAGACTGCCGCTTTCCAATACGATTATACATGTCATAATCTTGGTTGTGCTGGCCATGGCCATAGGAGTATCTGCATTCTTCCCATAGAGCACTCTTCCCGACTCTGCATCAATCAAGGCCGCAGAAGTAGCGTACAAAGAGATGTCCGCCGCAGGGTCGTTCTCTTCCTGTATGTCCTGTGCAGCCACAAAAAGAGGCGCCTGCATGCAGAAAAACAATATGCCTGCCAGCGCCCCCGCTATTTTCCTTCTTATCATATACAAAATTCTTTCCGGGATTTTTTACTAATATATGCCCAGAATATCCGGACTATTCCCAACTCTCCCAGCCAAAGGTCTTCCCGGATCTCCACCGTTATACGTCCAGCTGCAGCTCAACCTCTGCCTGAGCCTGCTGTTTGAATTCCTCCACCTGAACAGGGTTTAGTTCCGGAAGCTCCTCCAGACTCTTTACGCCAAAGCTTCGCAAAAACTGTTCCGTTGTCCCAAACAAAAGAGGACGTCCGGGCGCATCCAGGCGTCCCAGCTCTGTGATCAGATCGTATTCCAAAAGCTTGTTTATAGCGTGGTCACAGCTCACTCCACGCACTCTTTCAATCTCCGCTCTTGTTACAGGCTGCTTGTACGCGATTATGGAAAGCGTCTCCAGAACTGTATCTGTCAGCGTTATTCTCCGAGGAGTTCTTGCTATTTTAACCAGGTATTCGTACATCTCCGGCTTTGTGCACAGTTGAACCGCATTTTCAAACTGCGTCAGCATAATACCCCTGTTATCCTTATCATATCTTTCTGACATTTCTTCCAGAATTTCCCTTGTAGTCCCGGAGTCTTCTTCTATCACCTCAGCCAGCCTGCTTATTTCCACGGAGTCTCCCATGGCAAACAACACAGCCTCGATAACGGCATGCGCCTTTTCTCTTTCCATCTATGTATCCGCTCCTGTCCGCCTGCACCGCGCAAGCCGTAGTTCCAACTCTTCCCTTCCTCCCCGGAATTTTTCCTAGGCCACGTTGGAAGTTATAATAATATCGTCAAAAATATTCTCCTGACTGATATTGATTTTCCCCGTCTTCATCAGCTCCAGAATAATCAGAAAGGTAACGATCATTTCCATTTTGCTGGACTGTTTTTCTAAAAGCCTTCGGAAGCTGAAGCTTTTATGCTCCCTTGCATATGCCTCTACATACAGGGTCTTTGCCTCCATATCGATTTCATCTTTCTCAATATTGCCGTATCTGCTTCTAATGGGGTCTATTTTATCCTCCTGGCGCTTAACCAGCGACTTAAAAATCTCATGAAGTCTTGACAGCGTCATATCTCCCAAAAGCTCCTGGTAATCTATGGGAGGCCTGTATGCGGCCACTTGCTCCGGAAGTTTCTGCCGTCTGTACAGATTCCTGGCGGCATCCACCTGTCGGTCCTTTAATTCCAGAGACATATATTTATACATTTTGTACTCCAATAGCTTTTGAACAAGCTCCGCTCTGGGATCCTCCTCCTCTCCTTCCTCATTTACCTCTTTCGGAAGCAGCATCCTGCATTTAATGTCAATAAGGGTGGCCGCCATCACCAGAAATTCGCTCATCACATTCATGTCACTCTTCTGCATCTGTTTGATATAGTCCAGATACTGTTCCGTAATCTCTGTAATCGGAATATCATATATGTCTATTTTATTTTTATCGATCAGATGAAGCAGCAGGTCCAAGGGGCCTTCAAACACTTCCAGCTTTACAGGTATTGCCATAATCAGTCTTGCCTCGCTTGATTCTACAAATTCACTGTTTCGGCGCAAAGTCCACCGCCAGCACCTCCGCCGGATTAAACAGTCTGATGGGAATGGTGTGCATTCCAAGCCCTCTGCTTAAAAGCATCAATGCTCTGCCCCGGTAAAATATGCCTCCATCATACTTTGGAAAAAAACGAATTCCCGGAGACACCACGCCTTTGCCCAAAATGGGAATTCTCACCATACCGCCGTGCACATGACCGGAAAGCGTCAGATCCGCACCCCAATCCGCATACTGTGGGAAATAGTCTGGATTATGCGCTATCAGGATATTATAGCTGTTCCGGTCCGGCTTTCCCAAAAGCTTCCTCAGATACCCGCCGTCCATGTGTGCCACTCGGAATCTCTTATAATACTGCTTGTCTATCTGCGACCCATAAATCACGATTCCATGATTTGGCAGAGAAATATGGGAATTGACCAAAAGCCGGATCCCCATTTCTTTTAACGCCCTCTCATAATCCTCCCCCATCCGTCCGTATTTTTGGGGGTACAGCTTCAGACGATGTTCATGATTGCCGTTTCCATAGTAAACCGGATATTCGGCCGCAAGAAGCTTTAAAAAATGCAGAGCCGCTCCGGGATTTTTCCCGGGCTTAGCAGTCAGCATATCTCCTGCCACCAGAATAAAATCCGGCCTGCACTGTCTAATGGCTTCAAGCAGCCTTTCGTTTTCCCTTCCATAGCATTTGTTATGGAGATCTGCCAGAACCACTCCCCGGCATACCTCTTTAATACGCTCATCCTCTATTTTGTGATGCACCACCACAAAACGGTTGCTGTCAAATATTAAAACCCACAGGCAGATCAGCGCCAAAACACCTAATATTGTAAACAAAATATCAAACATTGTACTCCTCGCAAAAGCAGCCTCTGATCAGGGCGTCTTTTTCATTTTAGCATATTCCATCCGTTTACAAAAGGAAAAAGCCAAATATTTTTTTCAGATAATCCGGATATTTTGCTTTTTCTATACTTTCCGCATACAATATAGGCACGCTCCCCAGCTGCGCTCCATCCAGAAAATATGTTGCCTTTCCGACTTCAGCGCCCTCTTCAACAGGAGCGCTTACGGTCTGTGGCAGCTCAATAACTTTTTCCACCCCGTCCAACACATTCCCCTGTGTATCCAAATACCGGAATTCTCCCGCATACTTTACATTCACCTCATCGGACACTCCTCCTTCCACCAAAAGAGGCTGCAGGCTGTCCTGATTTTCATCTATGTACAGGTCGCATACGTTATAGCCGTAAGTCAGAAGTGTCTGAGCGTCCTGAAAACGAATCTTATAATCCGGAGCCGCCATAATAACAGCAATTAAATCAATGCCATCCTTGCTCGCCGTTGCGGATACACAATATTTTGCCTTTGATGTGGAGCCTGTTTTCAATCCCGTGGTCCATTGATATTGTTTCAGCAGTTTATTTGTGCTGGTCAGAGTAAAGGTGCTGCTCCCCTGCTTGGTCACATGGGTAATATCCTCCATCCATATGGTAGTGTAATCAAAAACCTTGGGATATTTTGTAATCAATTCCCTGGACATAATGGCGATATCCTTGGCTGAGGAATAATGATTGTCGGAATCCGTAAGGCCGCAGCAGTCTTCAAAATGAGTGTCTGTCATTCCCAATTCCGCTGCTTTTCCATTCATCATTTCCACAAACGCCGCTTCGCTGCCGGCAATATGCTCAGCCACAGCCACACTGGCATCATTTCCGGAAGCCACTGCAATGCACTTCAGCATCGTATCCAAAGTCTGGACCTCCCCGGCTGCCAGGAAAACCTGAGAGCCTCCCATAGAGCTGGCATACTCGCTTGTAGTCACCTGATCATCCAGACTTATTTTCCCAGCCTCCAGCTGCTCGAAGGCAAGCAAAAGCGTCATAATCTTGGTAATGCTGGCAGGGCTCCTTCGCTCCGTTGCATTCTGTTCAAAAATAATCTGTCCTGTGGATGCCTCTATCAAAATTGCAGAGGGCGCCGTTATGCTCACATTGGCCTGGGCCCTGAAGCCCGTACTCAAAAATACAGCAATGCACAGACAAAATGCCGCTATTGTCCTTCTCCCACACATAAAAAAGCCACGCTCCCATATTTTCTTATAATAAAGAATATGGAAACGCAGCTCCTGATATTCCTCTCGGCCAAGATTAATACCACCTCGCGATAAAAGAATAACATTTGTCCGCAATCTGCTCTCGCTTTTCTTTCACATCCACATGAAAAGCCTTCAGAAGCTGGATTATGTAATCCACCGCCACAATCAGTAAAATCACATGAAGAGTTCTTACGCCGTAATCAAATCTGACGGAATCGATCAGACGGTTTACTACGTCGTGCAGAAAATGCACAATGCCTACAGCATAAAATCCCCAGCATACAGTACTTTCCAGACAGATGATTCCCTGAAAGTTAAACGGCTTTTTCTCATAATCCCACCAAAGCTGGCCAAAAAGACGGATCATCAGCCGTCCCACCAGATACTCAAAGACAGTAGCCAATATGGCCCCCGCCAGATACAGTTTTACATACTGGCCTTTTAATGGACCAAGAAGAAGATACCCAATTACAGCCCCAAAGCCATAGATTGGACAAAAGGGACTTTTTGCAAATCCCCTGTTGGTCACCCTGCGATTGCAGAACGACATATAGACGGACTCAACAAACCAGCCCAAAATGCTGTAAATTACAAAGGCCGCCACAAGATGATACACATCCGTTCCGAATATTTCTCTTGTCCACATTACAATCCACCCCTCGGTTTTATCCGGACTTATTTTGCAGCGACAACCTGTACGCCACGTACCTTTTGTTGTCAAAACACAAAGTCCCCGGTCGTGACCGACTAAGGACTTTTGTTCACTAATTATATTTACGTTTTCTTGCCGCTTCGGACTTCTTCTTACGCTTTACGCTAGGCTTCTCGTAATGCTCTCTCTTGCGAATCTCCTGCTGAATACCAGCTTTTGCACAGCTTCTCTTGAAGCGACGCAACGCGCTATCCAAAGTCTCGTTCTCTTTTACGATTACGTTTGACATAACTGCACCCGACCTCCCTTCAGTCCCTCTAGTAACATGACTGATTGGGTTATTCTTTATGTACAACGCTCTTACCACGTGCACATTAAACATTATAGCACAAAAATTTGATTCGTCAACTATTTTTTTCCATTGAGCAGACATCTTATAACGACTTGCCTGTCTCTGCCGGAAAAGCAGAGACAGCTTTTCAGGAAAGCTGCGCTTCCAGCACCTTTTCCGCCTCTGCTATAGCCGCTGGAATGCCCTCCGGATTTTTTCCGCCGGCCTGAGCCATATTAGGACGTCCTCCACCGCCGCCGCCAACGAGAGCAGCAATTCCCTTAATCAGATTACCTGCATGAGCGCCGGCGTTCAGGGGCGCCTGGGTAGCCATGGCAATCATATTGACCCTGCCGCCCTGATTGGAAAGAAGCACCACAACTCCCTCGCCCAGCTTTTCCTTCAGCTGGTCTCCAAGATCCCGTAAACCGTTCATATCCACATTGTCCACATTTGCGGCAAGAAGCTTCACACCCTTAACTTCCTTTACGCTGTCCATGACATTTCCCAGAGCTTCCTTTGCAGCCTTACTTTTTAAAGATTCATTCTCAGAGGAAAGCTCTTTTAGCTGAGTCATCACATGCTCACATTTTTCCGGCAATGAGGCGGGAGCCGTCTTCATGATCCTGCCCGCCTCCTCCAGAATCTTCTCCAGGCTCCTGTAATATGCAAAAACTCCGTTTCCCGTCAGAGCTTCGATTCTGCGGACGCCTGCTGCCACACCGTTTTCAGAGACGATCTTAAATGCCGTTATGGAACCGGTGTTTGCCACATGAGTACCGCCGCAGAGCTCCGTAGAGAAATCTCCCATTTTCACCACGCGCACGCTCTCACCGTATTTTTCTCCAAAGAGAGCCATTGCGCCCGACTTTTTAGCCTCTTCGAGACTCATGATGCGAGTGACCACAGGAAGGTTTGCTGAAATTTGTTCGTTCACCAGTTCTTCCACCTTTCGAATCTCATCCTGAGTCATCGGGGCAAAATGGCTAAAGTCAAAGCGGAGCCTTTCTCCGTCCACATAGGAGCCATTCTGCTCCACGTGGGTGCCCAGCACCTCCCTGAGCGCCTTCTGAAGCAGATGGGTCGCGCTGTGATTTTTACAGGTGTCCGCCCTTTTTCGGGCATCCACCGTAAGAGATGCCGTATCGCCCACTTTCAGCATTCCATGGGTGACAGTGCCGATATGCCCCACCTTTCCTCCGAGCAGATGGATGGTCTCCTTCACCTCAAAGCTGCCATCTGCAGTGGCAATCACTCCGATGTCTCCGTTCTGTCCGCCCATAGTGGCATAAAATGGGGTCTCCTCCACAACAACAGTGCCCACCTGGCCATCCGTCAAAGCCTCCACAAGCTCCGTCTCTGTGGTCAGAGCAGTAATTCTGGATTCATGTTGGAGTCTGTCATAACCTACAAATTCTGTGGTTATAGTCGGATCAATGGACTCGTAAACCGTAACGTCGGCTCCCATATAGTTCGTTACCTTACGGGCTTTTCGCGCCTGCTCCTTCTGTTTTTCCATACAGGCGGCAAAACCCGCATGGTCGATAGCGAAGCCTTTTTCCGCCAGAATCTCCTCCGTCAGATCCAAAGGAAAGCCATAGGTGTCATACAGCCTAAAGGCATTCTCTCCCGCCAGCTGAGAAGCGCCTGCTTTCTTCATGTCCTCTTCCATTTCATTCAGTATGCTCAGCCCCTGATCAATGGTTTTATCAAATTTATCCTCTTCCTGAGTCAGAACGTTCAAAATAAAGTCCTGCTTTTCCTCCAGCTCCGGATAGCCGTCCTTACTCTCCCGAATGACAGTCCTGCTCAGTTCTGCCAGAAATTTCCCATGAATTCCCAAAAGCCTTCCGTGCCTTGCCGCTCTTCTGATCAGACGGCGCAGGACATAGCCCCTCCCCTCATTGGAGGGCATAATTCCATCGCTGATCATAAAGGTAGAGGATCGGATATGATCCGTAATCAGCCGGATAGATACATCCTTTGCCTCATCCTCGCGGTAAGCGGTTCCTGCTATCCCGCAGATGCGGTCCCGGATAGCCTTCATGGTGTCGATGTCAAATACAGAATCCACATCCTGCACTGCAACCGCAAGACGCTCCAGCCCCATCCCCGTGTCAATATTCTTCTGAGCCAGCTCGGTATAATGTCCCTGACCGTCGTTGTCAAACTGCGTAAACACATTATTCCATACTTCCATAAAACGGTCACAGTCACAGCCAACCTTGCAGTCCGGTTTACCGCAGCCGTATTTTATGCCTCTGTCATAGTAGATCTCGGAGCAGGGACCACAGGGACCTGCCCCGTGCTCCCAGAAATTGTCGCATTTACCGTTCTCATCCCGGTAAAAACGGGTGATTCTTTCCTCCGGAATACCGATTTCCTTAGTCCAGATCTCAAAGGCTTCATCATCTTCGCAGTATATGGAGGGGTACAGCCTGTCCGGCTCCATACCGATTATCTGAGTCAAAAACTCCCAGCTCCAGGCAATGGCCTCCTGCTTGAAATAATCTCCAAAGGAAAAATTGCCGAGCATCTCAAAAAAGGTCAGGTGTCTGGCAGTTTTTCCCACATTTTCAATATCCCCGGTTCTCACACATTTCTGACAGGTAGTCACTCTCTTTTTTGGGGGTATCTCCTGTCCGGTAAAATAAGGCTTTAAGGGAGCCATTCCAGAATTGATGATCAAAAGACTGTTATCGTTATGAGGCACAAGAGAAAAGCTTTTCATCTTCAGATGCCCCTTGCTCTCAAAAAAGTCAAGATACATCCTCCGCAGTTCATTTACGCCATATGGTTTCATGGGATTTATCCTCCTATTTTCCGATTCCTTGCATTTTATAATTATATATAGCTGAAATGTCCGCGTCAAGAACAAACCGATTACACCCAAAAGGCAAGTTCATAGTAAAAACGGTAAAAAACGTCAGGCGCCGTATTCACCAAAGCATCCGAGTTGTCCGTAAACAATAAGAGCAGAGAAAAGGCCATGGTCGCCGCAAAAGCGGCATTCATTCCAAGGCGTAGCAGAATCGTCCTGTCAAATGAGCCTCTGTTATGCTCCCATGCGGCAAACCAGGCAATCAGCGCGGTAAGATAAAACAGCCAGCCAAAATCACTGAAGTACCGAAGCAGAACTCCAGCAGCCTGGGCGTCAATACAGACCACCAAAATTCCCAGGACCGCTGCCAGCGCGGCTGTCCAGTACAGGGTTCTGCTGGAAAACCATTTTTTTCTGCCCAGAAACCACAAAGAGGAGGCAGCCATCAGATTCGCCGGCAGAAATCCCCCGAAGGTACCTTCGGTGATCGCCTTCCCCATATAGGAGGTCCACTGAGAGGTCAGCTGCAAATAGGGAAATCTCGCCGAGAGAGCAGGGGGCTGGAGCAGATAGAGAAAGAACGCCTGCGGAAGACGCCCCAGCTCAAATCCCCTTCTTGTCATATCATTGGTCGTCAGGTTATAGGTTGCCCCAAAATCAAAGGGAGAGCCAAACCGCTTGAAATTATAGAACATCAAAAACGCTCCCACCACCCCATAGGCAAGCATTGCAAGCGCAGTCCTTCCTCTGCTGTTTTTGGAAAACAACAGACTTTTTTGAAACACTGCATCCCAGAAAATAGGAATAGCCAGAAGCGATCCCAAAAGAAGCTGCGGGCGGCACCCTGCCACCAGCGCCATGCTGAGAGCTCCTGCAACCAGCTTCCAGGCCGTCACCTGGTTTTCACTCAGAGAGGAAATGAAGCAGCCTATGCCGAACACAGAAAGCGTCACGGCAAGCAGGATGGGAAGAGAGTAAAAATCCGGCCTGCGCATGATCGTCAGGGCTCCGCAGCCGTTTATCATCAAAAGAGTACCAAGCAGCCACCCCAGATAAGGAACTCCTTTTTTGAAATATTTCCTGACAAGGTTTCCGGAAAGCCAAAACGCAGCCAGAATAAACCCAATGCCTGTAATCAGGATGCCCAGATGAGTGGGAAAAGGTGTTCCTGTGGCCAGATACCAGGGCAGGTAAAACAGAATTACCGGAACTACACCGAAGTATACATAATACTTTCCTTCAAAATAAGCCACATCCCAAAGGTAGCTTTCTCCGGCACTCTCCGCCATTTTATCCCGCATCACAAAATCATAAGGATTTTCCATGGATGAAAGAAACGCCGGCGGCTGCTCTTCCAGATAAAGCCTCCCCTGGGACAACGCCTCCGCCAGCCTATGGTACTGCATATGATGCTCCCACTCCACATTGCTGAAAACCGGATTTAGAAAAACGGTTCCGGCAAATAGCCCTATCTGCAGAAGTATCACCCCAAGAGTAACGGTTTTCTGCAGTCGTGAGTTCTCGGACCACATAACGGCATAATGCCTTCCCCTTACACGGGCAGCACAGATAAAAAAAATCGTCAGAGTAAGAAGAAGCAGACGAAGAGGCGAAAAGCTCACAGGTATTCTTGGATTTATCAAAATTTCGTCAATTCTGATGATATCCCCCTGGGGAGCTGCAAAGGAAATCACAAGGCTTTTGCAGTCTCCCGACAGGTGAAGCTTCATATACTGGCTTTTGGACACGTCTTTCAAAATCTGCCTGTCCGGCAATACGTAGTAATCCTCGTTCGCCTCATCTCTGGCATACACAGACACTGTCGTTACAGGTTCCTTTTCAACGCCGTCCGCGTTCATTCTCGTAAATCTTACTTTCAGAGCGTTTACTTCGCAGTTGATTTCGGAAATTTCCAGTCTCAGAGAATCCTCAACAGTGAGCGTCCCGTCCTCATTCCATTGGCCGCCTGCATATATATTGATATTTTCTGCCTCCTTGGGCTGATTGAAAGCTGTCATCCAGCTGGAATACTGACACAGCGTCAGCTCCAGCAGCAAAGCCAGCAGAATTGCCTTCCACCACCCGCCCATGTCTTATTCGTCCTCCTGCTCCAAAATCTCATTCAGATCCTCACGGGTATGATCAATCTCCTCACGATTGCCCTTTTTTAAAGCAGTCTCAAAGGCCGTGATATAATGATCAAGCTTTTTTCTTCTGTCTCCCAAAGTCTCCTCATACATTCGCTCCGCCCGAAGCAGCACCAGCCTGTTTTCCTCCTGATCCCTGGGCTGAATCTTCAGGTAGGACAGCTCCTCCATGCGCCGGGCAATCTCTTCGTCAGTCATCTGGTTGTCCTGTCCTTTAATAATCATTTTTCTGGTTTCCCCGGTGGAAACTACTTTCACCTCCACTTCAAGCAGAGAGTTGATGTCATAGGTATATGTTACATCCACGGACTCCTGTCCTTTTGGTGCGGGAGGAACCTGAATCTCCAGCTCCCCAAGATACAGATTGTTGCGGGCAAACCGGCTTTCTCCCTGAAGCACCCTGACCCGAACCCTGTCCTGATTATCTCTGGCGGTATACAACCGCTCCGTGTGGCTTGCCGGAATCACTGTATTGCGCTCTATAATGGGACAGAATCTGCCATCTTCAAACTTCCCTTCCTCAAATTCCACCACCACCTCCGTGCCGAGAGTAAAGGAGCATACATCCGTAAGAATCACTTCCTTTACTTCCTCCCGCCGTTCCTTCATGGCTGCCTGCACGGCGGCACCAAGAGCCACCGTCTCATCCGGATTCAGCTTAGTATCAGGAAATTTGCGGAACAGCCTGATTAAAAAGTCTCTTACAATAGACAGCCTTGTTGCGCCGCCAATCAGAAGCACTTCATCTATATCACTCAGCTTAAGTCCCGCATCCGCCAAACTTTTCTTAACCGGCTCCCTTATTTTCATCAAAAGCTCTTCACATGCCTCTTCATACTCCTTGGCCGTGATTTGTTCTTCCCTTGTCTCCTCACCGTACAAAAAGGTCATTGTCACTTTTTCACCGTCGCTTATGGCGCATTTGGCCTTTTCCGCCTGCCGGTACAGTCTGACCTGATCCTTTTCCGAAAGCTTCTGCATCTGCAGACCGCTTTTATGCAGAAAAAGCTTCGCCATGACTTCTGTAAAATCCTCACCTCCCAGATAATTGTCACCGGCCACGGCTCTTACCTCTAGTATGTTGTGATAAAGCTCCAGCACGGAAACGTCAAAGGTTCCTCCGCCCAAGTCAAACACCAAAAATCTGGTGTCCTTTGTCTTATCATACAATCCGTAGGCCACCGCCGCCGCCGTAGGCTCCGAAATCATACGTTCCACTTTCAATCCCGCCAGCTCTCCAGCTCTCTTCGTGGCCTTTCTTCTCTTGTCATCAAAATAGGCCGGCACACTGATTACCGCCTCCGTAATCTCTTCTCCCAGAAAGCTCTCTGCGTCCTCCTTCAGCGAACGCAGCACCATGCTGGAAAGCTCTTCCGGCTTAAATCTGTGCCCGCTCAAATCATAAATACGCTCCGTGCCCATACTGCGTTTAAACGCCATGGCCACGGAATCCGGGTAAAGGCTCATCCTCTCCCTTGCGGTTTCTCCTACGTAAACATTGCCTTCCTTGTCCACGCTTACTACGGAAGGGGTAAGGTTCTTCCCCAGGCGGTTGGGGATGATTTTCGGTCCCTCCTCCGTAAAATAGGCGATCAGGCTGTTTGTTGTTCCCAAATCAATTCCTACTATCATATCAGATTACCCCTTCATATGTCTTATGGCTATCATGTACTCATCCTGAGGAAGCTTTTTTTCGTTCCTCTCAAGCCTGTCCATGGCTTCCTGCCTTTTTCCCGCCCGAAGCAAGTAAAGGATTTTTACTCCCTCCAGTTCCTTGCAGATGCAGTGCGTACAGAAATGACAGTTTTCCAGCTCCTTTTCCTTATCCAGAATTTCTCCCAATGTTTCCATGGATTCCGTATAATAGGCCGCCAGAAAAACAATCTGCAGATGCGCCTTTTCCCTGTTGTAGTATTCCCCTGAGTCTGACTGCTTCTCTTTCAGCAGCCATCTCTTCAACTTCTCCGCATATTTTTTTCCCCTCTTTTCATCGCCGCAGCAGATTGCGCCGAAAACAGCGTCACATAAAGCTCCCTCGTACTTATGATTCTTTTGCTCCGACGCCCTGCGCTCCGAGGCCGCTACATATCTGTCAAACCATTTCATCGCCCTCTGGCCGCTTCCGAACATCAGCTCCTGCCATGCCTTTCTGCAGTAAAATTTTTTATATGCTTCCGTCGCCTTTTCTCTGGGCAGCTTTCCGAAAAAATTCAGCTTCCAGCCGGGAACCGTCTCCTTCAGTTGCTTTTCCCACTGCTCCAAAAGCTCCTGCGCCCCTTGTCCAAGCCCAACCCCCTGATAAAGAGCAATCATTTTGTCCTGCAAAATAATTGTGTCCTTCTCAGCAGGATACGCCTCCCTTAACACCTCTGTAGCTTCCTGCGCCTTTCCCGCTTTTGCAAGGCATTCCGCAAGCATTTCCATTTGGTAAGCGCCTTTTCCCGCCAGACTTACGTACTCCCTGTAAGCCTGCGCCGCATTGTCATAATCCCCCAGAAGAAGATACAAGTTTCCCATATCCCCGTAGATAACCGGTGAGATTTCTTTATCCTTATACAGGATTGCCTTTTTTATGTAAAACAATGCCTTTTCATAATTGCCCAAATACTTATACACAAAGCTAAGTCCGTTCAAAGCATATGGCTGAGCCGGATTCTCCGCAAGGGCCTTTTCAAAATCCTCCCTTGCCTCCTCATAATGATGGGCCGCCCTGTGAAAAAGTCCTCTTTCCACCAGCATAAATGTTCCCGGGAACCAGTAAAGATAAGTAGTCAGGATAGGCAGGCCTTTCTCATACAGCTCCCTGCTGCCCTGAGAAACCTTTGACGCATACTGTCTGCGAAAGGCGCTCAGCATTCCGTCCAGCTCCTCCCCGCTGGGAATCTCCTCTCTTCTCTCCATCTGATACCGGTAAGCGTCCAGAATCACACTTTTGATACCGTTTTTTCCTGCCTCCTCCAGAAGATTTTTCAGCTCTTGATCATTTTTTAAATCAAGATACACCTTTGCCATATGCTCATAAGAACGCACATAGCCTGGAAAATAATGAATACACTGCCGTCCCGTCTGAATGACTCCCGCTGCATTCCACTGCCTCCTGTATACCTCAAGAGCTGTAGCGTAAACCGCATAAACCTGATAATCCTCAACCAGTCTGCTCACAAGCTCCAGACTTTTTTCATACTCCTCCATCTCCATATATATCTGAGCCATCTCCAAAAGCAAACCGATGTCTCTGGCCGTACCGGTTTTGACGCATTCCGCTTCTGCCACTGCAAGAGGCAGCTTATCCTTATCCCGATAGCCCAGATTTCTGTAGCTTTGCATCCGAATCAAATGTGCCTGACGTATGCGATCCTGATTCTTTTCTTTCTCTTCGTCGCTTTCATTTTCTTCCATTTTTTGTTCCAAAGCATTCTGCCAAAGTCTTGACATCTCGATGGCTTCCTCGTATTCTGCCTCCTCAACCAGAAGCTTGGTCAAAAGCCCTTTGCGTTCCGCCTCCCTTTCCAGGGGAATTCTTCCCTCCAGCTCCTTCGCCAGACGTATTCCCGCAGACATCCTGCCATCCTGCAGATAGCACCAGCCAAGCTCCAGTCCAGCCTCCCACGCCTTCTCCCCTGTGCCTTCGTAATTTCTCTCCAGATCTTTTTCTATCTCGCGGTTGATCTGAGAGAGAAGCATCATAAAGCTCTCGTCAGCTCCGGAAGCCAGCACCGTTTCCGCACACTTCTTGGCCTCCCTGAAGCGCTCCTGTTCATAATACCATTGGCTCAGCCGCACATTTGCCATATAATGAGAAGCGTTTTCTGTCCTTAATTCTTCATAGATGGAAGCCGCCCTTTCTTTTTGTCCGTTCTTCCACATAAGTTCAGCTGTGTTGTAGCAGATCATGGCGTCCCCGGGATAACGTCCCTTGAGCGCTTCCAGATTTTTTATAGCTTCCTTGGGATTTCCCTGTTTAACAGACAGATTCGCCCGGCATATTTCCATAACAGGATGAGATATTTTCAATTCGTCGGCATTTTTTATGTATTCCTCGGCCTGGCTCAGATCTCCCTCCTGTATGGCCTGCCAGCATCTGTCATAATACTGCAGAAAAAGATCATAGGGAGCATCGGGCTCTCCCTCAAACTGAGAAAACTCCACATCCTCTCCCCTCTCGCATTTGCTGACAATATAGCGGACAAAATCAGCCGGAAAGTGTTCCCTTAATTTTCCGGCTCCACTTATGATATCCAGCTTTTTGTCAAAGAGCTTCCAGATATGAGTGGGCAGTCTGAAATGATCCATCAGGAAATATAACAGCTTTTGCCTGCAGTTTTCTTCTTCCTCAAGAGACATAAAGACATCTTCTGCAAAAAGCTCCTTCCACGCCTCCTCCATTTGTCTGGTATTAATGTTCCCATAAATTCCTGCGGCCTTTTCCACCCACAAGCCTGAAGGAGTTTCATCTCTCTCCCCGCCGGTATCCTCCTGTTCCCTCTTTTTGGCATACTCGCAGGCCAGCTCATAGGCACGTCTTAATCTTTTAAACCCTTCCGGGTTTTCTTCCGGATTTGTCTCCGACAGCTTTTCTCTGTATGCAGTTTTAATGGCACGCTCATCCCGGGTCTGTTCGATTCCCAGCACCTGAAAAACTTCCAGTAATTCCATAATGTCAATCTCCCTGTCTGCCGATTCCCACTACTTTCCGCAGTCTCCGCCCATATACAAAGAAGAGCAGAATCCAGATTCTGCTCCCCGCATAACCCTTTCCCACCGGCTAAAATGCAAATTTATCCGCGAAATAAGCGTCCAGCCCGGAAATAGCCACTCTCTCCTGTTCCATGGAGTCACGGAAGCGGACGGTGACCATCCCATCTGTCTCGGAATCAAAATCATAGGTAACACAGAAAGGCGTTCCAATCTCGTCCTGACGGCGGTATCTCTTCCCGATGTTGCCTCTGTCGTCAAATTCGCAATTGTACTTTTTGGAAAGCTCCGTATATATTTTTTCCGCCCCCTCATTCAGCTTTTTGCTCAGGGGCAGCACGCCGATTTTCACCGGCGCAAGGGCCGGATGAAATCTGAGCACCGTGCGCATATCTCCTCCTTCCAGCTCCTCTTCATCATATGCAGCGCATAAAAACGCCAACACCACCCGATCTGCACCCAGAGAAGGCTCAATCACGTAAGGAATGTATTTTTCCTTCCTCTCGTCATCGTAATAGGACAGATCCTCCCCGGAAGTATTCGCATGCTGGGTCAGGTCGTAATCGGTTCTGTCCGCAATCCCCCAAAGCTCTCCCCAGCCAAAGGGGAAGAGAAACTCAATGTCTGTGGTGGCTTTGCTGTAAAAAGAAAGCTCCTCTGGAGAATGATCCCTGACTCTCATCTCCTCGTCCTTCATGCCCAGGCTCTTCAGCCAGTTGATGCAGAAGCCTCTCCAGTATTGGAACCATTCCAGATCGGAGTCAGGCTCGCAGAAAAACTCCAGCTCCATCTGCTCGAATTCTCTGGTCCGAAACGTAAAATTGCCCGGAGTAATCTCATTCCGAAAGGATTTTCCGATCTGACCAATGCCGAAAGGAATCTTTTTTCGGGAGGTTCTCTGAACATTTTTAAAGTTTACAAAAATGCCCTGAGCCGTTTCGGGCCTTAAGTACACCGTATTCTTTGCATCCTCCGTCACTCCCTGGAAGGTTCTGAACATCAGGTTGAACTGGCGTATATCCGTAAAATTATGTTTTCCGCAGCTGGGACAGGGAACCTTCTGCTCTTCAATAAAATCTTTCATTTTCTCTTGGCTCCAGGCATCCACGCTTTCCTCAAGAGCGATCTTCTCCTCCTGGCAGTAGTCCTCTATTAATTTGTCTGCCCTGAAGCGCTCATGACACTCCCGACAGTCCATAAGCGGATCGGAAAAACTGCCCAGATGCCCGCTGGCCACCCATGTCTGAGGATTCATTAAAATGGCACAGTCCACGCCTACATTATAAGGGTTTTCCTGTATGAATTTCTGCCACCAGGCCTTTTTCACATTATTTTTCAGCTCCACACCCAAATTGCCGTAGTCCCAGGTATTGGCAAGCCCCCCATATATTTCAGAGCCGGGATATACAAAGCCCCTCGCCTTAGCCAGCGCTACGATTTTGTCCATTGTCTTCTCCATAATATCCTCCATTCAACGCCTCGGGCGTACTGTTTACTTTCTCATGAGCACATAGACCGTTCCATCTGTCTGGGAAGCGTCCACACTGCCATCCTCGGACAAAGCCGCTCCGGCGCTCAAATGCGTCACCTTACGCGGGCAGTAAAGCTGTACTCGCTGATCCGTAATCAGAATATATCTGTCCTGCTCCGTAAGAAGCTGCTCTGCGCTCAAGGTCTCCCCCTTTCCCGCATCCGTAAGCTCCGTCCCCAGATCATACCCCTCTTCCTGTGCCTGGGCCACCGTGCCGTAAAACAAAATTCCGCCGGTATAGTCCGAAAAGGTTCCGGGGCTGTCATATTTCTGGACCACCACCACCTTATCGCTGCCATCCGAAAGAGCCTCCACCTTTTCCACCTCTACCGGAAGTATGTCCGTACTCTGATTCCGGGCATTATAGGCTTCCGTCTCCTCCATCACCATCTCAGTCAGGCCGGCAATATCATAGTACTCCTTATCGAAAACCCCCACAAGATAGGAAGTAACCGTACCGTCATCCGCCACAGCTATTGTGGGGACATCCACTATATCCGGCACTCCGACCTGTCCGCAGCCGGTAAAAAGCAGTGCGCAGACACAGATGCAGGATAAATATTGATTGCATTTTTTCATAAGATCTCCTCATTTTGCCATGCAGATATTCTCAATAACAAGTTCCATTATACCCAACTTAAATCACATTTTCAACAAAGAGTTTTCAGTATTTCAAGACTCTTGAATTCTCTGTCCATAAAACGCTTCCTATACTGGTCCGCCACTGACACAAGCTCCTCTAAAACCTCTTCCGTAACCGAAAAGGTATAAAGCTTTTCCACAGAGCTGGACGCTATGTAGTGAAGAGAATAAAGCGTGGCCTCTTTGAGCGGTCTGTCATGGGGCGGACCGGGGTATTCCCCATTTACCGCAATAGCCTTCAGCTCAAAAATACATTTTACCAAAGGATTGGGAAGCGCCGGGGCACAAAGGGCTCTCAAAGATTGATAAAGGAGCTTCAGCAGCTCCCGTTCGTCATTGTTCTCCCTGGCATAGTAATCCGCCACTTCGGCAAAATACATACCATAATAAGCGCCCTCAAAATCTATGCGCAGCTCTTCAAAATAATTCTGAATTTCCGCATCCATCACATTGTAAGAGTTCTTCCCCGCATACAGCCTGAAGTTTCCAAAGGAAAAGGGAATGGATGCCGCCGACAGCCGATTCCCCGGTTTTCTGGCTCCTCTGGCGAAAGCGGATATTTTTCCTTTTTCTTTTGTCAGCAAACAAATACGCCTATCATATTCTCCAATAGGCGTTTGTCTCAATATCATTCCTGTTACAAATATGGTCTCCTGCATAAGGCCCCTCTCCCGGTGCGCTGCTTTCTCCAGTCTGGAGCTTATCATTGTTTACATAGGTCAAATAGTCTTCAATTCTGCCGGTATTTAAAAATTGCTTCCAGTAATTCAATGTCTGCATCTTCTGCTTCCCCCTGACCTTATTCTACTGTTAGGGTTCGCATTTTGCATTTTTTCTATTCGCCGCCCTGTGCATCTTTTGGGTGATAACCAAAATTTTTCAGAAGGAAATCACTATCCCTCCAGTCCTTCTTTACCTTCACCCAAAGCTGCAGATTCACTTGAGATTCCAGCATTTTTTCTATCTCAACCCGGGCGGTGGAGCCGATTTTTTTTAACATCTGTCCGCCTTTGCCGATCACGATTTTCTTATGGGAATCCTTCTCACAGATAATAGTGGCCTCAATGTCCCATATTTTCCTGCGCCTTTTCATACTTTCGATGCTGACCGCTATACCGTGAGGAATTTCCTCGCTGAGCAAGCGAAGAGCCTTTTCCCTGATAAGCTCCGCCGCAATCTGTCTTACCGGCTGATCCGTAACCGTTTCCTCATCATAAAAATAAGGGCCGTAAGGCAGGTATTTCATAATACATTTAATCAGTTCCCGGGTATTGTCTCCCTTCAGGGCGGACACGGGCACGATCTCCTGAAAGTCCAGTTCCTTTCTATAAGCTTCAATGGACAAAATCAGCTCCTCTTTTTTTACGGTATCCACCTTGTTAATCACCAGAATCACCGGCGTATCCGTCTTTTTCAGTCGTTCAATGATACGGCGGTCTCCCGGCCCGATAAAGGAGGAGGGTTCCACCAGCCATAAAATCACGTCCACCTCGTTTAAGGTGCGCTCCGCTATTCCCACCATATAATCTCCCAGCTTATTTTTGGCTTTGTGAATGCCGGGAGTGTCCAGAAACACAATCTGCCCCTCCTCCAGAGTAAGCACAGTCTGAATTCTGTTCCTGGTGGTCTGTGGCTTGTTGGAGGTAATTGCAATCTTCTGGCCGATGAGACTGTTCATCAATGTGGATTTTCCAACGTTTGGCCTGCCGATCAGTGTTACAAAGCCTGATTTTGCCGCAGGAGTTTCACTCATTTCTTTTCCTCCGTTCCTCGCTTTTTTGTGCCCTCTCTGGTTACGGTCTGCTTTTTGCTACATTTTAGAACAATCACAATCACAGCCGCCGCAAAGATGCCCGCTACCAACAAATAAGGAAGGTTAATCAGAAAACCAACAAAAAATTCCTGAAAGCCCTTTCCGATATTTTCCAGACTGTCCATAAATCCGCCGGAAATCCTTTCCCAAATACTCTCCTCCTGGGTGGGCGTAAATATCTCCACCTCGCTGATATTCAGGTATACAGTGCTGTAATCCACCAAGTTATCATAGGTGCGAAGCTGGGATTCCATGCTCTCAATCTCATATCTCACTTCGGAGAGACGGGATTCGATGGTAATAATATCTTCCACTGTCTGAGCCTGCTCCAAAAGCTCCAACAATCTGTCCTGCTCAGTGACGAGGGCATTTCTGCGGCTCTCCATATCCACATATTCCAGCGTCACGTCCTCCACATTGTCGGAACGCCGGGTAACATTGCTGAGTCCGGAAACCGTTTCCAGAAAACCATCCAGCAGCTCCTGCGGAACCCGTACCGTCATATCCGCATACCGGGTCTCTCTGTGAGAGGTATAGCTGCTGCCATTATAGGTATTCATTGATTCTATGTAGCCCCCCAGAGCTGATACTTCATTTTCCAGAGAGGATATTACCTGATCAAATTCCTTGGTTTCCAGATCCATGTTCACCCTTCTGATCAGCTTGCGTTCTCCCTGGTACGCCTGAATCTGTCCGTTATCTCCCAAGCCCGCATTTGAGCCGGCCTCACCCATGGTCTCACCAGTCACAGAAATATCCTGCGCCGCCATTTCATTCCCAAAGGAAGACCTGCTGTCTGCAGACTGTGCGGAAACAGCGCCTTCCGCCGCGCTGTTTCCGGAGGCAGCCCCGCATCCGGTCAGGGTAAGCAGCGCCACCGCTGCCAGAAAAGCCAAAAATTTTCTCGTCCTTGTTTTCTGCTGCTTTCTCATATTTTTCCCTCCATTTCAAAGCGTCCTACACTGTGCTTCGCTTCCGCCTTTTTTGGCGCCTTCAATCATAAAGACGAAATTCTTTAAAAAAGGTTCTCAATGGAAGAAAATATATTTTGCGACTCTCTTATTTTTCCTGTGCTTCCCACCACGCAGAGAAGCTCTTCGGAAATAAATGCTTTTACATAATCGGAAAAGCCGCGGATCGTCTCCGGAACAGCAGACAGCAGCTCGTCCCTCTCTCTTTGCAGCATTTCCTGGGTTAGACCCGTCATATAGGCGTTCAAAGAATAAAGTCCTTTGGCTGCGGGATTCATTGGAGTGTCCAGGTCACTTACCGCGCCGATAATATACTGTGTCATAGTCCGTTCATCTGCAGAAAACTCTGCAATGGCGGCGGCAGCCCCCTCATATACCTCCAGCGTTTTTGCCAGATTGGGATCTCTGTAGGAAACAAAATAGCTCTCTCCCGATCTGCCAAATCCGCACATACATCCGTAGGCTCCGCCCTTCACTCTTACGTTCATCCACAGATATTCGTACCCCAGCATTACCTTAAGCGCCCGCAGGGCTCCGTGATAAGGAAGGCCCTTTCTGCGGAAGCTGCCCGCCCGGCATACATACTGTACCTGCCCGGAAGTCATAAAGCCCTCGTTTTTTTTCACCGGACGGGGCAGCCAGACATCTCCGCTCTTTTCGCCTTCGTAAAGGCGTTTTTTCAAATGCTCAATGGACTCCTTCAGCCTTTCTGCAGCCTCCTCATCTCCCACAAAATCCACCATCAGATTTTCCTTCCGGAAAATCAGCCGCGCCAGTTCCGCAAGTGCGCAGATCAGCTCCTTCTTTTTTTCCTCAAAACCCGATTCCAGCTCTGCAACAAAGCGATAAAAGGAAATGCCGGAAAGCAGCTCGCTTATGGCGCCCGACACACTACCATAGGACATGGCGCGCCCCACAGCCACACTATGCCCTGCACTGATCATCTGAGCCTGCATGCGGGATTTTCCCTCTGCAAGAATCTCATAAAGCCTTTTGGCGTCCGTAAAGTCACTGGTCAGAAGAATCTCTCCCATCAGCTCCACAGCCTTTTCGAGATTTTCGTAAAGAGCCTTGGTCTTTATTTCCAGAGTCACATGGCAGTCGTCAGGATCCTTCACAGACGCATAAACATTATTCACCGCCGCCATACCGCCAGTAACCAGGTTCATTTCGTTAAACAGATCTCCGTATTTGTAATGCTCCGTATTCAAAAGCCCCAGACACCCCTTTAACACTCCAATATAAGGAAAGTACTTTTCGGGAACGTCCTTCACAGTGAAAATCAACCGGAGATACCCTATTCCGTTGGTAAATACCGGATGGTACAATAGCTTCGTATCTCCTATCAGGCGCTCCTCATTAATCAGCGCAGCAGCTTCCTTTTTCAGATCTTTTCTGGTCAAAAGAGGAATCTTTCTTAAATCCTCCGGGGAATCCTCCGTATCCTGAAAGGCTCTCAGCAGCTCCTGCTTTTTCCTGATCTGATCAAGCTCCTTTTCTGTGAGACTCTTTCTTACCCCCTTCAGCTTTTCTTTGAGCTCTTCCTCCATTCGCCCAGCCAGTCCTTTTCTTGGCTTCAAAATCACCACCGAAGTGTGGGGATTCTGCAGAAGATACTTATCCAATAACGCCTCAAAATATCCGGATGATACCTTTTCCTTAAGTTTTTTAAAGGTTTCCAGCGCCTCGATATGGATAAAGGGCTTAGACTCGTCATAAAGCCAGCTGTCCATGATCTGCAGCCCGTACATCAGTCCCTTGGGGTAAGAGCCGTAGTCCGCCTCCCGATACTTGAATTCATAGTAGTTGATACCCGCAAGCAAAGCCTTTTTGTCAATCCCCTCCTTTACCAGCCTTTGCAGTTCCTCTCTTATGGTGTCCAGAAACTTCTTTTCATTGGTCAGAGAGGCATTCTTGGCTACTACGCTGAAATAGGGCTGATGGATACCATTTTCATAAATACTGTAAATATCCTTGCCCACCTTCAGGTCCGTCAGTTTCTGCTTCAGGGGAGCTCCCGGCGCGGAACATAAGGCATAGTCAAGGATCTGGAAGGCCACATACAGCTCCTTGTCCATACTGCTTCCCACAGAAACATTCCAGGACAAATACGCGCTGTCCTCCTCATTCTCTTCCTCGTTTAAGGAATATTCCTTCACCACCCTCTTTGAAGACATCGGCGCCGGCTCTTTTTCTATTGAGGAATCCACTTCTCTGGCCTCAAAACGGGAAAGATAGTGCTGGTCAATAAATGCAAGCTTTTCAGCCATATCCATGCTGCCGTAGAGATAAATATAGCAGTTTGAGGGATGATAATATTTTCTGTGAAAATCCAAAAAATCCTCATAACTCAAATCCGGTATATCCTGGGGATCTCCGCCGCTCTCATACCCATAGGCAGTATGCGGGTAGAGGGATCTCATCATCGCTCTTTCCAGGACATCATCCGGCGAAGAAAACGCTCCCTTCATTTCATTATACACCACGCCGTTAATGGATAGCTCTCCTTCCTCAGAAAGCTCATAGTGCCAGCCCTCCTGCCTGAAAATCTCTTCCCTTTCATATATGTTGGGATAAAACACCGCATCCAGATAAACATGCATCAGGTTTTGGAAGTCCTTGTCATTGCAGCTGGCCACCGGATAAATCGTTTTGTCAGGATAAGTCATGGCATTTAAAAAGGTATTCAGCGATCCCTTCACCAGCTCCACAAAAGGATCTTTTACCGGAAACTCCTTTGACCCGCACAAAACAGAATGCTCCAGAATATGGGCCGTGCCTGCGGAATCCTTTGGAGGAGTGCGAAAGCCCACATAAAATACCTTATTTTCATCCTCATTGGAAATCAGGACAACCTTTGCGCCTGTCTTGCGATGTCTGCACAGATACCCTATGCTGCTGATATCTTCCAGTTTTTTCTCCTCTATTATCTCATAGCCTGACAGTTTCTCTAATTTCATATTTACACCTCCCGACCCGCTCCGGCGGGCATCCATTCCATATTTTCTAAAACGCCGCCATGGCCAGCTTGCTCACGATCAGCTCCTGCACCACCACGCCCTTTTCCTTCTTTTCCTCCGGAGACATTTTCGCCAGCTCTTCCACGCCGATCACCCTGGTAGTAAACTGCCGCCTTGGTCTCCCCAGCAGAGTTTTCTTTTCTTCTATTATATTGATCTTCACCCTGGCCTTAAGCTGTCCATACATTTTCGCGGCAAAGCTTTGTGGCTGAAGATAATACAGCTGGCTTTCCAACGTATCCTGCGGATGTGAATCCGGCAAAATATAGCGTTCCACCAATGCTCTGAATTTAAACAAAATATCTTCGGCCTCCACAATCTCGCCCAGGGTGTATTTCGCTCCCACATACAGGCTGCTCACGTCCTGCATGCAGTATTTATAGTCTTCGTAAATTGTCTGCTTCATTCCCACTCCAATTCTTTCGTCTCCGCATCCGCAATATACTCAATCTGAAAGCCGCTCATGCGCACTGCATTCTGTATGCTCTTTAAGGGCATGCCTGTTTCCTGTGCCAGCTCCTGAGCCGTTACTTTTCTTTGCAGCTCATGGGACAACTCCCTTGCCTTATCCATGACAAGATTGACCCTATCCAAAATTCTGCTTTCCTTCCTGTCATTGGCATCTATTTCCTGAATATGCGTCTCCATGGCATCCATAATCATTTTTACCAGCATTGCCTGGGCCTCCTCAGGTTCTTTCAGACCTACGAGCATGCCGGCTCCCAGCGTCAGAGCCGCGTTTCCCTCCCCGATCAGATCCTCTAAGTAAGCTCCCTGCCCGGCATAAAGCCTGGCGATCTGGGCCACATCATTTAAATACATTTCAATCAACCGGCTGCGGACTTTCATATCTCCCGCCATGACGGCCAGCGTCACCATCCGCTTTTCCTGTTCCGTGCACTGGGAGAGCAATGCCACATCCTCCAGATACCCCTGCAGAAAATCCTTCTCCTCAGGGGTAAGGTAATCGTCCGGATTCACCGGCTGTCCAACGCCGATTTTATGCTTTGCAAGATAATCAAAAACCAGACGAAGCTGCTCTTCCTCCAGCGCAAGGCCGGAAAACGCATCTCGCACCTGTGCTTCTTCAATATATCCGCCCTGCTCTTTAGCCAGCTCCTTTATCTGCTGCAGCGTTTCCGCAAACAAAACCTCCCTGTCCATTCCCTCTCTCTCCTTTATTCAGCCTTGCCTGCACACGCAGGAAAATATCTGTTTACTTAACATGTTCATGGGTAAACAGATGATACTGGCAGTACTCATAATTGCCGTTGCATTTGGAACAGAAGCGGAATTCCAGCGTCGGGTCGTCGGCTTCCGTTCTTCCGCAGATAGCGCATCTGTGTCCGGCCGTCCTGGAATTTCGCTTTACCTCCTGTTTAAAGGCCGCCCTGCGCTTTATCTGCTTTGGCGATATTTGAATTCTCTTTATGTTGCGAAGATAAAATACTGCCACATTCAAAAGCGAAGCTCCTATGGCCGTTCTGGAAAAAAGGTTGCCTGTGGCGATAAATTCCCACACCATCAAGGCAATATACACAATTCCCATCCATTTTACCTTTACCGGTATCACAAACATCAAAAGCACCTGAACATCGGGGAAGGTGGCCGCAAAGGCCAGGAATATGGACATATTGATGTAATAGGTGCTGAACATGTAAGAATAAAGCGCAAAAAAGCTTTCTCCCTGCATCTGAAGATAAAGCCCCACATTGCTGTCCGCAGCCCCAAGAATATAATAGTAGCCCAGACATAAAAAGCTGCCCAGAACTGTAAAGAGCATGCCCATAAAGAGATATACATTGTATCGGTAGGTACCCCATGTGCGCTCCAGAGTCGTTCCAATATTATAATAGAATAAAAGCATAATAATGGTAAAAGGATCCAGGGAGCTGGGGGGTACAATAACCCAGGTCACAATCCTCCAGATCTGCCCATGGAAAAGAATTTCATAAGGATTCAGCGTCAGATAGCTCAAAAACCTGCCGTTAATCAGGTTGATTACATAACCAACCACATAACATAAAATCAAAACCAGTGAAATATTCGGAATGGCATACTTTCCGAATTTTTTTTCAAAATTACTCACGCTGCGTATCCTCCATTCTATCGCCGTAATGCTCGCATTTTTGTGTCCCCATGGGAATATATTGTTTCAGCAGTCCTGTTATATTTTAACATTCCCCTTACCATAAGTAAACAAAGTTTATAAAACTTTCATTTCTCCCCTTCGTTGCATTTTGTCGATATGTGTCGTATAATACCAGATGCAACCTGCAGACCATTGCATTCACTTTTCAGCAATCAACAGGAAGGACGCAATTATATGGAATTAAACAACATGACGGCGGCTCTTGGCATTGACATCGGTTCTACCACAGTTAAGATCGCCATTTTGGATAAGAACCACAACATTCTCTTTTCAGATTACAAAAGACATTATGCAAATATCCGTGAAACTCTCTCATCTCTTTTGCAGGACGCCTACGCCAGACTTGGCAATCTTACCCTTCATCCTATGATCACCGGCTCCGGTGGCCTGACTTTGGCAAATCATCTGGGAGTTCCTTTTACCCAAGAGGTCATTGCCGTAGCCACCTCCTTAAAGGAGCTGGCTCCCAAGACAGACGTGGCTATTGAGCTGGGAGGGGAGGACGCCAAAATCATTTACTTTGAGGACGGAAACGTGGAACAGCGTATGAATGGCATTTGTGCCGGAGGAACAGGCTCCTTTATTGATCAAATGGCCTCTCTTCTGCAAACGGATGCATCCGGCCTGAACGATTATGCCAAAAATTACAAATCGCTGTACGCCATCGCCGCCAGATGCGGCGTATTCGCCAAGTCGGATATCCAGCCCCTGATCAACGAGGGCGCCACCAGGGAAGATTTGGCGGCTTCCATTTTCCAGGCAGTAGTAAACCAGACCATCAGCGGTCTTGCCTGCGGCAAGCCCATCCGAGGACACGTGGCCTTTCTGGGCGGTCCTCTCCACTTTCTTCCGGAGCTTAAGGCAGCCTTTATCCGCACTTTAGAGCTGGATGATGAGCATATTATCGATGCGGACAACTCCCATTTGTTTGCCGCCATTGGTTCCGCCCTCAATGCCAAAGAGGATGTTTCCTATAATATGGAAGAAATGGTTGGAAAGCTTGCCTCCGAGATCAAGATGGAATTTGAGGTAGAGCGAATGGAGCCTCTCTTTGCAGATGAACAGGAGTACGAGGCCTTCAAGGTCCGCCATGACGCTCACCATGTGGGAGCCGGGGATCTGTCCTCCTACAAGGGAAATGCTTTTCTCGGCATTGACGCCGGTTCCACCACCACAAAAATCGCTCTTGTAAGCGAGGACGGTTCTCTTTTATATTCTTTCTACAGCAGCAACGATGGAAGCCCGTTAAACACTGCTATTCGTTCCTTAAAGGAAATCTATTCCCTGATGCCTGAGGGTGTAAACATTGTGCGTTCCTGCTCCACCGGCTATGGTGAAGCTCTGATGAAATCCGCCTTCCTTTTGGACGATGGGGAAGTCGAAACCGTAGCTCACTATTACGCCGCAGCCTTTTTTGACCCCAAGGTTGACTGTATCCTTGATATTGGCGGACAGGACATGAAGTGCATCAAGATCAAAAACGGAACCGTGGACAGCGTGCAGCTCAACGAGGCCTGCTCTTCAGGATGCGGCTCCTTTATCGAAACCTTTGCCAAATCCCTGAATTACAGCGTTCAGGACTTTGCACAGGCGGCTCTTTTTGCCAAGCATCCCATTGATCTTGGAACCCGCTGTACCGTGTTCATGAATTCCAAGGTAAAGCAGGCTCAGAAGGAGGGCGCTTCCGTGGCGGATATTTCTGCAGGACTGGCCTATTCAGTCATCAAGAACGCGCTCTTTAAGGTGATCAAGGTTTCCGACGCCTCTGAGCTGGGAAATAATATCGTTGTGCAGGGCGGCACCTTCTACAACGACGCCGTTCTGCGCAGCTTTGAAAAAATCGCGGAATGTGAGGCGATACGCCCTGATATCGCCGGCATTATGGGAGCTTTCGGCGCTGCCCTCATCGCAAGAGAGCGGTTTGAGGAGGGCTATGAAACCACCATGCTTTCCTACGAAAAAATCTGCTCCCTCCAGTTTGATACCAGCATGGCAAAGTGTAAAGGCTGTACCAACAGTTGCCGCCTGACTATAAACAAGTTCTCCGGCGGACGCCAGTTTATCTCCGGCAACCGCTGTGAGCGAGGAATCGGCGGGCAGAAAAACGCCCATAATGTCCCCAATTTGTTTGAATATAAGCTTCACAGACTGTTTTCCTATCCTTCTCTGGACGCCGACAAGGCCCCCAGAGGCACGGTAGGAATCCCCAGAGTTTTGAATATGTACGAAAATTATCCTTTCTGGCACACCTTCTTTACCAGACTGGGATACCGGGTGATTCTCTCCCCCAGCTCCAATCGTAAGATTTATGAACTTGGCATTGAGTCCATTCCCAGCGAGTCGGAATGCTATCCCGCCAAGCTGGCTCACGGTCATGTGACCTGGCTAATCCGTCAGGGCGTTACCTTTATTTTCTATCCTGCTCTCTTTTATGAGCGCAATGAGTTTGAGGACGCCAATAATCACTACAACTGTCCCATTGTTACCTCCTATTCTGAAAACATCAAAAATAATGTGGAGGAAATCACAAGCGGGCAGATTACCTTCCGCAATCCTTTCATGTCCTTCCGGGATCTGGATACGGTTACGGAGGCTCTGAAAAAGGAATTTACTGAAATTCCTCCCAACCAGATAGCAGACGCCTGTATAGACGCCTGGAATGAGCTGGCAAACGCAAGGAAGGATATGCAGAAAAAAGGAGAAGAAGTATTAAAATACCTGGAAGAAACGGGAAAAAGAGGAATTGTCCTTGCCGGCCGTCCCTATCATATTGATCCCGAGATCAATCACGGCATCCCGGAGCTGATTACCTCCTATGACATTGCTGTTCTGACGGAGGATTCCATCTCTCATCTGGCAGCTCCGGAGAGACCTCTGATTGTGTCCGACCAGTGGATGTACCATTCCCGCCTTTACGCCGCTGCAAGTTACGTAAAAACCGTGGACAATCTGGATCTGATCCAGCTAAATTCCTTTGGCTGCGGGCTGGACGCCGTCACCACAGATCAGGTAAATGATATTCTCTCCGGTTCCGACAAGATTTATACCTGTCTGAAAATCGATGAGGTAAACAATCTCGGGGCCGCAAGAATCCGAATACGTTCTCTGCTTTCGGCTATCCGAGTCAGGGAAAATCAAGGTAATGAGCGCACTCTTCATTCCTCCGCCATCGAAAAGGTAGTCTTTACGGAAGAAATGAGAAGGGATTATACCATCATATGCCCTCAGATGTCGCCCATCCACTTTGAGATTCTGCAGCCGGCCTTCAACGCCTGCGGCTATCATTTTGAGGTTCTGGATAACGACAATAAGCATTCCGTGGACGTTGGCCTGAAATATGTGAACAATGATGCCTGCTATCCTTCTCTTCTGGTAATCGGACAGATTATGGAGGCTCTTTTGTCCGGCAAATATGATCTGAACAAGACCGCCATCATCATGTCCCAGACCGGAGGAGGCTGCCGTGCCACCAACTACGTGGGATTTATCAGAAGGGCTCTGAAAAAGGCCGGAATGGAGCAAATTCCTGTAATCTCCCTGAATCTGGCCGGCATTGAAAAAAACCCCGGTTTTCGCTTAAACGCCGATCTGATGCTGCGGGCCGCCATAGGGGCAGAATTTGGAGACATTTTTATGCGCTGTGTCTATCGGATGCGTCCTTATGAAGCTACCCCGGGCAGCGTGGACGCTCTACACGCCAAATGGCTGAAAAAGGTACAGGATTTTGTATCTGCAAAGCATATCAATTTGTTTAAATTTCAGTCCATGTGCCGAGAGATCATACGGGACTTTGACAATATTCCCGTTTTAGACATCAAGAAGCCCCGAGTAGGCATAGTAGGAGAAATCCTCGTAAAGTTTTCCCCGGCGGGCAATAATCACCTGGTAGAACTTTTGGAAGCGGAGGGCGCCGAGGCCGTAGTTCCCGATCTGATTGATTTCATGCTGTACTGCTTTTACAATCAGATTTACAAGGCGGATCATCTGGGCATGAGCAAAAAATCCGCCCGCCTGTCTTCCATGGGTATCTGGGCTATCGAGCATCTATTGAGAGGCGCAGCGGTAAAAGCGTTTAAAAAGAGCAGACACTTTACTCCTCCCACCCCCATTCGGGAAATCGCCTCCTTTGCGGAGCCCATCGTATCCATCGGCAACCAGACCGGAGAGGGATGGTTTTTGACGGGCGAAATGGTGGAGCTGATTCACGACGGCGTTCCCAATATCGTCTGCACGCAGCCCTTCGGCTGTCTGCCCAATCATGTGGTGGGCAAGGGCGTTATAAAGGCTCTCAGAAAGGCGTATCCCGCCTCCAATATTGTGGCCATCGACTATGACCCGGGCGCCAGCGAGGTAAACCAGCTGAATCGTATCAAGCTGATGCTATCCACCGCCCATAAAAATTTAAAAGATGAAACCGAAGAAAACGCTTCCTAAGAAAAGAGTTCCGGTTACACCTTCTCAGGTGTCCGGAACTCTTTTTATGTCCATGGACTTTTTACCTTTTTGCTCTTGCCCGTACAGCGGCCGCTTTTGTTGGCAAAGGAATGAATGCGGGCTTCCAGAAGCTGCTTTCTTCCGGCCTCGCTGCGTGTATAAATCAAATCCCAGGCGCCGATATATTTGCCTACTTTCCCGGCAAAAAGTACAGCATCCTCTTTTTTTCTGCCGAACAGCTCCGGCACACAATAATATTTGCAGATTTTCGGAACAGGTCTCCTGGCTTTCAGCAGATAACGCTGATTATCCACCTCTCCGAACATCTCGCACATACATTGGGCGAATACGTCCTTCTCCCGCTCCGTGCCGTTTTTCAAATACACATAACACATAAATCCTCCGGAGTCCTCCGCTTCAACGCTCACATCCCTGCTCAGCACCGCGCCTGTTTCCCTCAGAGCCGCAAGCACTCCCCTGCCAATGGAACGCATATATCCCATGGGCGTAGCCATGCAGAGCACCTTACCTCCATAGCGGAATATCGCCGCCGTCAGCAATATGGTCAATACCACCAGCAGTATGTTGCCCAGCCTCGAGCCTCCGGCGTTCAGAGCCAGGATTCCAAACAGGGCGCCAATGCAGAAAACAGCGGCAATACCGCACAGGATCATCAAAATCAGTGCGCTGTACATCTGAAATCCAGGTTTGAAATAATTCTTGTCCGCTCCCGCTTCCACTGCCAGATCCATATCTCTCAGAACTGTCAGCGAGTCCTTCCAGCGCCGCCTCAGCCCCTCCCGGTCTCCGGCGGCAGAAAGCATTTTTTCGTTTATTTTCTCCAAAGACTCCGCCGTATAAGGAGGCCTGATAAATGACAGCCTTTCCAGTCCATTCTCTATCACGTCTTTCTCATAGTTGACGCCTAAAAAGCCTTCAAACCTCCTCTTTAATGTGGCAAAATCAGCCGATTCCCCCGGGCCTTTCAATTTTTTTCCCTTCTCCTCCGGCTCCATACAGACCAAATGCCATATATTGCTGACCTTATCCGGCTCTTGTTTCATGACGCGTATGGCTCTCCCCCGCATCTGATTGCTGAGCATAAAGGAGCCTACAAAAGAAGCAAGTATCAAAGAGTTAATACAGGGCGAATCCCAGCCCTCTCCCAGCAAGGACTTAGTGCCGACTAATACCCGGATATCTCCCCTGTTGAAGGCCTCCGTCACCAGTCCGGAAGCCGTCTCTTCGCTGCCGCTTACAGAAACCTGATAATATCCCGGCACCACACATTCCTTTATGCTGCCCCCCACTCCCTTTTCGGACATAAGCGCGGTCAACGTCTCTTTGGCCGAATCCGGAATCAGAACAATGCTGCCGCTAAGCGCTGCCAGACGCAGCTCTTTTCCCACAGGAGTTTCTTCATATGCCCTCCGGATATTTTCAAAAATGGGCACCACTCCGAGCTCATTTACGGATTTGTCCTTATTCCCCAGCGCGGGCATATATTCTTTTTTGATGTAATCTGTAAGAATCAAAAGACGCAGCTTTTCCCCCAGATTTTTGTATTCCTCTCCCGCCAGAATAACAATGCTGCGTATTTTTCCCTTGGACTGAACCAGTGTTTTATCCACCTGATCGTCGGCGGTAAGCACCACTTTTCTTTTCTGAATCAGGCCATGCCCTTTTAAGAGCTCCTGCAGCTTTTCCCGGTATTTCTCCTCGCAGGAAAAACTCTATGGGTCTTCATAAAGAAAGCCCTGCAATAGCACCTCCAACCAATGCAAATCTATTTGGGGAATATTGTCTCCCGCTCCCAGCATATGCAGCAGCTCTCTGGAAAACGGAAGTTTCCTTGCATTGAGGAATACCAGCAGAGAAGACAAATATTCAGGCTTTTCCAACAGCTGCTCTGCGTGCTGCATAGGCTGACGCAGCCCGGCATGCGTCTGAATCGCCGCGGCAAACTCTTCATCCTCAAAAATCTGTTCGGCTACGGAGGCGGCGTCTTTTCGAAAGGTTTCCACTGCGTCCGCCTCCTCCTTTGTAGGCATATTAAAATAAACATAGTCCTGATGAGGGCAGAGACTGCCTTCCTTCACCAACTCAGGTACGATAATCTCCTCGTCGATGGGCCCGCACAGGCCGATATACTTATCCCACTCTCCCTTAGAAGCGTCATAGGGCGGCGTTGCAGTCAGGGAAATCACCGTCATGTCGGGCTCCTTTTCTCTGAGCTCCTCCAAAGCCCTCCACCACTCGCTGCGAAGATGATGTGCTTCATCCAGGCATAGTGTTTTGACACCGGAGCTGTGTATCGCCTCAAAAAAGTCAACGTCTGTCTCCGCAGCGTCTCCCTGCTCGTCCCTTACTCCTCTCATGCAGCTGTGAAGCGCCTGATAGGTAATGGCAGTGATCAGTGCGGGATTGCGGATGGTGTTCGAGAGTAGTCCGGCCGTATCCGTTCCCTCCGGCAGATAAGCCTCCTCTATCCGGGCAATCCATTGATTTCTGATATTAATACTTGGAGACAAAATCAGAGCCGGTCTGCCCAGATGACGAATCAGCTCTATCCCCAGCGTGGTTTTTCCCGATCCCGGCGCCGCCACAATATGTATCTTTTTATCCTTCAAATAATTTTCAGCCCTGTCAAGCACTCTTTTTTGATAGCTTCGCCACTGTCCCTTGAACCTCAGTGTGCGCAATACGTTTTGATACCGCATCGGCCTTCCCCCTCTGAAAAGCAATAGATGTTTGATAAACTGTTTTTATCAGTATACAATCTTTCCCCTGAAAAACACAATACAGAAATGTGTTTTTCAGTAAATTCTTTATCAATAAACTTTTTCATAAAAAACAAGTCCGGGGAAATCCCCGGACTATGATACATCAGCCATTCGGCCATCAATATATTGCTGCAGCGCTTCTGCAACCTCATCTGCGCTGAGACCTGCGTCAGAAATCAGATCGCTTACTGTCTCCAGCTCCTTCATTCTCTTTTCCTGAAAAAGCTCCTCCAGCTCTCTTTTTTCCGACTCAATGCGGGTAGTCAGCGCCTCTATCAGCTCTTGCTTCGCCGCAATTCTTTCTTCAAGGGTCTTTTTATGTCCTCTTGCCATATACAACTGCCTCCTGTATCTGTTTCGCTCCGCATGCGTCTTTTTTTCCGCAATGCGTCTGCATATTTATTACAGTATATGGACAAGTGCTGGAAACTATTCCTAATTTTTATTCATTTTTGAAACTGTCGCATAAATTTCCTCGCTCAGTCGTTCTATCTCCTGGTAGATTGTTTTTGATTGCTGGGAAAGATCTCCCATTTGTTTTGCCACCACCGCAAAGCCTGCACCGGTCATTCCTGCTCGTGCAGCTTCAATGCTTGCATTTAGGGACAATATATTCTGCTTGGTGGAAATGTCATCCAGTTTCCTGGTATTGTTTCTGATGGCTTCTACGGAATCCGTAGCGCTTTGAAGCCCATCATCAAAGGTCTTCAATCGTTTGGTGTCTCTGCTCTTCAAATATTCCAGATTAACCATTTGATTCACCACAATTCCCAAAAACTCGGCCGCAGCACGGATAGCCTTCTCCGAGCGTACCGGAACTTTTCGTACCGCCTGCACATATGCGTTCTCGTCAATTCCCAGTTCTTTTGCAATGTCTCTGAATTTATTTTCATCCGGTTCCGTCGGGAGAACCTGCCCCCCAATCATAGCCCCTACCTTCACTCCATCCACTATAATATCATTGGAAAAGTCCATAAGGCCAGCATGGCAGTAATATGTACCGGTGCATTCATTATCACATTTCACACATCTTTGGTTTCCCACCTTGCTTGCCCTGGTATATTTCATGCAAAAATCTGTAAAGTTGCTTCCTTCCGTAAGGTAGCGCCCCTGTGCGTCCACTGCAATGGCCGCAAGACCCGTGGCATCCGAAAATCTGTCCTGAATTTCCTGCAAAAGCGACAGGTCCATAAAATCTGAGATATGCATATGTACTCCTCCCATATTTCCCGTTTTTTATATTATAGCATATTTTCAGAAGGATTTCCAATGCATCCTTACAATATTTCCAGCCAGCTCTGCCACGTCCTCCCACTGTTTTTCCAAAGTTTCCCAAAACATATCCCTGACAATCTTCGAGGAATGTCTGAAAAGCCATCTTAGACCAAATGGATTTTTACTTTTTCCCTGCATATAAGCATTGACTAATTGTTTTTTAATTCTACATCATGCTTTTTTGTCATAATGGTAATCTCCTTGTTCGTCTTATTATATTATCCGAACAAGGTGTTACAAGGTTAGTATACCACTACAACTGTTCATTGATGAAGTTTACACTTTGGAAATTGCATTTTTGCAATCATTCTGTATAATGGAAGTATGTGTATGAGGTGCGTATCTATGGCTTTACCAGGAACACCTGGACAGCGAATTTGCGATTTGTGCAACGGAAACCACATCACACAAAAGGAACCGGCAAAAAAGATAGAGATCTCACCCTCGCAGTTGAGCCAGATTATCAGTAGAAAAACAAAGACTGTCAGCAGTGATATTCTTATAGAGGCAGCAAAAAGATTTCATGTTTCTACGGACTATATTTTAGGTCTGTCAAATGTAAGCGTCCGTAAAAGCTACACATCTCCGAACTGGGCTTATCCGAGGGGGCTTGTGACCGGTGCGGTTGATGTGCAAATCCTTAATTGCTTGTTGGAACACAGAAATTTTCCCAAGCTGATAGATTGGATACGAATTTATTTTCAGGACACGGCGGCAAAAGAGATAATGACACAAAACCAGCTTATCGAGATAACAACGGCTTCCCTGTCCGATCTGATGAAGGAACATCCGGAACACCGGATGGAAGCAAAAAACGCTTACCATTGTGATGTAATGAATATGATAGCCGGGCAGATCGAACAGCTTTCGCCAATGGACGAAGAAACCGCTGATCTGTTCTGGCAATTAGCGAAAAAATTGATTGCCGAATAGTTGGAACTGCCGAAACTAAATACCGACAGTGCGAACGAAAGTAAGACAATAAGCCAAAATACAAGGAGGAAAAGGAATGGGATTTTTAGGCTATCAAAAAAATGAAATTCGAGAGTATAATAACAAGCGTTGTTGTGGCTTATGGTTTATTATTATCGGTGCTGTTATTATAATCTCTTCCATCTTTGGGGGAGAACAAAAGATACAGCCCGTTATATTTACCGTGGGCTTCGTTGTTGGATTTTACATATCGGTAATAAACAGAAAGGTAGTAGCAAAACTATCGTGGGGGCAATCATCAAAATTTCAAAATAATATTGCTATTTTCTCCATCGCCATTTTGTTTCCTCTCATGTTCATTTCGGCAGGACCGTTTTTTCCGATGCAGAATTGGAGAATGATTTGGTTGATGACTTTCCTTGCTGTTGGGCTCCATTTTATCCCATTCTATTTTGTTCATGGAATTTCAATGATAGGGATTGCTGCTTTATGTTCTGCTAATGCGCTAATAGGAATATTTGTTCCTGCAATTCCATTCATTGTTTTAGCGTTTGTTGATGGACTTATTAAAATTGTATTTGGAATATATCTATTATTTTTCTCAAAGCCTACGAAAAGTCCTTAAAATGTTTATATAGCAAAGAAAACCCTAAAGGGCAATACCCATAAGGAGTCTAGGAATTTGTCCGCATCCCACAGACTTTCTCTTGAGAAACTCTCTTCAATGCACTCTACAGGCTAAAGCCCATAATAAAACAGAGAGGAAATCACCTTAAATGTAATTTCTCTCTCTGTCTCTACTTGCACCCTGTCTCAGTGTTAGTGACAAGTTGTTGTGAATACTTTCTTATCACTGTAACCCTTTGGTTTTAATCCATTTTTATGGTATTTTCTACAGTTCATAGGGCGTCACCTGGTAAACATAATAATTAAGCCAATTACTGTAGAGATTATTACTGTGAGAGCGCCACTGCAGAAGCGGTCTTTCTTCCGGATTGTCCCCCGGATAATAATTGTACGGTATCTGAATGGGCAGTCCCCTGTTCAGATCCCTGTGATACTCGTTGTCCAGGGTATAACGGTCATATTCAGGATGGCCGTTTACAAAAATTTTTCTTCCCTCCTGAGCAATGGCAAGAAATACTCCTGCTTCCGGGGACTCTGCCAGTATCTTCAGATCCCTGCAAGAGTGAATAGCCTCCGCAGGCGTCTCCGTATGCCGACTGTGAGGAGCCAGAAAAATATCGTCAAATCCTCTTACCAGAGGAATTTTGCGGTTTGACACCTTATGCTCATAAACTCCAAACAGCTTTTGAGGAAGCTTTCTTTTATTAATGCCGTAATAGTGATAAAAGCCTGCCTGAGCCGCCCAGCAGATATGGAGGGTGGAGGTCACATGGGTCTGGGCCCAATCCATAATTTCACAAATTTCCTCCCAGTAATCCACCTCCTCAAAAGAAATATCTTCCACCGGGGCGCCTGTGATAATCATACCATCGAACTTTAGACGACGTACCTCGTCCAGAGTAATATAAAATTTATTCAAATGACTTGCCGGTGTATTCCGCGAGATATGGTTTTTTACATTCATAAAGGTTACGTCCACCTGGAGCGGCGTGTTAGAGAGAAGGCGCAAAAGCTGCAGCTCCGTGTCCTGCTTAACAGGCATGATATTTAAAATAATTACCTGCAGTGGTCGAATATCCTGATGAATGGCCCTAAATTCGTCCATGACAAAAATATTTTCGTTTTCCAGTATCTCCTTAGCCGGAAGATCGCTCTGTGTCTTAATGGGCATGGTTAATACCTCAGCTTTCCGTAATATATTTTTCCAGAAATTCCTCTTCCGTTACGATGGGAATCTGAAGTTCCTTGGCCTTCCTGTTTTTGGAAGAAGCCGACTGTATGTCATTATTAATCAGGCATTCCGTCTTTTTTGTAACGCTTCCCGTTACCTTCCCGCCTCTCTGCTCTATAAGCTCCTTTAACTGATTTCTGCCTGAAAAGTGATTCAGACTCCCCGTTATGACAAAGCTCTTGTTTTCCAGTGTACGACTCTGAGGATCCTCGGGAACCTCAAGATGCAGCTCCTGCATCAGATCTGCAATCTTCCGAAGATTGTCCGGATCCCGCATATAATCTGCAAATGCCGCCGCAATAACCTCTCCTACGCCCTCTATGGCGCTTAAGGTCTCCACGTCAGCCTTCTGCATTCGTTCCATACTGTAGTCAAAATACCGGCACAGCATCCTGGCGTTTGCAACACCAATATTGTCAATGCCAAGTCCATATATCACTCTGGGCAGTGTGGTATTTCTGGCCCTCTCAATGCTGTCCAAAAGATTTTGGCAGGACTTGTCTCCGAATCCTTCCATCTGTGTAATTTCCGCCCGATAGCAGCCAAGCCGGAACAAATCCGCATATTCATGGATAAAACCTCTGTCAATGAATTTTTCCAGAGTAGCTTCGGAAAGCCCCTCGATATTCATGGCATCTCTGCTTACGAAAAGAGTAAATGCCTTTATTCGCTTTGCAGCGCACCTTTCGTTAGTACAAAAAAGAGACTGTACCTCATTGATCTGTCGAATCTGCGTGGGCTCCCCGCAAACTGGACAGCTCTCAGGAATCTCCACCGTGTCGCTGCGGGTCAAATTTTCTGCAATCTGGGGAATAATCATATTTGCCTTATATACTGTAATTCTGTCTCCGATCCCCAGCCTCAGGCTTTTGAGGATGCTGATATTGTGCACTGACGCCCGACTGACTGTTGTGCCCTCCAGCTCCACTGGCTCAAAAATGGCAACAGGATTAATTAGCCCCGTCCTGCTGGCGCTCCACTCAATCTCCTTCAAGGTTGTTTCCCTAAGCTCATCGGCCCATTTAAAAGCAATGGAATCCCTCGGGAATTTTGAGGTGCTTCCCAGGGACTGCCCATAAGCAATATCCTCATAGGTCAGCACCAATCCATCCGATGGAATATCGTAGGTTTCAACTTTTTTCTCAAATTCCTCTACAGTCCGAAGAACATTCTCCTCCGTCACCAGACGGTGCTCCACCACGTCAAAGCCCTGAGCCTCGAGAAAATCAAACTGCGCCTGCTTAGAATTTCCAAAGTCCTCTCCCTGAGCCTTCACCAAAGTAAATGCGTAAAACTCCACATTTCTTTTTGCTGTAATCTCATTGTTCAGCTGACGCACAGAACCGCTGCAGAGATTTCGGGGATTCTTATATTTTGCATCCACATCCTCAATCTCCCGATTGATTCTCTCAAATTCCGAATAGCTGATCACAGCCTCGCCCCTGAGAACCAGCTCTCCCCGGAAGGAAATCCTTAAGGGAAGATTTTTGAAAGTTCTGGCATTATTTGTTACCACTTCCCCAATCTCTCCGTTTCCCCTGGTAACTGCTTTTGCAAGTTTTCCTTCACGATATGTCAAAACAACAGTCAAACCATCCAGCTTCCAGCTTAATATTGCAGGATTTCCCTGCAGCCAGCTTAAAAGTTCTTCCCTGCTTTTTGTCTTTCCCAGGGAAAGCATGGGCGCCTCATGGCGCTCCTTAGGGAGCTCCTCCACCGCCTCATATCCAACGCTCACCGTGGGACTGTTGGCCAAAACCACCCCGGTTTCCCTCTCTAAACAAGTCAGTTCATCGTAGAGCTTGTCATACTCATAATTGCTCATAATTTCCGTATCCTGAGCATAATATGCCCGGGAGGCATTATTTAAAATGTTTGACAAATATTTGATTCTTTCCACCTTAGATGAATGCATTTCCATACCTCTCTGTCCGCTTCAGCGGACATTGATTCAATATTTGATAGGAACTTTCTACCGCTTATTCTATCCATCCGATATTTCTGCCTTTGTATACAGCTCTTTTATTTCCTCTTCCGACAGTTCTCTGTATTCCCCGGGACAGAGTCCTTTCAGCTCAATATTCATAATCCTGATTCTTTTCAGGCCCGTCACCTGATAGCCACAGGCTTTGCACATACGCCGGATCTGTCTGTTGACCCCCTGTGTCAAAACAATATGAAAGGTATATTTTCCGGTCTGCTCCACACGGCACTTCCTTGTGGTGAGATTCAGCTCCTTCAAATAAATTCCCCCTGCCATTTTTGTGATAAACTGAGGTGTTATTTCTCTGTTTACTCTCACCGCATATTCCTTTTCATGGCGGTTTGCCCCTCTCATCACAGCATCGATCAGCGCTCCATCATTCGTCAAAAGCAACAGTCCTTCAGAATCCTTATCCAGTCGTCCTGCATAGGTGACTCGCACAGGATAGGAAATAATATCCGTTATTTTTATTTCTGCATGGACGTCTCTTTCCGTGCAAGTCACCCCTGTGGGCTTGTAAAAAGCCAGCACTGCTCTTTTTTCCTGCTCCCGCAAGATTTCCCCATTCAGTCTGATTTCATCCGAGTCCGTAACGGTTTGCCCCCGCAGGGCCCTTTTCCCATTTACCGAGACTCTTCCCTGCTCGATCAGCCTATCTGCCTCCCTGCGGGAGCAAACGCCGCATAGGGACAGGTATTTATTCAGTCGAATCTCTTTCCTCATATGGCTCCATTTCTACTATCCGCCGTATTTTGGGGATTCCATCCCCCTGGATCAGCCCCTGCTTTGCCAGGCTGTCGGCCAGCTCATTATATCTTACATTGGCGTGAGCCGCCACCTTGGTAAAATGCAGGCAGATACGGGAACTCCAAAGCCTCATGGTCTCGGCGTACTTTGCGGTCAGCTCCGTTTTGGCCTTCCACTCTCCCGTCACCCATTTTTCAATTCCTTCATAGTCATAGCGTATTTCCAGAGCCTCAAATCCATTCTCCATGGCAAACCTTACCGCATACATGGCTCCCAGCATCTCCCCCGTCACATTCCGATGCTTTAGAGAATCCTGATTACAGCCGTTCCCGTATTCTGTGTAAATTCTCCCATCAGACAAAAGAAACACGCATCCAAACGCATACTTTTTCAAGGAATCGTCATAACTTCCATCCACATATGCCAGCAGACTGTTTTGGGAAGCCTTAGGTTTATTTTTCCCTGTTCCCTCCTCAAGATATGCCCGGGCCTGCGGCAAATCTGCAAAGCCCCTGAAGCTTGCGCCCGCATATCCTTCCACAGAAGCTCTGCACTCCTCCCAGGTTGTGAAAATACCTGTTGTCCGCCCTTTTTTCACAGCATAATATTTTTTCGCCGCCATAGTGTTTCACTCCTTACCTGAGTCAAATCCTTTTTTGCCACACGGATGATTATAACAATTTTTCAATTCTTTTTCCATACCGTTACAGGATTACCTACATATTTCAAATAAGGACTTGAAAAATCCATTCTAATCATGTCCTGCTTATGAATATTTACTAAAAAAGCATAAAAGGATTTATATACTGTCTCCATATAATCGTCCATGGAATTTTTTACACTATCAAGTGAATTAATTAGATACTGCAATTCCTTATCCGAAGGAACAATATTAAATTTCATCATAAACTTGATTTTCTTTGATACATAGCAAGTAACAGAAAACGGTTTTGCCTTCTCTTTTCCGTAATCCTTACTATCGATTAATTTCTTCATCTTTTCTTCACCTTTTGTAAACAAGTTTTTCGCAGTTTGCATGTCTTAAAAAATTTCGTGCCAATGCATATTGGATTTTATAAGAATTAGGTCTTATACTAGATGACTTTTCCAAGTAATTATAGGATGAAATATAATCCTCTCTTTTCTGGAAAAGTAATCCCATCTGCAACCAATAATAACTAATATCCATATAATTTTCTTTTACTGACAAATATATCTTCTCTATTTGCCTATGTTCGAGCTTAAAGCGCCTCTCTAGAATTTCTTCCTTGGTCAAACATTGAAATGTAAAATACCATATTTTCTATCAAATCATCAATGTTGACCGTGAAAATTTTCTTCCATGGATATGAAGTCAATTTCAAATGAAATTTATTTCCATCAGGTTTAGTTCCTTTAAAACAAGATGTAAGTAATTCCGTAAGCTCTTTTTTTCCACCATATAATGTATAAACATATTCACATAAACGTCTTAAGTGATAACCCTTTATTTCATCGATATCTGATTCATCCGCCTTCTTTAGTACCAAAGACTCTAAGATAAGATTCCATATGCCTTTACCATCAAGCGTATTATTTTCATTTTTTGACCCTTTAGAAAAACCTGCACCCAAAAATAAAACTGGTGACGAGTCTTTCATTATCTCATCTAAAAGCTGTTTTTCTTCTTTTTCTATCATAAAACATCCCCCATTCTTAATAAGTCTAATAATTTCTACATCAAATTTAAAAAATCTGTCTTCACAGCTATTCACCAAACCAACAACCTCATTATACTTGGCTCACAACACCTTACAACTTTTTTGAGTTTCTTTCTGCAAAGAAGTCTTAGCGCAACAACCCTATTATACAACAAAATCGAAAAATAAATGATGTTCTGTAATTGTTTGATTATTTATTTCCCTATTATGAGCAGACTTATATTGTGGGTTCTCTTCTCTTACCTCACGTAATAATTGTTCTTCTAATCTTGTATTTGCGGCTAATAGCACCTTCAATTTATCAACAATTTCTTTAATAGTTCCCTCTTGAATATAGCCAATCATTGCAGATTCACTACACATTAAACTATATTTACCATTTACAAATCTCATTAATCCATTGTCCACATACTCTTGTAAAATCTTGGCATTATTGGATTTTAGTCTTTTACATTCTGCACCAAAATAACCTTCATCCCTATTCCATGCTCTAAAGCAAAAATCAATTGTAGGTGCTTTCCCACGTTTCTTTTTTACAGTCACATCCGGATATTGATTTGTAGAAATTAAAATTAACATTAACTTGTGATGCTCTATTTTCCGACGTCCACCTATTATATACCTTTAGATACCACTCCACAGTAATGGTATCTTCATCGTTATCTGCCCTAAACATACCCGTTGCATACAAATCTTTATATCCCAACCACAATGTTGCCAATATTACTCCTACCCATCATTTCCTAAGCGCTTGGATATTCACAAAAACTTTCCAAATTAATCTACTAGTCAAAAATCTTTGTAATATCCTGATACCGATTTACAACCCGGTAAGTCTCCACATACTCTTTCCCAATCTTATACAGCACAACATAATTCCCACATATCACATATTTATAATCCGTCCGGAAACTGACCCTCTTAGCAAGGTCAGCTCCCATATATGGGAATTGCTGTATATTATCAATTCGGGCATATATCTCCTGAATGATCTTTACTGCTATTTCTTCATTGTCTTCCGCAATATACTCTTTAATGTTCTTCAAATCCTCTGCCACAATAGGGTTAATCCGTAATTTCATCATAGGCTATAACCCAACAGATTTCTTCAGTTCATCCAAACTCATCCAGGTGCTTTCATCCTTAACTGCTTCTTCTGCTTCCTGTAGCTTCATAAGCAGCTTTTTCTCAGCCTTCTCACGCTCATAATCCTCAATATCCATAATCACAAACTTTCCTCTACCATTTTTGGTCAAAAACACAGGTTCTCCAACCTGGCAATTTTTCAATACTTCATTATAATTTCTTAAATCGGATACTGGTAATATATTCGGCATAAAATCAACTTCCTTCCCTTAATATAATTTCTTCACTTATATATATTATACGTAAGAAAGCTGTAAAATTCAACGTGGAATTTTACAGCTTTCAATTATGAATATTATTCTATTCTCATCGTCACTTAAGTTAATACTATTGACCATTTTTTGATTAAATAGATAGCCAACTCCCCAGACCGTTTGAATGTAAACTGGCTTGCCAGGGTTATCCTCTATCTTTTCCCGTATGTTGCGGATATGGCTCATAACGATGTTGTAATCGCCGGAATACGATTCTTTCCAAACAATACCATAAATCTGCTCCTTACTAAACACTCTGCCTGGATTGTTTGCTAACAGATAGAGAATTTCAAACTCTGTAGAGGACGGCAGGATCAAAGGGAAAACCGCATTTTATTGCCGTATGCTTGATGTCAGCCGCCAAAGCTTCTATAAATATCTTGCCAACAAAGATCGTCCATGGAAGTACCAGACTCTGGCGGATGCCATGAAAGAAATCGTCAGCGAAGATGAATGCAACGATACTTATGGTCGTATCCGTATATATCAGGCATTGCTGTTGAAGCAGCCGGAGGGAGTCCCTATTCCCAGCGAGCGTACTGTGTATCGGATCATGGAACAGATCGGACTCAGCCTTCGGCCCAAAAGGAAGCCAAACGGGATTACAAAAGCCGGTCGGGAAGCCATGAAATCGGATGACCTGTTAAAGCGGGAATTCTATTCGGATGCACCGTTAAAAAAGTGTATCACGGAGATGACGGAGATTAAGACATCTGATGGAAAGCTATATGTATCAGCGATTTTTGACTGCTTTGATCTTAGCGTCCCTGGACTGGCCATGGAGACAAGCATGAAAGCGGACCTATGTGTCCATACATTGAAGAATGCTCTGAATGCTTATCCAGCTCTGGGAGGTGCTATTGTACATAGTGATCGTGGAACACAGTATACCAGCGAGACCTACCGGAAGGCTATCCGAGATTCCCATATCCACCAAAGCATGGGAACTCATCTGGAGATATTTCTTCAGCTACTGGAACAACCGAACTGTTGGAACTCCAGACGGAAAACGTCCATTTAGATGAAAAGTACATGGTAGGTGGCATGAAAACCGAAGCCGGGAAAGACAGAATTATTCCACTAAACAATAAGATTATCCCTATCGTCAAGAACTGATACAATCCGAACAAAAAATACCTGATCAATAATAAGTAATGATGTATGTATCAAATTGATTATGGGACACAGTATGAAAAACGACACCACCAAGGGAACCTACACCCATAAGACTTTAGAAGAACTTCTTACAGAAGTGAACAAGAATCAGTAAAAACGAGTGTAAACCACCCGTATATCATTTGTGTACCATGTGTATATAACGACCTCAAAATAACGTAAGTTATCTTCAATTTATGAATATTCTGACAATTCTTTTGTCATTTCATACATTAAGAAAAGCCCCGGAAATACAGCATTTCCAGGACTTCTCCATATAATCTTTAATCTTAGAATTCAGCTATTATACAACACCCTGAGCGGTCATAGCCTCTGCAACCTTCAAGAATCCCGCAATGTTGGCGCCTGCCACATAATTGCCCTCCATGCCGTATTTCTTTGCCGCATCATCCAGATTATGAAAAATATTTACCATGATGCTCTTTAATTTGCTGTCAACCTCCTGGAAGGTCCAGCTCAGTCTCTCGCTGTTCTGGCTCATCTCCAAAGCGGAAGTAGCCACGCCGCCTGCGTTCGCCGCCTTTCCGGGGCAGAAAAGCACGCCGTTTTTCTGCAGATATTCAGTAGCCTCCAATGTAGTGGGCATATTTGCGCCTTCCGCCACTGCAAAGCATCCGTTAGCCACAAGAGTCTTGGCATCCTCAAGATCAAGCTCATTCTGAGTCGCGCAGGGAAGAGCCACATCACATTTCACAGTCCACACCCCTTTGCCCTCATGGTATTGAGCGCTGGGTCTCGCTGCCGCATATTCGGTCAGCCTTGCTCTCTTTACTTCTTTGACTTCCTTTAAGAGCTCTACATCAATGCCTTCCGGATCATATACCCAGCCGGTAGAATCAGATACCGTCACAACCTTTGCGCCAAGCTGCTGTGCCTTCTGGCTGGCATAAATAGCCACATTACCGGATCCGGAAACCGCAACTACCTTGCCCTGAATATCCTTACCGTTGCACTTAAGCATTTCCTCCGTCAGATACAGCAGACCATAGCCCGTTGCCTCCGTTCTTGCAAGGGATCCGCCGAAGGTCAGCCCCTTTCCAGTCAGTACGCCTTCATATAGTCCGGTCAGTCTCTTATACTGGCCGTACATATAGCCGATTTCTCTTGCGCCCGTACCGATGTCTCCTGCAGGGACGTCCGTGTCCGCTCCGATATATTTATAAAGCTCAGTGATAAAACTCTGGCAGAAAGCCATTACCTCCCTGTCTGATTTTCCCTTGGGATCAAAATCCGAACCGCCCTTTCCTCCACCGATAGGAAGTCCGGTCAGAGAATTCTTGAAAATCTGCTCAAATCCAAGAAATTTGATTATGCCAAGATTCACGGAAGGATGCAGTCTCAGTCCTCCCTTGTAAGGTCCGATGGCAGAGTTGAACTGCACGCGGAAGCCGTTGTTTACCTGTACCTGCCCCTCGTCGTCAACCCAGGGAACACGGAACAAAAGCTGTCTTTCGGGAGTTACAAGTCTCTCCAAAAGAGCGTCCTTGCGATATGCCTCCTCATTTGCTTCAATCACCACCCGGAGAGATTCCAAAACCTCTTTTACTGCCTGATGAAACTCCGGCTGCGCAGGATTTTTAGCAACCACCATGTCAAAGACTTCATCAACGTATGACATATTATGTCCTCCTTATAATTAGTGTGTACAGTACAAATATATATGTACGCTGGGGAAAGAAAACGAAGAAAAAAGCATAGGACAAAGTCCTACGCCCCTGACGCCGTTGTCCTACGCATTATTATAAACCCTGCTTTTCATTTTCACAACTCGCTTTATCTCACTACATTGTAAAAGTTTTTTTTGATTTTTTATACAAAGTGCACAAGAAAATATACATGTATACAAATATGCGATAATGTATGGCTACAGATAGTCCTTCAGCAGCCCTATACTCTTTTCTTCAAAATCAATCAGCTGCTTTGCAAGAGCAACCGGCTTCTCCCCTGCCTCCTGATTATGCTTCAGTATTTTGGACATTTCCAGAATACCGTTATTGCTTCCCTTTATCATCAGTTCTGCGATATGCCCTGTACTGGTGTTCAGCATTGTATTGTAATGTATTCCCGCTTTCAGCATAAAATCCTCTAAATGGGTTGCCCTGTAGGGCTCAGCTTTTGCCGCAATCAGCTGTTTGGAAGCCTCGTTGTGCAGCTCCGAATATTTCACAGATTGCCTTGAAATATGCAGCGCCAGCTTGTCATCGTAAACCTTATCCGATATGGTATCAATGGCCTTCATGGCCATCTGAGTGTTTCTCTGAATTTCCCTATATACTGCAATCTCCTGTGATTTCACGGCTCACCTCGTTTCTTTGTTCATGAAAAATGCCTTCCGTAGGTGATACCTGCGGAAAGCATTTCGTTACGCTCTTATTTTATGCAGTTTTTAAAATTTTATACAAAATTATTCTACATATTCGGCTTTTACATATCCTACCTGGCCGTTGTAATTAATTTTACACCAGCCGTTCTCATTGGCAAGAAGTTCAGCCGTGTCGCCTCCGGCAAGAATTCCAAGCCGGTCGGCCGTTTCGCTGGCAGCAGCCCGTACATTGATATTGGTGGAGGCCGTTACCGTCCCAATCACAGTATTTCCTGCTGCGTTCTCGGCGCCTCCGGCGCTTCCGGCATTTTCAGCCGCCTGTAGGTATTCTGATTTGATAAAGCCTTCCTGTCCCTCAAAAATCACTTTTGTCCAGCCATTTACTCGTTCCTCAAGTACCTGCACCGTCTCTCCGCCGGGCAGCTTTCCCATTCTGTCGGCCTGCTCGCTGTCAGAACTTCTCACATTGACGGTTGTGGTAGCAGTGGCATACTGCACCGTTTCCGTCCCGGTCGTCTGGGTGCTATTCTGGTCAGCGCCTGCCTCTCCTGTTTCCTGCCCGGCAGCTTCGGCGCCATCGGATGCAGCAACCTCCGTTCCTTCCGGAGGCTGGGATTCCGCCGCTGATTGATCCGCTAAAATAACGCCTACCTCTTTGCCCACCTGTTCATCCAGTTCGGTAAGGTATTCCAACAGCTCGGGCTGATCCAGCATCAGCTGATTATATTCCTCTGTTATGCGGTTATTGAATTCCACCACATCCGCCTGCGCGTTGACTGTCTTAATATACTCGTTTACTTCATCGGAATTTTCCCCGCGCTTAATATATAGCTCACCGTTTTCATCGGTACAAATATAAAGCGCCTGATAACCGGGGAATTCAGCCGTCTGATTCTGGAAAATCACTTTATAGTACACGTAGGCGATGGTGGAGCCTTCCTCCGGCCCTGTCTTCGTATATATTTCAAGAGACGAATAATAATCGATATACTGGGCCGTCACCTGAAAACGCAGAAGCTCCGTGTCAGACATCTCGTCACAGATATTCAGAATAGTCTCTGTGTCTCCCAGTGCAACAGCATTATAGTAGGTTGCAACGAGGGAATAAATCGCTCCATCCTCATTTTCCACAAGGGGCACATCTTCAGGCGCCTGCTCAGTCACTGTCACTGTCTCGGTCTGCGCCTGGGTTTCCGACGAGCCTTCACCGGTCTGAGCAATTTCCTCAGGAGCACCTTTGCCCAAGTTCAACGCAATGGTAACCGTAACTGCTACCGCAGCTATAATTACAACAGGGAAAAAAATCTTGCCGTGCCTGACTATATAGCCTCCGATTGCTTTCCACTTATCCTTCTGCATAAAAAACACCTTTCTTAACTGGAAAAAGCCGCAAGCGGCCCCTTTTATCATGAAACATTATCCGTGATATTCCTCATAAAAAATCAGGGTGATGTAAAATGCATCCGGCAGGAATCGAACCTGCATTAAAGGCGTCGGAGGCCTTCGTTCTATCCATTAGACTACGGATGCAAATATTACAAAATTGTTACATCACCCTGACTATAATATCATAAAAACTTCAGTCTGTCTACTATGTTTTTTCGGAAATTTTTAGGAAACTATTTTTGTACATTTTTCCGTGTAATCATAATAATAAAGTTTATCAGAAAGTATTTCCTCCGGTTCTGCCTGGGCGGCGTTCACTTCTCTTATCATTTCCCGGAGCATATTGTGCCTCTGTTGTCCCTGATCCGGCAGCAAAATCATCTCGTGAACGGAGCTTGGAATTAAAAAGAGATCCGTCCTTGCTCTCTCAGCCAGTTCCTCAAGTACCCCCGGATATAAAATACAGGCGGCTCCATACATCCTAGCGCTGTTACTTAATATTTCAAAAGGCGGAACCCTGTAAAAATCGTTCTGCACTCTCTCAGGTTCGCGCTGTTTTTGAAACTCTGATAACACCTCCTCCATTGTTCTGCATTCCCACGGAAAAAGTCTGGGTGTATTGTCCTTTGAACAGTGAAAAAGCTCCTCTTTGGAAATTTCCCACATTTCCAAATGAGAATTATGGATGAGAATACTTCCTCCTCCCAGATCCTTCCCTTGATAAGCATAATAAAAGCTTATGGCTAAATCCAGAAAAGGAATATGGGGAATTTCTCTGAGCAGCTCTTTATTTTTCTCTGCGGAAATCAGCCGGAAGCACACTCTTTCCTTTACCCTGTCATAATGTTTGAAAAATTCCATGTCGATATTTCTTCCCGGCGTATCTTCCGTGTAAATGCGGACAATTTCTTCCGCGATTTCCTTCAGTGCGGCTCCCTCCTGATATGCTTCCCAGAAGTGATTTAAGTATATGGTGGGAGAAACATTATGATTTTCGGAAAAAATCATCAGCCCTTCCATAATAATGCCATTGTTTTTCCTTACCTCCTGAATTCTCACCTGATATTTCCCACCGAGTCTTTCAGCGATTGCCCGCTTTATCTTCTGTACAAAATCTTTTCTATCCATAGTATTCCTCCGTGTTTTTCTCTGACGGAGGGCCCTGCTCTTTTGGATGTCTCTATTCCTGCTTAAACAGCTCTGGCTGGATGTAACATAAAAAGACAATGGACTACTCCCGGAGAGTCTTCCATTGCCTTACATTCATTGATCGTAAAAAGACACCCGCCTATGCGTACCCCCACGGAGAAACTGGATTATACCCGGGACAAATATTCCCCTGTCCTGGTGTCAATCTTAATCTTGTCTCCCTGGTCTACAAAAAGAGGCACTGACACCACGGCTCCCGTTTCCACAGTTGCAGGCTTGGACGCACCGGTAGCGGTATCTCCCTTAAAGCCCGGCTCTGTTTCCGTAATTTCAAGTTCAACGAACAAAGGAGGCTCTACGGAGAAAACGCTTCCGTTATGGGAACATACCTTGCACATCTCATTTTCTTTTACAAACTTCAGCGCATCGCCCACAGTGGCGTTGTCCAGTGCAATTTGATCATACGTTTCCGTATCCATGAAGTAATAAAGATCTCCATCTTCATACAGATACTGCATATCTTTTCTATCAATACGTGCCTGGGGGCATTTCTCGGTAGGACGGAATGTTTTCTCAACCACACCGCCGTTCTTGATGTTTTTCAGCTTCGTTCTGACAAAAGCCGCGCCCTTTCCCGGTTTTACATGCTGGAATTCAATAATCTGGTAAACATTATTATCTAGCTCGATGGTAATACCATTACGGAAATCACCTGCAGAAATCATAGCTTCCAATCCTCCTAAATTTTTCACGTTATAATTCCTTACTAGTTTAATATAAGGGCGCGTATTTTTCAACTGTTTTCTAAAAAATTGTTCAATTCTTATCTCCGGATGGCAGCCACTGTTTCATCAGGAATGACAAACTCCACCGTCCCCATATACATGGGCGCTACGTCCCCTTCGTTAAAGGTGATAACAATCTGATTGCTTTCATTCAGATAAAACGAAGTTTCCTCTGTAATGGAATCAAAATTCCAGTCTTCCACGCCCTCCGGCACATCTGCATAATCCACCCAGTACATTACCGAATCGTCCTCCGCCATACGCTCTCTCATCTGGGTCTTAATGTTTTCACTGATGGGCGTAATATAATCGGAGCCTTCCGTAAAAAGATCCTTCAGCTGCAAACGCTCCCCCGTATTCAGGTCAATGGTATAAAAATAATTCCACTCCATTCCGCTTCCGGCTCCCTGATAACAGATCAGCTTCAATGTGAAATAATCCTCGGTAGTATTTACTACTTCTGATTTTACCAGCACATTCTGATAGCCCTGCTCCTCCTGCAGACCGGCTTCAAACTCCGTCACATACCGATCTGTAATCTCCCTGATTTCGGCATTGATTTCTTCGGTGGTTTTCTTAAGCGTCTCCTGCTGCTGACTTTCCTGAGGCATACTCTCCGCATCCGCCACCAGCTGAGGAACTGTAATATCCGCTTTGTTCCCATCGCTTTCATATTGGTAATCCCGAAATGTCACAACCTCCACCAGTTTTCCCACAATGGGAATTGCACTCATGGCATGGGCCACACTCTGAGAGGTATTTGGCAGCACGATGAACAGCGCCATAGCCGCAGCGGCAACCGCAGCGGTTCTCGTCCGGCGCACTCTTCTGTCCCTTCTCTTTTTCCTCTTCGCTTCCTCTATTCTTTTCTTCATGGACTCTATCTGCTCCTTTGTCATACTATGTTCCTGATACTTATTTTTCATTTCTTCCATTTTCTCATAATCTCTTTGCTTTCTTTCCATATGTTGCCTCTCTTTCCCCTGTCAGTTATCCGACAGCTCCAGCCTTAGCTTTTTCAGCCCTCTGTACAAACGGCTTTTTACCGTATTTACATTTTCGCCAAGCACCTCCGCAATTTCACTGAGCTTCATATCCTCGAAATATTTTAGCTCAATCACGGCCTTGTCCTGGCCGGGAAGACCATCCAGGGCTCTGTACAGATCAATGTCTCTGTAGACATCCTCTCTTCCCTCCTCCATGGCCTGTTCTTCATATGACAACTGCTTTTCCTTTTTCAGGAAGCGGAATATCTCATTGAGCATAATTCGGTACACCCAGGTTGACGCATATTCTGCATTTCTCAAAGAACTACTGTGAAGTATCGCCTTATAAGCGCCATTCTGCACAATATCCCCTGCATCCGCCTCATTGCGCACATAGCTGTAAGCCAGCCGGAAATAGCTGTTATAATTATGAAGTAAAATTTCTTCCACCTTCTGTTCTTTTCTGCCTTTTTCCGGAAAAAGCATACTGCTCATACACCTCCTTCTTTGGTTTTCTAATGATTAGACACCACTGCAGAGAAAAAAGTTTCCTCTCCAAAAAAAATATCCGGCATGCCGCCGTTTTCACATAGCGGCAGCTGCCGGAAGTAATCAGCTCTTCTGATTATAATCTAAAAGAAAGTCAATCGCCTGAAGATAGCCGTCAAGCCCCTGTCCGTAAATCTGCTTCTGGCAGACCGGGGCCGTCACCGATACCTTTCTGAACTCCTCACGCTTTGTAATATCCGAAATATGAATTTCCACCTTGGGAATATCAATACTGGCCAGAGCATCCCGAATTGCATAGCTGTAATGGGTGTAGGCTCCCGGATTGATCACAATTCCCTCCGTGCCATCCGAATAAGCCTCCTGTATCCTGTCTATGATAGCTCCTTCATGGTTGCTCTGAAATACTGTAATCTCACTGTCTGTCTCCGCTTCCTTACCTGAAATCAGTCTCAAAAGGTGTTCATAGTCCTGCGCTCCATAGATATGCTTCTCCCGAATCCCCAAAAAATTAATGTTCGGTCCGTTAATCACTAGTATTTTCACTTTTGCCTCCATTTTGCTTTCATGCTATCCAGCCCATCCACAATTTCTTCCAGAATATCTTCCATTTCCTTACCGTCCACCCGAACCACAATATCCGCACACTCTTCATAGGCACGGCGGCGCTCTTCCATAAGCGCCGTGATTTTGGAAAGCACGTTCCCTCCCTGAAGAAGCGGTCTTGTAGTGTCTTCCTTAAGCCTTTCATACACCAGCCCCGGGCTGATCTCCAAATATACCACCGTACCGCACTCCTGCAATATCCGCCGGTTTTCCGGGCTTATGGGAGTGCCTCCCCCCACGGAAATAATCTGCGTGTAGTTTCTGTCCCCGATCTCTTTTAAAAGAGCCGTTTCCATTTTCCGGAAAGCCTCTTCCCCATCCTGGGCAAAGATCTCACCGATGCTTTTCTTCTCTCTTCTCTCTATCAGCTTGTCCGTATCCTCCAGCGTCATCCGCAGGCGGTAGGAAAGCTTTACGCCTATGGTTGTTTTTCCGCATCCCATGAATCCAGTCAGAATCACATTTTCTTTCCGCTTCATCGCATTTTGCACCTTTGGCCCTTTCTTCCCGTTCCCTTCCTCTTTTGTCCAAAGCGCCGCTCTCTGGCGTACACGTTACAACTTCATGGCCTCCATCATTTTTTGATACGCAGCTTCGGCCAGAGGTTCCTCCACAATCCGGCCCGTCCAAAGCTCATAAGCGATAATGCCTTGATAGAGCAGCATCTTGGAGCCGTTAAAGGCTCTCCCTCCCCGGGATTTTACCAGCTTCATAAATTTCGTTTCCCATGGATTGAAAATCAGGTCATAGCCCGTATCTATTCTGTCATAAAAGGACTCGTCCTCTACAGCCACGCCGGCCGTATCGGGAAACATTCCCAGATTTGTAGCCTGTATGGCCAGATACTTGCCATCCCGGGAAAGCCTTTCATGCTCTGTCAGCATCATTGCATCGGCAATCCGTCGTCCGGCAAATTGATTTACTGTATCTGCCACCTGCGCAGCCCTCTCTAACGTTCTGTTCAGGATTACAATACTGTCCGCCCCTTTTTGCGCCAGCAGCATGGCCGCAGCCTTTGCTACGCCGCCGGCACCCAAAAGAAGCGCCTTTACCCCTTCCATCCTCACACCATCTGCGCACATTGCTCTGTAGAGTCCCGGCATATCCGTATTATATCCTTTAAATCCTTTCTCACATCTTACCAGCGTGTTGACCGCCCCAATCCGCTCCGCCAACGGATCCAATTCCTGCAAATAAGGAATCACCGCGCTCTTATAGGGAACCGTCACATTCAGCCCCAAAAGATTCAGGGCAAACGCTCCTTTCACCGCCTCTGCAAGTTTATCCTCCTGCACACGGAAGGGCACATACACAAATCCTTCTCCCATCTTCTCCGTCAGAAAATTATGGATAACAGGAGAAAGGGTATGTTCCACAGGATTGCCCAGCAGCCCGCAGGTTCTCGTATATCCGTTAATGCTCCTCATTGTTTGATTTCAGCGCCTCCCCATTCTTATGATAAAAATAAAGCACAATTTTTTCCAGACGGCGCTTCAGAACAATCTGTATTTCCTCCTTGGGATGAATGGGCTTTACCAGATACGACTCGACTCCCGCCCTTTTTGCGCCCCAGATGTCGGTAAAAAGCTGATCTCCTACAAACACAGTGCTTTCCGGCGTTGTACCGAGCTTTTTCATCGCCCGAATATATCCTGGTGCGCCAGGCTTTCCCGCCTTGAAAATATAATCGCCTCCAGCCTGGATACTGAAGCTTTTAACTCTCGGCTCCTTATTGTTGGAAAGAAAAAGCACTCCCATTCCCATAGCCTTCAGCTCTTTCACCAGACGCTTTACCCTCCCGTCTGCAGGAGCTCCATGAGGAACCAGCGTATTGTCGATGTCAAATATAATCCCCCGGCATCCCTTTTCGTACAGTGCATTATAGTCAATATCATATGCAGAATCCGCCTCGTGATCAGGATAAAACTGTTCCAGCATTTCAATCCCACCTTAAATTCCTCTTCAAATCATATAACCTTATGATAGCAGTCAACCGGGCGCACTGTCAATTATCATCTGCTCTCTCCCACGTCCTCTCTCTGTTTTATTCCTTTGTGTCATTTATAATCATCCTCGCTGCTTCCGCAATATATTCCGACATCCTTCGGTTTTCCTGCCCCACAATCTGCGCCCTGCACTTATTCATGGGAATCAGATAAAGCCTGGCGTCGCTGGAGGACACCGCCTCCGCCATTTTGGGTGTAATCTCTCCCATCATGGCGTTGGCCATAATGATCCCTACCGGCCCTACGATCACATCTACTCTGCCGCTGTTGAACACTACGGCGTTTTCTCCGGTAGCGCCGCTTTCCGCACCGCCTTTCATCATATTGGCTGTGGCCATGGCATTGGTTCCCACCGCCAGAAGCTGCGCCTTAGGTAGTCTCGCTTTAAGTTCCTCTGCAAGGCATCGGCCCACACCGCCGCCCTGTCCATCCATAATCATAATTTTCATCCCAATTCACCCTGTGCTCTTTTCATTGCTGTAGAACGGCTCTGTTCGCCTTAGTCTGCTTCTCTCAGCTTCTGTTATAGCACGGATATCCTGTCCTTTTCAACAAAATATTGACAAAACTGCGCTTTATTTGCATCCGATTGTTCATTTTACTCTGATTAGAACCCGTCTAATCGGGTCAATTGTCTGTTACAAGGCCGTAAAGGACCACAGATTTTTAATCTGATATTCCAGGGTCTCATAATCCCAGAGCCTGGAGCTGCGCTCCCGGCTGAAGGGGTCGTTTACGCTGATCATACCATCTTGGGCTTTGGTCAGCACAATAAAATGCCCCGTGGTGGTAAAATCTCCCGGCCTCATACTGCAGATGATGGGATGACCGGCTTCCAGTTCGGAAAAAACCACATTTCTATCCAGATTAATCTCTCTACCTTGTACTCCAAAAGCTTCCGCTCCCTGAGTCATCAAGCTCCACATGGTTCCTACTCCCGCCTGATAATAACCCTGATCCATAGCATAATCCGCCACTACATCCGGCGAGACCTCACTGTTTCCCGTCAGCGCCACCGCCACCATGGACAGGCAGGCAGGCGCACAGCCGGATAAAGCGATATTATCGTCTCCGAAAGACGCATAGCCCCAACGGCCATCATATTGTAAAAGAAGCGGAAATTCCTCTGACAACTCTTCCTGACTCAAGCCGCCCGCAACGCGTCCATCCGATTCAGGATAGCCTTTTACAAATTCCAGAAGCTCCGGATTCCTCTGAAGGGCTTCCAAAAGCTCCGGAGGATATGCCGACGCATCCTCCAAAATGGCGTTTATCTCCTCATCCTCTTTTCCTGCGAAAAAAGGCAGAATTTCTTCTGCGGCTTGGAACAATCCCAAAACTCCCAGCAGCTTTATGCAAATTCCCGCCAGTACGACGGCAAATACCATTCTGCATCCCATGCGTATTCTCCTGATACGGCGTCTCCTAATGGCCTTTCGCCTTTTCTGTTCCTGTACTCTTCTGTATTGCGCTCTATTCATTGTCTCTGTTCTCATAGCATTACTCTTTCCAGTCTCCTGCCCAAACGGCTCAGGACTTCATTTGTGATAGTATCCGCCTGGAGAGCCAAATCCCCTGCGGTAATTTCCTCTTCCCCGCTTTTTCCGATCAGAACCGCCACATCCCCGGGACGCACATGGCTGATACCACTCACATCCACTATGGTCTGATCCATACAGATTCTGCCTATCACAGAAGCTCTGCATCCGTTGATCAGCACAGCCCCATTCTGGCAGGACAGCGCTCGTGGCAAGCCATCCGCATAGCCAATGGTAAGGATTGCAATGGTCGTTTCCCTCTCCGCCACGAAGCAAAGCCCATACCCCGCCGCCTCTCCGGGACTGAGTTTTTTGACCGCAGCCACTCTTGCCTTCAGGGAAAGCACCGGCTTTAGAGGAAGTCTGCTTGCCAGACCATCCTTCTTTGTGCTGAGAACACCGTACAAAGCGATTCCCACCCTTGCATAATCTCCCTGAAGCTCAGGATAATTTAAAATACCATAGCTTGCCGATATATGAATGCTGGAACAGGGGAATCCCTCCCGCCTCAGCCCCTCCACCGTCCGGTAAAATCTTTCCGCCTGCATCTGTGTATATTTCCTGTCCTGAGGTCTGTTTGTGTCGTCAGCACACAGATGAGTAAAAATCCCCTGAATCTTCAGCTTCCTTCTTCCGTAAATTTCCCGGAAAGCCTCTATATCGTCATAGGGCACTCCAAGTCTGTGCATTCCCGTATCTACCGCAATGTGTACGGCAACCGATCTATTCAGATGTTTTTCCAAAAGCCTCCCATACTCTGTATCCACCACCGTCTGAATCAGGCGGTACCGAATAATCAGTGCAAGATCCTCAGGGTGGGTGTATCCCAGCACAAGAATTTCACCTTTAATTCCGTTTTTCCTAAGCTCAGCGCCCTCCGCAGCCGACGCCACACAAAAGGCTTTCACACCCAATCCGTTCAATTGCCTTGCAATCAGAACCGCCCCATGTCCATAAGCGTCGGCTTTTACAGCGGGCATCAGCCTGCAGCCCTGAGGCAGGCTTTTCTGAAGCGTCCGTACATTTTCCCCCAGCGCTTCTCTATCCAGCTCTATCCACGCTCTGGCCCCAGGATAGGGACGAGGCGGCTTTGCCAGCGCAAAGACTGCCATAGCAGCTGCCGCCGACGCAAACGATCCGGTAAGCACCGCCGCATAATGTACCAGATTATTTTCCACCAAAAAAGAATCAAATCCCAATATCTCAGCAGCCCCCCTCACCGCAACGATCATGCCCGGATGCAGGATATAGACCCATGCGGACAGCGTCCGCATCCTGCGCCGGGGTCTGATCTGCCAAGCCAGAATCCAGCTGTACAGAAAAATCATGGAGGGGATCAGAAAAATATACATACTGTCATGCCTTTGGAGTGCAAAAAAACGAAGAATAAAGCCCTCCGCCGTCATCAGCCCGAAAAAAGCGCTGAATGCAGCCACACAAAGGCGGGGATTTTTCAAAGGCGTCCAAAACCCTTTTTGGAGGAAGTTTCTCCCAAGAATCTTTCCCAAATACAGAAAAACGGGGGCAAAAAACAGTCCGTTGCGCGTGTAGGAGGAAACCGTAAATATCCGTTCATAGAAAGCCTCCGCCCCCGGTATATAGGATAGAAGGCCAAAATAGCTGTCTCCCAAAAGCCCTAGGATATAAAGGACAACACAGGAGGCTAATACAAGCTTATGAGGAAAAATTCGTTCAAGCGCACATATTATTCCGATTCCCAGAATACATGCAGGAAAATACCACAAATGGTAAAAGGTTCCATCAAACACCAGCATTTTTAAGACATGACATGGCCCTACCTCTTCAAAATGTCCCGCATAAATCCCTATGGGAAGATATAGCAGTATGGTTCCCGCGTACAATAACAGTAGCTTTTTTACATGACGCCAAATTCCCTTTTTACCCAAAACAAATTGTCCTGTCACCATCAAAAAAAAGGGAACCGCTGTTCTGGCTAGAATCCTTGTGAGAAAAAAGTCAGCCCCGGCGCTGACATCCGCCAGGGGAGAGGTGTGTATTGCCACCACCAATGCTGCCGCCGCCACTCTGAAAATGTCCAGTCCTCCCAGCTTTGGTGAGCTTTCTTTTGTTGTCATGCGCTATTCCTCCTCCCGGAAGCGGTTTTCGACTCCCATTGGGTGATAATACATCCGTCCATATTATTTCCCGATATGGAGTAGGGTCTTCTGTCATCCAAGAGAATTTCTCTGCTCTCATCGGGCAGCGGCAAATAGGATATTTCCACCCAGCGTCCCTTCTGTTCATATACAAAAGGGTTTTCTCCAAAGGCGTATCCTTTCAGGAAATCAACATATTCCTCCAGCGTCAGCTCCTTCTGCGCCATAACTGCAGCGTGAGGAACCCCCACATAACGGAAATGCCAAGGCTCATGCCCAATTCCTGTTATGTCTTCCTTCCCTTTGGGATAGCGTTCCACAAACCCATAGTCCGCCGCCCTTTCCCGGAAAGTCTGACAAATTCCACTGTAAGGAAAGGCAGGACAGATAAAATCAATTTTCTTCATTTTCACCCCCAGATCAATAGCCAGTCCTGTCTGATGCTCACTGTGTCCCGGAAGAGCCACAAATTTTTCCGTAAACTCCTTTCCATTTTCCAGAAGAGAGCCGTCCCATATCTTCTGCTGCTCCTGAATGGAGCGAAATCCGCTCACCGGAACAATGCCGTTCCAGCCTCGTATTTCCTCCATCAAACTGGCGAGCAGCACTACTGCTCTTTGACGCAGCAGCACACCATACCTTTCCTCCCGCACTGGAATCAAATCTTCTTTTCCGAACTCTCCGCATCCATATTTTTTATTTACCAAAATCAGGTTGCCTTTATAAACATCCTCTCTCTTTAATAACATTCGGTTCATTCTCTCACTGCCTCTCCAATAATCCGGTCCAGTATTTCCTCAAAGGAAATACCTGCCGCTTTCATCATACCCGGAAACCTGCTGTGCTGTGTAAATCCGGGGATTGTATTCACTTCATTGAAATAAATTTTTCCCTGGGGTGTAAGAAACATATCTACTCTGGCAAAGCCGCTGCATCCCAGAGCTTTGTAAATCCTTTTTGCCGTTTCCCTGATCTCATGGGCCTTTCCGGGGGCAATTCGGGCCGGTACGTAAATAGCTGAGGTTTTCAGGGTATATTTTTCTTCAAAGTCAAAAAAATCTCCCGAAAGCTCAATCTCGTCTACCTGTCCCGTAGTCAGGCTATCTGTTCCCATTACGGCGCACCCCACCTCAAAGCCTTCTATGTTTTCCTCCAGAATTACGTGATCATCGTAGGCAAAGGCCTGTCCCACAGCCGCAGGAAGCCTTTCCCTGCAGGAGACCTTTGTCACGCCGAAGGATGAGCCGGCCCTGACAGGTTTTACAAAAAGGGGATACCCGGCCGACTCTCCAAAAGTATAAAGCGCATCTTTGGGCGTCTCTCTCCCTGCCACAAAGGACTTTGGAACAGGTATGCCTGCCGCCGCCGCAAGCTTGTGGGCCCGATCCTTGTCCATACAGAGGGACGAAGCCAACACTCCGCATCCAATCAGCGGAATGCCCGCAAGCTCAATGGCTCCCTGCAAAGTGCCGTCCTCTCCGTTTTTTCCATGCAGCACAGGAAAAGCTCCTGCAAGAGGAATTCTTTCCACACCGTTCTTCTCAAAGATATACAGACACCTGTTGCTACGGCTTAAGGACAGGCAGGCCGGAACACAATCCTTCTGCATCCATTTATCCTCTCTGATTTTCTCCGCATCCCCCTTAAAATAAAACCAGTCGCCCTGCCTGGAAATTCCCACCGGCACCGGTTTGTATTTTTCCCTGTTTATGCCGCTTATCACGCTGTAGGCGGAATCAAGCGACACACTGTATTCAGGGGAACATCCGCCGAAAAATATTGCGATATTTCTTACTTTTTCCATTCACATATTTCCTCTCATTTCTGAAGCGTCTCTATTTTGTAATGAAAAAGCTCTGCCTCTGATACGCTTATGGTATCAAAGCAGAGCCTTTTTTGTTTTCGTTTTCTGTTTTTGTTTCGTTACAGTTTCCTTCTGAAATTCTTACAATTTTATGACAATCGAGGATAAACGGGCAAAGTTACGGTAAAGATAATTCTTTCATCCGCACTCTGTACCGCAATGCTTCCCTTGTGCAGCTCCACAATCTCTCTGGCGATTGCCAATCCAAGCCCCGCCCCTCCTGTCTGTGAGGAGCGGGAGGAATCCAGGCGGAAAAACTGCTCAAAAATACGGTCCAATTTCTCCTTTGGTATGGTTTTCCCATGATTGCAGACACGAACCTCCACAGAGCTTCCCTTTTGTATTAAGCTCAATGTGATTCCAGTATTTGGGTAGCTGTAATTCACTGCATTTCTCAGCAAATTGTCAAACACTCTCTCCAGCTTGTCCGAATCGCAGACAATCTCCACCTGGGGAGGAACGGACAGCTCTAAAAAAAGCTCCTTCTCCCCAAGAATCGGCTGAAACTCACTCGCAATCTGTTCCAGCATGCGGCTTAAGTTCACAGTTTCTGTCTCCAGAGTCATAGCCGTCAGATTAAATCTGGTAATCTCAAAAAATTCATTGATCAGTTCTTCCAGCCTCTCCGCCTTCGCCAAGGCAATTCCGGTATATTTTTCCCGCAGCTCATCGGATATCTGAGGCTCGTCCACCAGCAGCGTCAAATAGCCTATCACGCTGGTAAGCGGCGTTTTAAGGTCATGGGCCAAATATACGATCAGATCATTCTTCCGCTGTTCCGCCTCCCTTGCAAGAGCCGCATTGCGGAGGGCCTGCTCCCGTACCTGGTTCAGTTCATCCTGTACCCCGTGCAGAGTGTCCGGCAGCAGAATGGGCGTCTCTGACAAAACCGCAAGCTGCTCAGAGGCTTCCACCACCTGATCCAGACAGCGCAAAGGCTTCGATATAAAGTGATAGGTGATCAGCACCCATCCGGCTATAAAAACCAGAGCTACCACAAAAATAATATAATCTCTCACCCAGTTTAAAATATGCCACATAGGATCGGAGCTGTACCAGGTCACGGAAGAACACAGCTCCCAGGCAATGATCACCGCCACAGGCAGAAATCCGGCAAAGCCTATTAAAGACAGCAGATATTGTATCAGAATTTTTCTTGTCATCTCACTTCTGCGGGCGCGTTTCCTATACTCGTTTCCCTTTTTATTCAATGGTATATCCCACCCCCCAGACTGTTTTGATAAATTTCGGTCTTCTCGCAGGCTCCTTCATTTTTTCACGAAGTCTGGCAATGTGGGCCATCACCGTATTGTTATTGTCCAGGTATTTCTGACCCCAAACAGTTTCAAACAGCTCTTCCGAGGAAACCACACGCCCCTTATGTTCGCACAGATACCACAGAATGTTGAATTCAATGGGTGTCAGAGACAGATCCCTGCCGTTCAGAGTGCATTTATGGCTTTCCCTGGCAATATGCAGCCCTCGTATATCAATCTCCTCCGCATCCATCTTTATCGGTGCATCCGCCGTATTATAACGTCTGTATCTACGGATCTGAGTCTTTACCCTTGCCAAAAGCTCCAGAGGATTAAAGGGCTTGGTAATGTAATCATCCGCCCCCAGAGTCAGCCCGGTAATCTTGTCAATATCCTCCACTCTGGCAGTCAGCATGATAATTGGAAAAAAATGTTTTTCCCGTATTCTCTGGCACAGGGCAAAGCCGTCTATATCGGGCAGCATTACATCCAGCACAGCCAAACTTAAGGGAACGCTTTCCACACAGTTGAGGGCTTCCTTGCCTGAGTAAAATTTATAAACCTCATATCCGTCATTTTTCAGATAAACTTCTACCAGATCCGCAATTTCTTTTTCATCGTCTACAATCAATATGTTTTCATTCATGCGCCGCTTTTTGCTCCCTCATTTTCAGTTCATCCCACCTTCTTCTGCAGGACATACAATCATTATACCATGATTCCTGCGCAAGCATATTTTATAATTACATCAAAAAACGGAAGAGTGACATCAGAGGCTGCAGCCCCGTTCCAAGGATTTCTTCCCTGTGCTCCAGATAATCCGCAGCTCCAAAAGGATTTCCGTTATTGGCCACGGAGTTGGTCATCATGGTAATATCAGGATTTTCCCGACAGATTTCCTCCAGCCGCCGAAGCATCCAATCACTGCATATAATATAGGGCGTGTGAAAAACCGCTTCCTTCCCCGGCTGGGACAAAAGCTCCGTTATGATATAATACACTGTCGGCTCCTTCACTCCTGTATGAACAGGATTTGACACCAGCCGGACGCGGTTTGTGGGAACTGTAATCTCATCATAATCCACAGCTTCCAGCCAGCCGCTCTGCTCCATTTTTATCTTCTCATAGATTTCCTCCAGCCGACGTCCCGCTCCTGCCACAGAAGGATTTACGCTCCAAAACCGATTCTTTCCCACAGTCACGCACTCTCCTCCATCCCAGACACTGAAAAAATACTCCGTAAGCTCGCTTAGGGAGCTCCTCTGCTCTGAAGCGCCTTGACGTAAAGTTTCCGGCAGAGAAACCAGCACGTCCCAGTCATAATTTTTATATCCATCATGTTCCCCGAGAAAATAATCGTAACAATTTCTTCCTCCGAGAATGTAAACGTCGTCATCGGCAATCAGGTATTTATCGTGCATCCTTGCCATGAGTTTCCAGGGCTTTAAAAAATTCACCGGATTATACACCCGAAACTCCACATTTTCATGCCCGGCCAAAAACAGAAAATACGGATTGCCCCACCCATGGGCAAAGTAGGAAAATCCATCCATCATCACATTCACCTGAACGCCCCTGTCAGCCGCATCAAGCAGCGCCGCCATCAAGATTTTTCCGCTGTTGTCGGACTGAAAATCAAAGGTGGACAAAATAATGCGTTCCCGGGCGTTTGCAATAAGACGCACTCTCTCTGACAAAGCTTCTCCGTTCTCGGAAATAATTTTTGCCCGTTCAGCGCCCTTCTCCCTGCCGTAAAAATCCTCTGCCTGTATGTTATCGGCCTGCCGCTGCGCAATGCTTGGCTGTACATAAATTGGGAGGCAGGCGAGAGCAAGATAAAATATAAGAACCGCCAAACATATTAAAACCTTTATTACTGTCTTTTTCTTCATAGAATGTCTGCCTTATAATACATTTTCAGATATAGCCCAAAGGAAACCAGCATATCTCCCACGCATACCGCTGTCAAAATATTTACAGCCAGATATGGGATCCGGGGAAACACCAGCAGAAGAAGCATAAATCCATCCAGAAGAACCGTACATATCTTTCCGTGCATGCTAGCTCCGTTCATGCGGTATCCGCGTCCCATCATATAGAGTCCCAGAACCCCCATAATAAGCTCCTTTATCACAAAAACCAAAAGCAGTACAGAAACCGCCGGATAACGCAGAGTAAAGCTTACGGCCAGGGCTCCCTAGGTTATTTTATCTGCCACAGGATCCAGAATCTTGCCAAACTCCGTAATCATATTATATTTTCTGGCAATCTTTCCATCAATCAAATCTGTGAAGAAGGAAAACAGCATCACGACGGCGGCCAGATAATAATCCGTTGGACTCTGCGCCCGATAATATATGAGCAGATAAACCGGAACCAGTAAAATGCGCAGATAGCCCAACAGATTCGGAGTCGCCAGATACTCTCTCTTTTTCTCTTTTATATCGTTTGCATTCTCCAAATTCAGGGAGCGCTGATAAATCAGCGCTCCCTGCCGAAGTCCTGTATCGCTTAATCTGTTTTTGAATATCCATACCCGTTGGCAAAGGCGTCAATTCCCTTCCCCTCCCTGCACAGGACGCATCCCTCCGGATTATATGCCTTATATTCCGGCAAATCACCAATATGAAACAGCGAATGAATGGGCATGCCCAGCAAAGTATTAACCGCGCTGAAAACTGCGCTGACGCCGCTGATCACAGCTCCGTAATAAGTAAGGGCCTGCACGGCCCTCACCACAGTCATCCCTGTGGTTGCAGACGCGAGAAGAAGCAGTACATTTTTTCCCTTAATCATGGGAAGCACATTTTCCCTGAAAAGAAGCTGTCCCGAATTTATAAATTCCGGTGTGATAATGTATATCGTTTTATGGGAGTTCATGGAATAAATCCCTGCTTTCGTAAGCTCCTGGGCCATAAATGCACCTATAATCTCACACCCGTCTATACATACAATCGTGTCCACCACAGTGGTTGCCGAAATCTGTTCACTGAGGGCCCTGGCAGCCTGAGAGGCCTCACTTTGTCTGGACTTTAAGGTAGTCATATCCAGAAAAAAATTAGTATGAGCGTTGGGGGTAACAAAGTGTCCGGGTATTGCCTTTAATACAACGTCCGGATGCGACTTAGACATAATCTTGATTGGTTCCTGCATAGGATTATCCCTCCTTTTCACAATGAATGATCCTTGTCCTTATTGTAATTCATCGGACAGCCGAATGCAACCATTGATATAAAATATTATTGTTGTTCCAGACATCCCTCCAGAAGATATTCCTTGCCATACAAATGCAACTTCACGGGACCGCCCTTCTCCAGCATTATTCTGCATCCTTCTCTTGATACTTCCGTCAAAATCCGCCTGCCCTCATAGCAGATTTTAAAGCGATAGCCCTCCCATGCCCGAGGAAGAGAGGGCGCCAGAAACAGTCCCTCTTCTTTGATTCTCACTCCTCCAAAGCCATATACCACCGCCATGTAGCTTCCTCCCATATTAGCCGTATGAATCCCGTCCTTTGTATTGTGATGGGTGTCAAATAAATCAAGCTTTGCAGAATCTCCAAAATAATGGTAAGCCTTTTCCTCCATTCCCAGGCGTGAAGCCATAATACTGAATACCGCTGTTGAAAGGGATGAATCATGGGTGGTGATTTTCTCATAGTATAAAAAGGATTTTCGGATGGTCTCCAGACTCTGCATATCCTCTAAAATAAAATGGGCCATCACCACATCCGCCTGCTTGCACACCTGATGCCTGTACAGATACAGGGGATGATAATGTAAAAGCAGCGGAAATTTGTCCTTTGGCGTTTCAGAAAGATTCCACAGCTTTTTTTCCAAAAAGCTGTCGTCCTGAGGATTGATACCCAGCTTTTCCTCATAGGGCAGATACATATGCCGTGACGCTTCCCAAAACTCCTTCAGTTCCTCCCTCTCTGCAAAATCCTGTCCACCCAGCATTTCGTCAAACCGCGCCGTCCAGTACAAATGATGCTTTGCCAGAACATTGGTATAATAGTTGTTATTCACCATACAGGTATATTCGTCCGGCCCCGTCACCTCATTTATCCTGAAGCTCCCCTCGTGCCATGCGCCCATATCCATCCACAGCCTTGCGGTTTCCACCAGAATCTCCATACCCTTTTCCCGAATAAATTCCAGGTCCTTTGTAGCCAGATAATACGCAATAATGGAATAGGCAATATCCCCGTTTATATGGTACGCTGCGGAGCCAGATGGAAAATATCCCGAGCACTCCCTTCCCATGATGGTTCTCCAGGGATAAAGAGCGCCTTTTTTATGTCCTAAAAGAACAGCATTTTCCTTCGCCTGTTCAAGGGTAGAATGGCGGTAGGAAATAAGGCTCTTTGCCATGTCCGGATCTGTCAGCAGAAAATACGGCTCAATATACATCTCCGTATCCCAGAAATAATGCCCCTCATAGCCTTCTCCGCTCAGTCCTTTTGCGGCGATATTACAGTGTTCATCCTTCCCCACAGACTGCAGCAGCTCATACATATTGTAGCATACCGCTCTGTTCTGCTCATCATCGCCCAGAATCTCAAGCAGCGCCTTTTCCCAATAGCTATCCAGATATTCCTTCTGCTCTTTGTAAAGCATTTCCACAGGAAGCTGCGTCAGCTCCCTCAGACAGTCCACCGCCTCTTCCCGACACCTGCCATTTCTGATTGAATCTGTAAAAACCGTATACTTATAAAGTACGGCCTCCTGCCCCTGCTGTAAATCAAAGCTGATTTTTCTCGTCACACCATGACCTTTTTCCTCTGTCTGCATTTTATAGGGAACACTGACTCTGTGGTGAACCGCGGTGCACATCCTCAGCCCTGATTTTACGGTTTGCGTTTCCAAAAGAGACATTTCCGCATCCGCAAACCGATAAACGGGCTCCAGATAATTTCGGCGTTCTCCCGCCACACGGGGATCCTCCGGATTATAATAATTTTCCACATCGCCGCTGTGCAGGCTTTCCAGCATCACCGCGCCGGAAAAATTCAGCGGCTTTACACAATAGCGCATAAGGAACAGGGGCAATCTGACAAAGGACGTCATTCTCCTGCAGCAAATCTCAAGCTTTTTCCCCTTGGGGGAGGTCCAGACCACAGTCCGCTCCGTCCATCCCTCCTCCATATTGAGCGTGCGCCTGTTTTTCTCCAGCGTTCCCTCAAAAACGGAAAATTCCTCTCCGTCAAGGTACAGCCTAATGGTCTGTGTGTCCGCAACATTGAGAATGGTCTGCTTCTCCTCAACCAATCCATAGAGCTTCTCCGCCTGATTCATCGCGGAAAAATCATAAAAGCCGTTTATATAGCTTCCTCTGACGCTACGCACCTCCTCGGGAACGCCTTCCTCCAGACAATTTCGGACTCCTATATATCCGTTGGCATTATGAAAAATGCTTTCCTGTACAAGAATTTCCTCCCCGCTAATGGGTACATTGTCAACTTGATAAATCTTTTTCATCCACTTCTCTCCACTGTCACTTTCTTACTGTTTACCTCACCAAGCCATATATCTTACAGGCATTGAGAGCAAAACTGTTTATCAAGCAAAAATTAGCATATAAAAAATACATTGTCAACCCGCGAAGCCTTCCTTTGCCTTCTGTATAAAGAATTTCAGCAAGGGGCTGTCGGGAACCGGCTCACAGCTGGAGGCCGAGCTGAACAGCCGCAATCTTACCGGCTGTATGCTTCTTTTGGATAAAGCCATCGACCGACTGAAAAATACAGTACATCAGAAAAGTCAAGCCGCCTGGCTCTGCAATGAGCTGTACCGCTCCGTATCCAAGGCTCTGTCCTCTGAAAATCTGGACACCAATACAAATGCCGAGATACGAATGCTTATAACCCGCAGCCAGGTTATCCGCTGGATTGAAAATTTAAAAAATACCATCGCCGCCTTTCTAGGCTTTCGTGCAAGTTCAAAATCCGCCCCGGTGGAGAAAGCCCGTCAGTATGTAATCGATTCATTGCTGAAAAAAATCTTCTGAGCAGGGAAATTGCCTATCAGCTTGGTTTTGAAAACGCTTATTACTTTTCCAAGGTTTTCCGCCGTTACACTGGCATGACACC
>CALWRA010000001.1 GCA_944383825.1 uncultured Acetatifactor sp. | reverse complement strand
ATATCTGAAATGCGTTTCAGCAATTCATTCATAAAATCTTCATTTTAGACTTGACTTTTAATAGTTAGTCTTTCTTTAAAGCAGTTCTCCATAATGTCGCACATATGCCTTTTTCAAGCTGGTGGCCAGCATCATATAAAGCAGGATGCAGGGAATCAGGTAAGCAAAGTAACTCAACGGCAGCGCTACAAATCCCAGCATGGTACCAAGGGCCGTAAAAGGAATGACTGTAAGCACCGCAATTCCCGCGCAGGTCAACAGTGTTAAAGGTGCGGAGGCGCGGCTCTGAATAAACGGAATCTTCGGAGTGCGGATCATATGAATGACAAGTGTCTGGCTCCACATGGACTCAACGAACCAGCCGGCTTGGAACATGGCGGCATAAGCGGTCTGTATTTGAACTAATTTAGTGCCGCTGAAATGATTTGCCAAATCGTTATAAAGCACGCCGCCGGACACAAACAATGGACAGAATACAAAATACATAAAAATATAAGTTGTAAAGTCAAAAATAGAACTAGTGGGTCCAATCCAAATCATGAAACTTCCGACGGAAGAAGCGTCCCATTTACGAGGTATGCGCAGAAATTCTTCATCTACATTATCCCAGGGGATAGCGGTGCAGGACAAATCGTAAATCAAATTCAGGAAAATCAGGTGTATGCTCATCATCGGCAGAAATGGTAAGAGCGCTGAAGCTGCGAGCACCGAAAACATATTTCCAAAATTGGAGGATGCCGTCATCTTAATGTACTTAATCATATTGGCATAGGTTTTGCGTCCTTCAATAATACCCTGCTCTAAAACCATTAAATCTTTTTCCAGCAGAATAATATCGGCTGATTCTTTTGCAACGTCTACGGCAGTGTCAACGGAAATGCCGATGTCAGACGATTTCATTGCCGCCGCGTCGTTAACGCCGTCTCCCATATAGCCGACTGTATGGCCATTTTCACGGAGAACAGTAACCACACGGGCCTTTTGATCGGGAGTGAGTTTCGCGAATACATCTGTGGATTCAGCTGCCTTGGCAAGCTCTGCGTTGGTCATATTGTCCAGATCCGTGCCAAGGAGCATGTTGATGACTTTCAAGCCAACCTGCTTGCAGATGGTGCGGGTCACTTTGTCATTATCGCCTGTTAAAATTTTTGTGGTAACACCATGCTCCTTTAGGGCTTTAATTGCGTTCGCGGCGGATTCTTTTGGAGGATCCAGAAATGCCAAATATCCAATCAATACCATGTCGCACTCATCCTTGACATTGAAAACGCCCACTGGGGAAGGATTGTTTTTCTGTGCAATAGCCAAAACGCGGAAACCCTTGTTGTTTAATTCCTCTACCGTTAACAGAATGCGGCTGCGAATTCCGTCAGTTAAAGGAAGTACCTTCCCATCACATTCTGCAAATGTACAGATGGAAAGCATTTCTTCCAATGCGCCTTTTGTAACCATTTGTGTTTTACCTTTTTTATCTTGTACCACAGTGGTCAAACGGCGGCGGTTGAAGTCAAAAGGAATTTCATCCACCTTCACATAGGTTTCGGACAAATCGATCAGCTGAGGATTTTCCGCTTCTTCTTCCTCTGTTCTGTGGATAATTGCCAGATCCATCAGATTTTTATATCCTGTCTGAAAGTAGCTGTTCAGGTAGGCGTGGCGCAGTACCCTGGCGTCATCTTTTCCGTCCACATTCCAGTGATATTCCAGCACAACCTGATCCTGTGTCAGTGTTCCGGTTTTATCCGTACATAGAATATCCATGGCGCCAAAGTTCTGAATGGAATTAAGATTCTTTACAATCGTCTGCTTTTTGCTCATGGATACCGCGCCTTTAGCCAGACAGGTGGTCACAATCATGGGCAGCATTTCAGGCGTCAATCCGACAGCGATGGAAATGCCGAACAGAAAGGCTTCCAGCCAGTCGCCTTTAGTGATACCGTTCATGACGAACACCAACGGGACCATAATGAGCATAAAGCGGATCAGCACCCAAGAGACAGCGTTGACGCCTTTGGTAAAGCTGGTCTCAACCGCTTCTTCAGCTACCGAAGCGGCCATAGAGCCGAATAGAGTGTTGTCGCCTACAGCCAGAACGATTCCTGTGCCAATGCCGGAAATGACGTTGCTCCCCATAAAGGCAATATTGCTGTAATCGGTAACAGTAAGTGGTTCCTCCTTTACCATTTCAGGTGTTTTCTCAACTGGTTCGCTTTCTCCGGTAAGGCTTGCCTGGCTGACAAATAAATCTTTTGCATCCAAAACACGGATATCTGCTGGAATCATATCGCCAACTGACAGATGCACAATATCGCCAACAACCAAAGCATCCATAGGAATTTCCATTTTTGGCTGTGCCCTGCGGGTAACAGTGCAGGTGGTTGTAATCATAGCCAGCAGTTTCTCTGCAGCGCTACCGCTGCGGGATTCCTGCACAAACCGGAGTGTTCCGGAAATGAAAACCATTGCCAAAATAATAACCACTGTCAGGCAGTCGAAATCTTCCGCCGTATTTCCAAGCAGAGAAAAATAGGGCAGGAGAATATCCGTAATGGTCGATACCACCGCCAGACAAAACAGTATGGCGGTAAAAGGATTGACGAAAGCGCCTGCCAAACGTTTTGGCAAAGATTTTTTCTTTTCGTGGGTCACTTCGTTTGTCCCGTATTTGGTACGACTGGCAGATACTGCCTCATCGTCCAATCCGCACAGGTTGGTTTCCAGACTTTTCAGAACCTCTTTAATGGAATTCATTGCTGCAAATTGAATGCGATGCTTTTCTTCATCACGGATAATGCTTTTCTCCGCAAGCATTCGGGTGGACTGACGCTTTATTTCTTTCTTGTTCATTAGTACTTACCTCCTGAAATTTAGTAGAGACAAGCGTAATTAGGGGATGAATATCATTTCCCTTCATCTAAAAACAGTATAAAAAACCGCAAGAAAAATCACATGATTAAAATCTTGCAATTTCCTTGCGATTTGGCAAGAATAAAATATCAGAGCTTGTCGTTGAATTTATACCCAATACCCCAGATTGTCAAAATATATTCGGGAGCATCCGGATTTGGTTCAATCTTTTTGCGCAGCTTTCGTATGAAGGCCATTATATTACTGTCATCCAGCAGGTAATCATTTTCCCATACAGCCCGATAGATCTGCTCTTTTGTAAATACTTCCCCACGGTTGCGGGCCAAAAAATACAAAATATCAAATTCTTTTGGTGTTAGTGAAATTTCTGTGTCATTACGGATTATCTTCCGGGACCTTGCATAAATGGAAAGCGCCCCGCATTGAATAACGTCATTTGCAAGGGCCGGTATTTCTTCGTCCCCAAGTTGCAGCATAAGCGAGCTGGCTATTCCGTTCATTAAATCTTCAAGTCCCTCTATCAGATCTGCCCTTCCCTGAGTTTCCGGTGCAGAAATTCGGAGTTTTTCATGAAGCCATCGAATGAGGGAGGAATCCAGATTGACCAGACCAATATTCTTTTTCAAGGGAGACTACTCCTTTCTTAAAGCAATTCATGATACTTTCTTATGTACCAACTCTTCATCAAGGTCATCAGCAATAAATACAGCGCGACAATGATAATCAGAAAGCCAAAATAAACAGACGGCAGAGTAGTTAAGCCAATCAACCGGCTCGCCGGTAAAAACGTCAGAACAGTAAAAAGCAAAATCCCAAGAGTCGTTACGGCCATAACCAGAATAGAGGGCCTGCTTTGAAGAAGAGGTATCTTTTTCGTGCGGAGCAGATGCAGAATTAAAATCTGGGTCCACATGGATTCCAAAAACCATCCTGTCTGAAATATGGCGATGAACTGTATCTGTGTATCTGTTCCGGACAAGGAAAAAAAACTGCCGCCGCAAACCAAGGGACAAAAAACAAAATACAGAAACGCAAAGGTTATAATGTCAAAGATAGAACTGATAGGGCCGAAGAACCTCATAAAGCGTCCCAAAGTCCGACCAGACCAATCCAGCGGCCGGCAACAGGCATCCTTGTCCACATGATCCCATGGGAGAACAAGGCATAGCGTATCGTAGAGCAGATTCAACAACAGAAGCTGCACGGAAGTCATCGGGAAAAACGGAAGAAATACACTGGCAATCACAATGGACAAAATATTGCCAAAGTTTGAGGATGCAGTGATTCGGATATATTTAGACATATTGGAGAAGGCTTTTCGGCCTTCCAAAATTCCTTCTTCTAATACATTCAAGTCTTTTTTCAATAAAATCACATCTGCGTTTTCCTTAACCGCTTCTGCCGCTGTATCCACGGAAATCCCTACATCGGATTCCACAATGGCCGGCAAGTCGTTCATCCCATCTCCCAGAAAGCCTACTGTATGTCCATTGTCTTGCAAAATCTGAACAATGCTGGCCTTTTGCTTTGGAGACAGTTCAGCAAAAATTGTTGTGTTTTCAATTCGGATCGTCTGTTCATCATCCGTCAGAGCAGCCAGTTCTCTGCCGGTCAATACCTGCTTCGCATCAATCCCCAGACGGCGGCAGACAGAGACGGCTACGTCCCGCTGATCTCCGGTCAGCACTTTTATCCCTACGCTAAGATTTTTCAGCTTTTGAATGGCGTTTGCAGCTGTTTTTTTGGGCGCGTCAAAAAATACCAGATAGCCTAAAAGTGTCAGATCTTGTTCATCTTCGGAATGCAGCTGCGCTCGATTCATTTGCTTATAGGCCACGGCCAGTACCTTCATGCCATCTTCCAGCACTTCATCCACAACGGCATGGACACTGGAAAAATCGATGTCTTTAATTAGGCTGTGTCTCCCTTTGTATTCAATATAACGGCAGCGGCGGCATACTTCATCAACATTTCCTTTGACGATTAACAGACTGCAGTCGTTATGATTTACAAGAACACTGGCAAATTTGCGTTCGTAGTCAAAAGGTAGCTCATCTAATTTGGCATATTGGGCGGAAAGCTTTGTAAAATGAGATTCTTGTTGGGGCATTTCCTGACATCTGAGGATGGCTGTATCCAGATGATTTTCCACACCGGTGTGGTACAGACTGTTCAAATATGCCAAATCCAATACAGTTTCACTTTCGTTTCCCAGAATATCCATATAATATTCCAGCAGGACGGTATCTCCGGTCAGGGTACCGGTTTTGTCTACACAGAGCACGTCCATACTGCCGAAACCCTGCATGGCATTGATATTTTTCACTATGGTCTGCTTTTGACTCATGGCGGCGCTGCCCTTTGCAAGACAGGCGTTAATGACCATAGGCAGCATTTCCGGAGTCAGGCCCACTGCCACAGACAGTGCAAATAAGAATGCGGAGAGCCAATTTCCCTTGGTTAGCCCGCAGGTGATAAAGACAATGGGAATCAAAATGGCCATGAAGCGGATCAGCACCCATGCAATGGAGTTTGCACCTTGGTCAAATTTATTTTTCCGGTTGGATTCCGTCCCGGAGAATCCTCCGTAAACGGTATTTTGGCCCACCGCCAGTACCACGCCGTCTCCTGATCCGCCGATTACGGCAGAGCCCATGAACACAATATTGCTGTATTCACCATAAGATTGAGGTTTTTCGATGGACAGTATTTGGGCATTTTTTTCCAGTATGGCGCTTTCGCCTGTAATAACGGACTGGGACACAAACATATCGTTTGTCGCTGTCAGGCGAATATCGGCTGGAACCCGATTTCCCGCAGAGAGACGAACCGTATCGCCAACCACCAGCTCTGAGGAAGAAATTTCCATCCATTTGCCGTTTCGGTGAACTGTTACGCCGGAATGGAGTAAACTTGTCAGATGATCTGCCACACGCTTTGACCGCATTTCTTGAAAAAAGCGAACAATTCCGCTAACAATCAGCATACACAAGATAATCATTACTGTGGTCATATCGCGGCTGAAATTTGAAACGAGCAGGACATCTGTTATAAAAGAAATGATTGCCAGCACGAAAAGAATGATGGCAAAGGGATGAATAAAGGCTCTGCGCAGACGGTACAATATAGTATCTCTGGTGGGTCCGGCTAACAGGTTGCAGCCATACTGCTGACGACTTTTTTCAACCTGTTCGTCGTCATATCCATCCTCAGAAATTTGGAAGTCATGATATAATGTATTCGTTCCTGTATGTGCATAGTGAAGAACTCTTTGATGGATCGAACTGCCATCTTTCATCCGTTTCGCCTCCGAATATTTTTTATTGCACTATTATATCATACTAAGATATGGGTTGGTTGAATCCGAACCTTGTTTTTTTCTTGCTTCTAAACAGCTTTTGCTTAAAAATGGAATTGCAAAATCCGGTGGTTTATCATACAATAGGAAGCACAAAGGAGGGATTCCTATGAATTTAGTGATTACCATGAGCCGCAGATTTGGCACAGGGGCAAGTCTGATTGCCGGGGAGCTTTCTGAAAAGCTGGGCGTGCCCGTGTATGACAAGGCGTACATAGAACATGAGCTTCAGGACAGCAGCTTCGCTTCAGAGACTGAAATTATAAAGGAACTGGCATCCCATCCCTGTATTATTTTGGGAAGATGTGCTTCCGAAATTTTAAAGGATCAGCCAAATGTATTTAATATTTATGTAAGCGCCGACAAGGAAGACAGAATCCAGCGGATTATGAAGAAGGAGTCCTTGTCCTACGATGAGGCGAAAAAAATGCTGGAAGATAACGACAGAAAACGATCCGATTATTATTATGAACATACCGGTAAGGTCTGGGGAGATGTGAACAATTACCACATGATCCTGGATACCACAAAGCTGGGAATTGAAAATTGCGCCGGCATCCTTATGAAGTATTTTGAGCGGGTGGAGATTATCTAAGCCCGCTGAAATTAAGCCATGTGTGAATCATCGCACATGGTTTTTTAATACGGTGGAATACTGAAAGGGACAGCTGTTCCATGGCCCTTTCTGCCGTCTGCACGTACATCAGATTGAGGGCTGCAGGTAAGCGTCAGCCGCATAGATGAATGATGGGATTTTGCAGAATATACTAATCATATTTCCAATATAAAATAAAGAGATTGGTATAACGCAGCTATGGGAGCGGAAGAGGAAATATATAATATAATAAAATAAATCAATTAATACAAGCGATAAAATCATTTTTATAATGATAAAAGTATTGATAAAAACAGAAAAAATTAATTAATTTAAGTATATACAGTTAAAATAAATCAATTCATATATTAAAATAGATCATTGAAGTATCATGTTCTCTGTGATAGCATTGTAAAGCAGAAAAAGTCGGTGGAGCCGGCTATAGGTTGGAAGTAATGAAGGCCTGGCAGGAGTGCGAAATGTATTCTGGCAGGCATTAGACAGAAAGGATACGGCAGTGACAGGAATAAAAGTAGACGAAAAATATAGAAAAACTTATTTTATGCCCCCTGAGATAACTTATGACTGGGTAAAAAAGGACGGCATAGACAAAGCGCCCATCTGGTGCAGCGTGGATTTAAGGGATGGTAATCAGGCATTGGTGGATCCCATGAGCCTCGAGCAGAAGCTGGCGTTTTTCAAGCTTTTAGTTAAAATTGGCTTTAAGGAAATTGAGGTGGGCTTTCCGGCGTCTTCGGATACGGAATACAATTTTATCCGAACACTGATCGAAAGGAAGATGATTCCCGAGGATGTGACCATACAAGTGCTTACTCAGGCCAGAGAGCATATTATCCGAAAAACCTTTGAGGCTGTAAAAGGGGCTCCTCACGCGGTAGTGCATCTGTATAATTCCACCTCGGTGGAGCAGAGAGAGCAGGTATTCCATAAAGATAAGGAGGCTGTTAAAAAGCTGGCGGTGGACGGGGCTGTGATGCTCAAGGAGCTGGCCGACGAAACGGATGGCAATTTTACCTTTGAATACAGTCCGGAGAGCTTTTCCCAGACAGAGGTGGATTATGCCTTGGAGGTCTGCAATGCGGTCCTCGATGTATGGAAGCCCGACCAGAATCACAAGGCGATTATCAATTTGCCCACTACGGTTCAGGTGGCTATGCCCCATGTGTTTGCCTGTCAGGTGGAATATATGAACAAGCATTTGAAGTATAGGGAGAATGTTGTGCTCAGCGTTCATCCCCACAATGACAGAGGATGCGGCGTAAGTGACGCGGAATTCGGAGTTCTGGCAGGGGCGGACCGAGTGGAGGGTACGCTGTTCGGCAATGGGGAGCGGACTGGAAATGTGGATTTGGTCACTTTGTCATTGAATCTTACATGTCATGGTGTTGAGAGCGGACTGGATTTTTCACATATTATGGATGTGAGGAAAGCGTATGAGAGCTTTACGGGAATGAAAGTGCATGAGCGGACACCCTATGCGGGAGATCTGGTATTTACCGCATTTTCCGGCTCTCATCAGGATGCTATCAGTAAGGGTATGACATGGAGGAAAGAGGGAAAGAGCGGAAAACGCTGGGACGTTCCTTATCTTCCCATTGATCCCGGAGATGTGGGAAGAGAATATGAATCCGATGTCATACGTATAAACAGCGTCTCAGGCAAAGGAGGCGTGGCCTTTGTGCTGAAGCAGCAGTTCGGCTTTTCCCTGCCGGATGCCATGAAGGAGGAAGTGGGGTATCTGGTGAAGGGTGTCTCCGACAGGAGACATCAAGAGCTTCTGCCCGGAGAAATTTACACTGTTTTTGAGGAAAATTATATCGCGCCAAGAATGGTCTTTAATGTGCCCGAGTGTCACTTTAAACAAGAGAACGGCATTATTGCCGAGGTCACCATAGAGCAGACGGGAAATAAAAGAGTGATTACCGCTTTGGGCAACGGACGTCTGGATGCTGTGAGCAATGGGATCAAAAACTTTTTTGGACTGGATTATGAGCTGGCCCTTTATGAGGAGCATGCTGTGTCTAAGACCACCAGTTCCCGGGCGGCGGCTTACGTAGGGATTGTACATGACGATAAATATTACTGGGGCGTGGGACTGGATGAGGATATTATTAAGGCGTCCATTGCAGCGTTGGTATCCGCGGCAAATAAGCTGGCGGCTGAGCAGCATATACGCGCAGGCAGGGAAGAGCGGATTGTGGAGATTATCAGTTTTATTCAGCAGCATTACATGGATGTGACGCTGGAAAGCCTTTCTGAGCGGTTTCACCTTTCCAGACCCTATCTCTCCAAGTATATTAAGGATAAAGCAGGCATGACCTTTCAAGAGACCGTAAAGGAGGAGAGGATGAAAAAAGCTCGTCTGATGCTGAAGGAAACCTCACAGACCATAGAGACGATAGCGGCTGATGTGGGATATGAAAACGTGGAACATTTCAACCGGCTTTTTAAGAAAACCTACCATGTAACACCTGTGCAATACAGAAAGCAGGCGGCTGATTGAGCCGCCTGCTTTTATGTAAGAAATCTATAGACATTGTAAACATTTATCACGATCAAAACCACCATAAGCCAGATGAACAACTTATCCACAGTTTTTGAATCGATTTTCTTGTTGATGGCCCTTCCGGACATTCCTCCAAGAATGCCGGCGATGATCATCATTATCAGCAAAAGAGGATCAAAATCAGGAACCGTCCGGGTAAGCAAAGTATTTAACAGACTGGCGATCTGGGAAAACAAAATAATGTAAAGGGAGTTGGCCGCCGCTGTTTTTGTGTCCATGGAAAAAAAGTAAAATAGAACCACCAGATTGACAGGACCGCCTCCGATGCCTAAAAAGGACGACATAATGCCCAGTATGAGACCGATTGCCAGGCATACCCACAGATTCGTCATCCGGTGCGTCTTTATTTTATCCTTTTTTATGGTATAAATCAGAGTGCCCACTGTGATAATCATGAGACAGCCGGCCTGAATGGCTCCTACCATTTCCGCATCTGTAAATAACCCTGACAAATACTGAAACATCATTTTTCCGGCCACTCCTCCTGCAGCCGCGCCAATTGCAAGAGGGGTGCCGGTCTTCACGTCAATGCCGGAATCCCCTGCGGTTTTAGAACGGACCACGGAATAACAGGACATAGACAGCACAGTGCAACTGGATAGAAAGCTGATGGTCCCTACGCTCAATACCCCGAAAGCATCCAGAACAGGCTTGATAATCACGCCTCCTCCGATTCCGCAGATGGCGCCAATAATTGAAGCGCCGAAACTTACCAGTAAAAACAATATGTATATTCCCATGCAGTTAGTTCTTCCTTTCCCTATGTTTTAGATTTTGAATCTATCATACCACTTAATCGGCATTTATGCATCAGGGTATTTGGCAAAGACTCAGATCTATGTATTCGAAGGCTCCGCTCAGGCAGATAATTTGTTTTATAGCTTGCAGCGTTACTTTTTTATCATACTGTTTTTCTTTCTTTCAGAATAAGTCCGTGGATAATCTTGTTTTGTATTACATAGATAAGAGCGATCATTGCCATAATTGCGACTGCCATGGCTGCCGCAAGTCCGAAATTGGAATATATAAAGCGGTTTCTATGGTATACAGGGTAAAGGTGGAAGACGCATAACCCGGTCCTCCTGAAATCATGACAAAAGGAATAATCGCAGGTACCTATATGTATCTGAAAAGCTGCCAGGTATTCTCCCCGTCTACTTTGGCGGCCTCAAGACCGCCGGAGGGAATCGGAGGTCAGAACATAATTTACAATTTTTTCATCTGAGAGCCAGTTACGCATCAGGGATTCCAGATGCACTGCGCTTAAAATAGCGTTAAAAGCGCCGTTTATAGCGAACATATCCTTCCAACTAATAGACGTATTCATAGCCTGAGGTCATGGGAATGCCCAAAACCTTTCCGTCAACAGCATATCCGGCAGCTGATTAGCAGAAGCTCTCATTTTCATAGCGCTCCAGTATTCGGAATCGTCCTTGATTTTTTCTATTTCAATCGCATGGACATTGTATTTACGCCAGAAGTCAATTCTGTTACAATATTATCCTGAGCACGCGTAATGTTTTCTATGGCTTGTTTTTTAAACTGCTGATTTAAAAGAAGCAGTGCAAGCATAAGAACCACAAGCAGGGAAAGGTAATAAATAGTAAAAAAGCTCTGTAATATGCGGTCATTCATGAAAGCTTTTTATGATTCAGATATGTCTTCATTAGGCACCCCCGCTGTACATGGCATATTTCACATATATTATATAATGTGCTCTATAAACAATATTTTGTCTATAACGGCGGGATTTACTTTCACTGGGAATTTGATTATAATAGTAAACGTGCAAGCGCTTGGTTGTTTAAAATCAGAGTCTTTATTATGGCGTAGGAAACGGCATGATAGGGTGGGCAGACCGATGCGCGTAATTTTAAAGCCGCCGGTGCGGCAGAAAGAGAGGAAAAATGAAATTTCAGGATATGCCCTATGAGCGCGTAGACTTTGCGCAGGTGGAAAAAGAGATGAAAGAGCTGACAAGAGAATTCGAGGAGGCTAAAAGCGGGGAAGAGCAGTTTGCGGTGCACCAGAAATTCTATGCTCTGACCGACAGGGTATCCACCTATATGACCATTGCGAATATACGGTTTGACATCGATACATCGGATAAGTTTTATGACGGCGAGCACCAATATTACGATGAAAAAAGGCCGGTATACAGAAATCTGGTGCTGGAATACGAAAAACGGATGTATGAATCCCCCTACAGAGAGTATCTGGAGAGTAAAATAGGACAGGTAGCTTTCAAAAATATGGAGCTTTCTCTGAAATCGATGAATGAAAAAATCATTCCTTTGATGCAGGAGGAAAATAATCTTACCATGGAATATGACAAGCTGATTGCAGGGGCAAAAATACCGTTTGACGGAAAAGAGCTGAATCTTTCTCTGATGCGCCCGTATCTGATCAGCCAGGATAGAAAAGTGCGGGCCCAGGCATGGGAAAAAATAAGTGTATTTTTTGAGGAAAATGCGGATAAGCTCGATGAAATTTATGACAGGCTGGTGAAAAACAGAACAAAGCAAGCCAGGGAAATGGGATATGAAAATTATCTGGAGCTGGGATATATCCGCATGAATAGAAACTGCTACGGCAAGGAAGAGGTGGAGGCATTCCGCAGGCAGATTAAGGAATATTTTGTACCCTTTGCAGAAAGCCTCCATGAGAGAAGGAGAAAACGACTGGGGCTTGACCGGCTCAGCTTTATTGACGAGCAGGTGTATTTTCCTGAGGGGAATCCGGCTCCCATTGGCTCCCCTCAGGAGATTATGGAGTCGGGAAGGAAGATGTATGAAGAGCTTTCCCCGCAGACAAAGGAATTTTTTAACTTTATGATGGAAAACCAGCTTTTTGATGTGCTGGGAAGAAAGACAAAACGGGCGGGAGGCTATATGACTTATCTGCCCCTATACAACTCTCCCTTCATTTTCGCCAATTTCAACGGAACCAGCGGCGATGTGGATGTGATTACCCATGAGTGCGGCCATGCCTTTCAGGGCTATCTGTCGGGAAAGGATCCTATCAGGGAGCATGCGGAGATCGGCATGGAAACTGCGGAGATTCACTCCATGTCCATGGAATTTTTTGCTGAAAAATGGATGCCCTTGTTCTTTGGAGACAGAGCCCGTGATTATATAGACATGCATTTGGAAGACGCTGCGGCATTTATCCCTTACGGATGCATGGTGGATGAATTCCAGCATATTGTATACGGGAATCCGGATATGACGCCGGCAGAGAGAAAGGCGGCATGGCGAAAGCTGGAGAAGGAATATAAGCCCCATTTGGATTATGGAGACAACAAATTTTTTGGCCAGGGGGGATATTGGCAAAGGCAGCTGCATATTTACGATTATCCTCTTTATTATATTGACTACTGTCTGGCGCAGACCTGCGCGCTGCAGTATAAAGTCAGGATGGATGAGGATTTTGCAGGAGCGTGGGAAAGCTACCTGAAACTCTGCATGCTTTCCGCCAGTGACTTTTATACGAACATGCTCAAGGATGTGGGATTGGATAGTCCATTTGAAGAAGGCGCCATAAAAAATATAGTGGAAAAGCTTGAAAAATATGTGAAATAACTTCACTTTTCTCCGTAAATACGGTAAAATAGTGCAATGCGCAAAATCGCAGCGCGCTGAAAGCAGGAAGGAGACATTTTAGCATGTCTAAAAAGGAAATACAAAATACGGAACAGCAGCAGGAAAAGATAATAACCCGATATGACCGTAAACTGCAGAAACGCAAAGAGCAGAAGGAAAAGGAGAAACGAGAAAGGCGCATTATGGCTGCCATAGGCATTGTCATTGCCGCTGCTTTGGTATGTCTGATTGCATCCTTCCCCATCCGCACTTATCTGGCGACTCACTCAGCTTTTATTCAGGTTGGAGGAGAAAGCGTTACAAGGGTGGAGTTTGATTATCATTATAACATAGTAAGAAATAATTACCTGATGCAGAACGGCACTTATATGTCGTATTTCGGGCTGGATCTGACAGGGGATCTGTCCACGCAGATGTATTCCGATACCCTTACCTGGCAGGATTATTTTGAACAGCTGGCGGTGGAAAATCTGATCAGCACTAAGGCGTTGATGAAACAGGCCGGGGAAGCCGGATTTACCTATGACACAACTCAGGAATATTCCCGATTTGTGGAATCCATAGAAGACGCTGCATCTGAAGCAGGAGTTTCCACAGGAGATTATGTCCGCCAGCTTTACGGCGCATATGCTACCCTGGACAGAATATCCGGTTACGTTCAGGAGGCTATGGTTATGGACGAGTATTATACTCAGATTTCTGAGGAAAAATCGCCTTCTGAGGAGGAAATTCAAAGCTATTATGAAGAAAATACCGATTCCTATGACTCCTTAGATTACCGTATGGTGACCATTGATGCCCAGCTTCCCACAGAACCTACAGAGCTGGCAGATTCGGCTGAGACAACGCAGGCACAGGAGACGGCAGACTCAACTGAAACAGCCCAAACGGAGGATACGGCGGGAGCGGCAGAGACGACGGCTGCCGAAGACGGCGGGGAAACAGAAGCATACGAGCCTTCCGAAGCAGAAATAGCCGCGGCTATGCAGGAGGCGAAGCAGCAGGCTGATGCAGCTGAAGCCACAGTTGCCCAGGATGGAGAGCTACAGGAAAAGGTTCAGATGACAAGCATTAATTCTCTTTACAGAGATTGGCTCTTTGACCCTGTTAGAGCTGCAGGGGATACCACTGTTGTGGAGGATACCGACAATAATCGGTATTTTGTGCTTGCATTTGAACGGCGTTATCTGGACGAAACTCCTACTGCAGATGTGAGGATGCTGCTCACCCAAGAGGATGGCCAGGCTCTTTTGGATGAATGGTTGGCCGGCGAGGCTACGGAAGAAAGCTTTGAAGCGCTTTGCGCTCAGCACAGTGAAGACGCCTTGACAGCTGCCCAGGGAGGCTTGTATGAGGGCGTTGCCCAGGGAAGTCTGCCGGATGCCCTGAACGAATGGCTGTTTGATCAGTCTCGGGCTGCGGGAGATACTGCCGCAATCACATCGGAAGAGGATGGATATACTTATGTGCTGTACTATGTAGGCACAAATGATCCGGAATGGAAGCTTAGTATCAGAAACACCCTGCTAAGTGAAACGATGACGGCTTACATGGAAGAGATCAGCGCCGGAATTGAGGTGGAGGACAATAAGGGGAATCTGAATTACCTGACCATAGAAACCCAGACGCCAGAGACTACCGACATAACGGAAGCTGCAGAAACGACTCAAGCCACAGAAACAGCAGAAACTGAGACCAATTAAAGGTTCAAAGCTGTCGGAGAACCAAACATAAGCGCAAAAAGGAAGCAGGGAAAAGGCGCACGGAAGAGCCTTATCCCTGCTCTTATAATATCTTATATAATAAGGAGAGGGAAAAATGCAGTCATCAACAGATTTGAGAAATCTATTAAAAAGGATTGACCGCCGAGGGTATCCTGCTTATAAGGATACAAAAGGAATGTATCAGTTTCAGGAATATGTACTGTCCATAGATCATGTTCAGGGGGATCCCTTTGCATCTCCATCCAGAGTAAGCGTGCACATAAAGGGAAAGCACGCAGGATTTCCAAAGGAACTGTTTCCGGACAGACATCAGCGCATTGCGCTTCAGGATGAGCTGACCAGACAGTTTGCGAAAAGAGCGGAGCAGTTTGCATTTAAAGCAAAGGGCTCCGGGAAAAGTGGACTAATCGGCGTCAGCCGCTGCGGCCAGGAGGTGCTGGAGCGCACGGCCTGCAGGATTGATCCGGCAACAGGAGATATGAATTTCAGGATGGAGATTGGTTTCCCGGCTTTTGGAAGGACAATCAATGCCGGAGAGCTTGAGAAAATTCTGTTTGAATTTCTTCCGGAATGTGTAAGACATGCTTTAATCTATAAAAATTTAGATGCAAAACGTCTGCGCTCAATCGCCGATTTGGCGGAGGATCAGCAATACATCCGGGAAATGCTGCCTAAGCTGGGACTGTGCGCCTTTGTTGCCGATGGGAGCATACTGCCCAGAGAGTCTGGCACATCTGTGAAGCCTATGCAGGGCGGTGTGAAATTCTGCTCCCCCAACGAGCTGCAGGTAACATTGGAGCTTCCCCACAGAGGCAGGATTAGGGGAATGGGCATTAAAAAGGGCGTCACTTTGATTGTGGGCGGGGGGTATCATGGAAAGTCCACCCTTTTGAAGGCCCTTGAGCTGGGAGTTTACGACCATATTGCAGGGGACGGACGGGAATATGTGATTACGGACAGCACAGCCATGAAAATCCGCGCTGAGGATGGAAGAATTATACAAAAGACGGATATTTCCATGTTTATTAATAACCTGCCCAATGGAAAAGATACGGTGGGCTTTGCCACCGAGGACGCCAGCGGCAGCACGTCGCAGGCGGCAAATGTGGTTGAGAGTCTGGAGGCGGGGACAAATTTGTTGTTAATTGACGAGGATACCAGCGCTACCAATTTCATGATTCGGGATGAGCTTATGCAGAGAGTCATCCATCGGGACATGGAACCTATCACTCCCTTCATTGAACGGATTCAGGAACTGTATGAGGATTATGAGGTCTCCACGGTGATTGTGGCGGGAAGCTCGGGCGCCTATTTCCATATTGCGGATACCATTATCCAAATGGACAGCTATATTCCAAAGGATATTACGGAATATGCCAAAAAGGAAGCAGAAAGCTTTCCTATGATCAGCGTTCCGAAAGAGAAAGCGGCCAGACCTCATTTCAAACGATGTCCCGCACCCAGTCCCGAATTCAGAGGAAGCGAGCGCATCAAGCTGAAGACCTTGGGAAAAGAAGAGATAATGATTAACAAACAGAATATTAATTTGCGCTGCGTGGAACAGATTACGGATGGCGAGCAGGTAACAGCCCTGGCATATTGTATGCGCTACGCTCAGAAGCATATACTTGACGGGAAAAAGGATCTGCGTCGGATTGTGGAGGAGCTGGAACAGGAGTTGGAAAAAGGAAGCCTGTCCGTTCTGTGTGAAAGCGCTTCCGGCGTCTGCGGCATGGCTATGCCCAGGAAACAGGAGATTTTTGCATGCTTTAACAGGTATCCGAAGCTGCGGATGAAAGCGGGCACATAATAATGTCTCCTGTGAATTTCGGACAAATAAAGGCGGATTGCATTGGTTTAGGCAACGATGTAAGAAGCCGCAGGGTAATAGATGGGAAAAACTACCGAAAAAATCCGGGAAAATTCCATGGGGATAAGGCATTGTGCGGTAAAAAACAGTCTAATCTAAAAGAAATAAATAAAAAAAGCACAAAACTCTTTACAATCTTTGAATAATATAGTACACTAGTCCTAAGCTACAAAAACCTTTTCGGAAGGAGAAGATTTTTTGTCAGGATCCATTAGAGATGTGGCCAGGAGAGCAGGGGTTTCCATTGGAACTGTTTCCCGGGCTTTTAACGGTTATAAGGATATAAAGCCCGAGACGAAAAAGCGGATATTTGAGGCGGCGGAGCTGCTGGATTACTCGCCGAACTTAAGCGCCAGAAATTTGTCCTCCAAAAATAAGAGGAATATCGCTTTGATTATATCCGGACTTTTGGAAAACAACCCCAAGGAAAACCTTATGTTCACTCTGATTCAGGGAGTTTATTCCTACGCCTGCTCGAGGGGGCTTGAGGTGGCGGTGTATGCAACGGATTCCGCTCACCAAAGGCAGATGTCCTACAAGAGATTCTGTGTAGATCACAGTGTGGCGGGCGTAATCTTAAGCGGAGTTACAATGGAGGACGCTTATTTCAGCGAATTGATGGAGACTACGGAAATACCCTGTGTAGCCATTGACGTAGAACTGCCGGGAAAAAAGGCGGGATGGGTTTCCATTGACAACGTGGCTGCCAGCCAGGAAATCGCGGAGCTTCTGATCAAGAACGGTCACAGAAATATTCTGGTGATCAGTGGCAAGAAGAATGCGGCAGTTAATGTGGAACGATTAACGGGTGTGTACGCCGCGCTGGAAAATGCGGGGAGAAGGCTCACAAGAGACAATGTTCTGTATTGCGACTTCAGCGAGGAAATTGCCTACAATCAGGTTAAGGGATACCTGAAGGAAAACGGAACATCCAAACACACCGCGTTTCTGTGCTTCAGTGATATAATGGCGCTTGGAGCGATGAATGCGGTAAAGGAATGTGGATACCGGGTGCCTGAGGATTTTTCCATTACCGGATTTGACGGAATTCCCATTACTGAATATACGACTCCCCTCCTCACCACTGTTGCACAGGATATGAAAGAAAGCGGTTTCGCCGGAGCAAAGTTTCTCCACGAGATTATGACAAAGAAAGCGGAGATGGGCCATATCATACTCCCCCACAGACTACTGGAAAGGGGAAGCGTGCGGAATATTGCGGAAGGGCCTGGTTGAATAAGGCTGTGGCATATACGGCTGGAAACGCCGGAAATGCAGCAGCTTCAGTGCAGGCTTAAAGCAAAAACGTTTTTGAAATGAGGCTCTCATATTTCGAGTAAGGATGTAGCTTTGAACACCCAACATTTAAGGAGGATTATTTATGAAAAGAAAAGCTTTGGCACTTGCTTTGGCGGCAGGGATGCTGCTTTCGGCATGCGGCAGCCAGCCGGCTGAAACAGACACTACACCTTCTTCAGCTCCCGCTGAGACTACTGAGGCTTCCGCCGGCACTGAGACTGCAGCGGCAGGAACGGGAGAATTGATCGAGGTGACCATCCCTTCCTATAAGACGGGAGAAAAAGTGGGAGCTGTATTCTTTGAGCCCCAGGTGGAACGCTTTAACCAGAAATATGAAGGCGTCTATAAAATCAATCTTGAGGCTACGCCGGAGGATGGATTTAAGGATAGATTAAAGCAGCTTGCACAGCAGAATATGCTTCCAGTGCTTGTGCAGGGCGGTGACACAGACTGGATTACCAATGTGGTAATTCCAAATGGAATGGCTTATGACCTGAGCGACTGGCTCAACAGCAAGCCCGAGATTAAAGACATTCTTTTGGATGACGCCATTGACTTCAACACACAGGAAGACGGCAGCATTTATACCATGCCTTTGGCTACCGTGCGTCCTACCGGATTTTTCTACAACAGCGCAATGTGGGAGCCCTCCGGTGATGTGAGCGCAATGACCATGGATGATTTTATTGCTGACATCGGCGATCAGCAGATTGCATTTTCCACCGCTGAGAACGGTTGGGTCAGCGCGCTTTTCCTGACTGCCTTTATTGCGGCTGAGGAAGGGGGCACTGAGCTTCTTCAGGCGGGAACAGATGCCAAAATCACAGATTTCAATCAGCCGGCTATTATTGCAGGCGTGACCAAGCTGCAGCAGCTTCTTCAGAACAATGCAGCTTCCAACTCCATTGGAGCAACCTATGCAGATGCTGCAAACTCCTTTATGAGCGGCCAGGCTGCTTTGATTTCCAACGGTCCCTGGATGTCCGCAGACTTTGAGGAGACTGCATCCGCAAACTGGAGCAACGGCTTTGACGGTGCAAATGTTCGTGCAGCCCTGTTCCCTGGAGATATTGGAATTGCAACTACAAGATCCTATGGCGAGTGGTGGATTTCCGCTTCCGCAAGTGAGGAACAAATTCAGCTGGCGCTGGCATTTTTGGAGTTTATCAACTCTCCTGAGGAAATCGAGGCTTATTTGCTTGCAGAGGGCGGGGATGCTCCGAATCTCACATATTCTGAGAACTTTACAGCACAGCAGGCAGAAACACAGGTGCTTGCGGATCTGGGAGCGGATACCAATGAAAATACAGTGTTTGCACCCTGCATTCTTGATGTAATTCCTTCTTCTGTTGCAAACAGTGATTTCGGAAGACTGCTTCCCTCTTTGGCAGATGGAACCTACACTCCCGAGCAGTTCTGCCAGGAGCTGACAAACAGAGCGGTAGAGGCTACTGCTGAATAAAAAAAGAATTAACTTTTTAGCGGAAAGGAGCTAAGGGTATGCGAAGGAAACCAGGCTGGCAGGAACGAAAAAACTACAAATGGATTTATCTGTTTTTGCTTCCCACGGTCATTATATTTTTAATGTTTTATATGGTGCCCATCATTCAGGTGTTTGTGACTTCGTTCACCTCCTGGGACGGGTTCAACAGTCCAAAATTCAATGGCCTGAATAATTATATTAATTTGTTTAAAGGAGATGCTTTTTTAATCTCTCTGAAAAACCTGCTGGCCTGGGGACTTATCGCAATGACCCTGCACGTTGGATTTGGAACGCTGGTAGCGTTTATTCTCTATAACAAGCCGGTGGGCTGGAGATTTACCAGAGCGGTGTTCATGGTACCGAATGTTATTTCGGCGGCTGCGTGGGCAATGATATACCGTTTCATATTCAACAATGATTTCGGCGTGCTGAATCGCATTATTCGCTTTTTCAATCCCGACTTCAATGTGTCATGGTTCTACAGTTCACCCTGGGCATTCTGGAGCATTACCCTGACCTGGCTGTTCTATGCAGTCATCGTCACCCTGGTGGTACTGGGAGATCTGATGAACATTCCTCAGGAATGGATCGAGGCTGCGAAGATTGACGGGGCTGAGGGCTGGAAGCTGGTGAAATATATTCAGCTTCCCCTGTGCAGAAATGCCATCGGTACCAGCGTGATCTGTTCTCTTACTGCCCGCATTACAATGTACGAGCAGATTTCCCTGACTACGGCGGGCGGCCCCGGGGATGATACAATGAGCTTGTCAATATTGCTGGTAAACAACCTTATGGATTACCGGTACGGTCGGGCAAATGCCATCGGAGTGATTATGTTTATCATCGGACTGATTGTTCTGGCAGTGATTAACAAAGCATTCCGAATGAACGAGTCGGATTATTGAGGTGAAGTGTATGAGAATAGTGAAAAAAACGCTGACAAGAATAATGATGTATGTGGCAATGATCTTTGTGATTGTGATTTCCGTGTTCCCCATACTCTGGGTTGTTATGTCTTCCTTCAAGACAAATGCGGAAATACTGGGAAGCCCTCTGGCGCTGCCTTCATCCTTTTCTCTTGAAACCTACATATATCTGTTCCAAACTTATAATTTTCCGATCTATTTTGCAAACTCGCTGCTGGCGTCGGTGGTCTCCACGGGAATTTCACTGTTTGTCTTTTCCATGAGCGCTTATGTGATTGCAAAATATAAGTTTCCGGGAAGAATGCTGCTCTACATGCTTTTTACAATCACACTCCTTGTGCCGGGACACAGCAGAACACAGCCTATTTTCACTCTGGTCATGCAGCTTGGACTGTATGACAATATCTGGGGACTGACTCTGGTGTACCTGTCGGCCGGCATGGCAATGTCCATGTTTCTTCTAAAGGCGGGCTTTATGGCGGTTCCCAAGGCCCTGGACGAGGCGGCGCTGATTGATGGGGCAAGCTTTATCAGCATCTTCGGCAGGATTAATCTCCCTCTGACAAAGGGAGCGCTTACAACAGCAGGAATTCTGATGTTTCTGGGCAACTGGAACGAATACTACTTTGCTTCCCTGCTGACGTCCTCGGATACGTCCAGGACACTGCCCATTGCGCTGTCCTTCTTTACCAGTGAATTTTCTTATAACTATACGAGAATGTTTGCTGCTCTGGCCATTGTAATCATACCCGGTATTCTGCTGTATGCCGTGGCTCAGGAGCAGGTACAGGCAAGCGTGGCGGCAACAGGAATCAAAGAATAAGGCTAATCAAAGAAAACAGTCAGGAAAGGGAAATATATCAACAATGGGAAAAGCATTGAATTACACCGCCGGCGTTGGGGAAAAAGCCGGCTGGGTGATAGAAGAAAAAATTTTTGACCCCTCCCATCTGGGAAAATGTGAAGCTATTTTCTGCCAGGGAAATGGATATCTCGGTCAGAGAGCGGCCTTGGAGGAGGCTTATGTGGGTGAAAAAAGAAACCTGTTTGTAACAGGCACCTTCGATAAATTTGACGCTGAGGAAGTTACTGAGCTTCCGAACCTTCCCGATCTTACCAATCTGGAGCTGACAATAGGAGGCTGCCGTTTCGGGCTGGACAGCGGACAGCTGAAAAGCTACAGCAGGCAGCTTGATCTGGAGGACGGCTTTTTAAGCCGACATGTAGAATGGGTGAGTCCTGCGGGGGATGAAATATCTCTGGATTTTGAACGATTTGTTTCCCTTGCTGACGAGCATGTGCTCGGTCAGAGGGTAAAGGTTTCCGCAGGAAACAGAGATGTGGAAATCAAGATAAAGAGTGGGATCAATGGTCGTGTGACCAATACGGGAACGCAGCATTTCCATGAGGGAAAAATGAGACTGCATAAGGGCTTCATCATGGAAATGTGCAGCGCCACCGTGCAGTCCGAGGTACTTTGCTGCGAGTACGCGGCGAATTTGTTTTATGTAGATGGGCAGAGGCTGGATCTGTATCAGCTGCCTGTGATAGACAGACGTTTTTTGGCCGTTTCCGCAAGCCTTACACTGAAGGCGGGGCAAACTCTTACGGTGGAAAAGCTGGCCTGTGTGCACACCTCCAGGGATAAAGTCTACGAAGGCGAAGAATCTGCAAAAGAGAAGGTAATTGCAGATGGAAGAAAGCATATGGAGGGCATTCTGGAAAGCGGTTATGACGCGCTGGCTGCGGCAAGCCGCAAGGCCTGGAAAGAGCATTGGGCTACGGCGGATGTACTCATTGAAAGTCAGGATTCCTATGACCAGATTGCAGTACGTTTTGCGCTTTATCATTTGAATATTATGGTGAAAAAGGACGACGATAGAGTGGGCATCGGAGCGAAGGCCTTGAGCGGCGAAGGCTATAAGGGTCACTCCTTCTGGGATACGGAGATTTTCCTTTTGCCCTATTATATCCTTACCGATCCGAATACTGCAAAAACCCTTCTTTCCTATAGGGGGAAGAGTCTTCCCGGAGCATACAGAAAGGCGAAGGAAAACGGCTTTAAAGGGGCTATGTTCCCTTGGGAGAGCGCATGGCTTGACGATGGGGAGGTAACGCCTCTGTGGGGCGGCGCCGACGTGGTAACGGGCAAGCCCATGAAAATTTTGACGGGAGTTCTGGAACAGCATATATCTGCTGATGTGGCTTTTGCCGTATGGCAGTACTTTATCGCTACGGGAGATCAGGAGTTTCTTGATCGCTATGGCTATGAAATCGTGATCGGCACGGCGCTTTTCTGGACGGATCGCGTGGAATGGAAGGATAAAGGCGCTGATGGCCAGAAATGCTATATTACCGATGTAATCGGACCGGATGAGTATAAGGAGCATGTGGACAACAACGCTTATACCAATTATTTGGTTCACTGGAATCTGGTTCTCGCTGACCGTATGATAGAAGAGCTGCAGAAGGAGAAGGGAGAGACCTGGAAAAAGTTGGAGGAAAAATTCCAATTGGAGCAGCTGCTGACAAAAATCAGAGAAACGGTGGATGGACTGTATCTCCCGTTGCCTAACGAGGATGGCATTATCCCGCAGTTTGATCGGTACTTTGACTTGAAGAAGATTGATCTGACAAAATACAAGGAATGTGATGTTGTAGGAACCATTTACAATGATTACAATATAGAGCAGATTAGCAGTTTTCAGGTATTGAAGCAGGCGGACACCATTCTTCTGATGCTGCTTATGGATGATGCCTTCGATACGGAGACGAAGGAGAAGAACTACCGTTTTTATGAGGAGAGAACGCTTCACGATTCCTCGCTCAGCAAATCCACCCATTGTATTATGGCGGCGGAGCTTGGCTGGACCAAGGAGGCGTACCATTTCTTCAGAGGATGTCTGGATACAGATCTGGGACAGGTGATGACTACCTCTGACATGGGTATCCATAGCGCATGTATGGGAGGTATTTGGCAGAGTGCAGTATGTGGCTTCGGAGGTGTGCGGATTTTGAAGGACAGGCTGCGCATGAGCCCGCAGCTGCCTCAGGAGTGGAGCAAGCTCGCCTTTCATCTTGTATGGCAGGGATGCCCGCTGTATGTGACCGTGGAAAAGGGCGGAACAGAGATCAAAAACCTGGGGGAAAAAGACGTCTCATTCTACTGGGGAGAGGAAGAGATTAGCATACCGGCCGGAGAAAAACTGATGAAATAAAGGCTGTATAAAGGAGACAAAGGCTTTATGAAAAAGGACTATAAGGGAATTATTTTCGATTTGGACGGAGTAATCTGTTACACGGATCAATATCATTATAAGGCGTGGAAAATGCTTGCAGACAAGCTGGGAATCCCTTTTGACGAGCAGATTAACAATAGATTAAGAGGGGTTTCCAGAATGGAGAGCCTGGAAATTATTCTGGAAAAAAGTGAAAAAGCCTATACTGAAGAAGAAAAAGTAGAAATGGCGGAGGAAAAAAACGCCAATTACCGGGAGCTGCTTGCACAGATGTCTCCGAAAGATTTGAGCAGTGAAGTAAAAGAAACGCTGGATCTTTTGCACGGTACAAAGCTATTGGCTATAGGCTCATCCAGCAAGAATACGGCTTTTATACTTGAGAGAATCGGTCTTGCAGGTTATTTCGACGCAGTAGCGGATGGAAACGATATTACAAGGTCTAAGCCGGATCCAGAAGTGTTTTTGATAGCTGCCCGGCGCCTGAATCTCAAGCCTCAGGAATGCTTAGTGGTAGAGGACGCAAAGGCTGGAGTGGATGCGGCTGTTGCGGGAGGCTTTGACTGTGCGGCGGTAGGAGACGCAGCAGGATACGGAGCGGCTACCTATTCCCTGAAGAGCGTGTGTGATCTGAAAGAATTGGCATGATATTCCCCATAGAATAAGAAAGTTTTACCAGACAATAAAAATATCCCGGTTGCCGGTTTTGGCATCTGGGATATTTTTGTTATAATGTAAATAGGAGGGGAACTTGAAAGAAGCTTTCAAGTTCTGAATAATTGCCCGCCTAAGCGGGCAGAGAGGTATAGTTATGAAAAAGAATCTATATGTAACCTGGGCCGACGACCCGGGAGAGTTTTTTGGCGAAGCTGACGGAACCCAAACCATTCTATAGCTTTGTAAGAACTCCACAGCTCCTTTGTATGTAATTATCATACTGGAAAGATGTGTCTAAAATTTGTACGTATTCTAAAATCCATCTTAATAATTTTCAAAAGAAATGTGAAATATGAAATAATCGTGCTATAATGAGTTATTATATGCGGGAAGGAAAAGTTGACATCAATGAATGTAGCCAGAATGGACCAGAAGGAAAAAATCGAATATATGCTGAATGAGCCTACAAAGCCTCTGATCTGCCAGATGGCGGTGCCCACCATTATCAGCATGCTTGTGTCCTCCTTTTATAATATGGCGGACACCTTTTTTGTGGGCAGAATCAACACCCAGGCCACGGCTGCCGTGGGAGTCGTATTTTCTGTTATGGCTTTTATACAGGCATTTGGTTTTTTCTTCGGACATGGTTCGGGTAATTATATATCCAGAAAGCTTGGAGCTGGGGACATTGAGGACGCCAACAGAATGTCGGCCACGGGCTTCGTATATGCCTTTCTGGGAGGGATTCTGCTGGGAGTCCTGGGGTTGATTTTTCTTGAGCCCTTGTCTGTAATGCTGGGTTCAACGCTCACCATTTTGCCATATACGAAAGATTATCTGGGAATTATCCTACTTGGGGCGCCTTTTATGATGGCTTCTATTGTACTGAATAACCAGCTTCGATTTCAGGGAAGCGCCTCCTATGCCATGGTGGGAATTGTATCGGGGGCGGTTTTGAATATTGGGCTTGACCCGCTTTTCATATTTGTGTTTCATATGGGTGTTGCAGGCGCGGCTGTGGCCACAACGCTTAGTCAGATTGTGAGCTTTCTGCTTTTGGCTGTCATGAGCCGCAGAGGAGGCAACATCCATATCCGGCTGAAAAATTTTACTCCCGGTTGGTATTATCTGAAGGAAATTATCAGAGGCGGAGTGCCCTCCCTGTGCAGGCAGGGACTGGGAAGCGTGGCCCAGATTTGTATGAATCGGGCGGCGGGCGTTTATGGAGCTGAGTTCGGAGACGCGGCCATTGCAGCTATGTCCATTGTCAATCGGGTAACTATGTTTGCAAATTCGGTTCTGATTGGCTTCGGACAAGGTTTTCAGCCGGTCTGCGGCATGAATTACGGAGCAGGAAAATATGAGAGAGTCCGGGAAGGCTTTTATTTCTGCGTAAAATACGCATTTGCCTTTCTGATTGTCATTTCGGCGGCAGCCTTTATTTTTGCCGAGCCCATCGTGATGCTGTTTCGAAAAGAGGACCAGGATGTGATTAGGATCGGAACCCTTGCGCTGCGCCTGCAGTGTTTGACCTTTCCTCTCAGCGCCTGGATTATTATGGCTAATATGATGCTTCAGTCCATCGGAAAGGCGCTTAAGGCGTCTGCAGTTGCGGCTGCCCGACAGGGACTGTTCTTTCTTCCCTTTATCTGGATACTCCCTCGGATATTCGGTCTTCTGGGCGTACAGATGTGCCAGACATGGGCGGATATATGTTCCCTTTTGCTGGCTCTGCCTTTGGGACTGAGTGTACTTAAGGAAATGTCTATTCAGAAAGCTGCCGGGCAAAATAGGGGTGAGTGAAGCCTCCGAGCCTTTTTCGGAAAATGATGGAGGAAGTACACGGAAAGAAAAGGTTATGGTATAATGACCTTACGCCAGGAAATTGTCTGCGGCAAAACGGCCGGATAGCTGCCCGGCTCCTGAGACTGATTGAATGAATGTCCGTTGAAGCGGACAGAGGGGTGCAAGCATGAAAATTGAAATGCCCAAAAAAGCGAAGCATATCATAGAGACCATCCAACGGGCCGGCTTTGAGGCATACATTGTGGGCGGCTGTGTCCGCGACTCGCTGCTGGGCCGTGAACCGGAGGATTGGGACATTACCACCTCTGCAAAGCCCTGGCAGATAAAGGAGATGTTTGACAGAACCATTGACACGGGAATTCAGCACGGAACTGTGACGGTAATGCTGGATAAGGAAGGCTTTGAGGTGACAACCTACCGTATTGACGGAAAATATGAGGATGGCAGACATCCCAGAGAAGTGATTTTTACGCCCAGCCTGATTGAGGATCTCAAGAGAAGAGATTTTACCATCAATGCCATGGCCTATAATGAGGAAGGCGGACTGATTGACGTTTTCGGGGGACTCAGGGACATGGAGGAGAAGACAATACGCTGTGTGGGAGCCCCCAAAGAGAGATTCTCCGAAGATGCGCTGCGCATTATGCGGGCCATCCGGTTTTCAGCCCAGCTCGGTTATGGTATCGAGAAAAGAACCAAGGAGGCCATTCGGGTGATGTCCCCGGCCCTAAAGGGTATCAGCGCGGAGCGCATTCAAGTGGAGCTGGTAAAATTGATTATATCGCCGCATCCGGATTATCTGCGCGAGGCTTATGAGACAGGGGTCACAAAGGTGATTTTGCCGGAGTTCGATCAGGCTATGGACACACCCCAGAATCATCCTCATCATAAATACAACGTAGGAGAGCATACTCTGGCGGCTCTGATACAAACAGAACCGGATCGTATTCTGCGCCTTTCGGTGCTGCTTCATGACATAGGCAAGCCGAGCACGCTGAGCACCGATGAAAAAGGAGTGAATCATTTTTACGGGCATGCCTCTGTGGGAGCCCAAATGGCGGAAAAGATTTTAAAAAGGCTGCGCTTTGACAATGATACCATTTCTCAGGTGAGTAAGGTTGTACGGTATCATGACTATGGTAACGAATGGGATCCGGATATGCGCATGGTGCGACGGGCCGTAAATAAAATCGGTCAGGATGTTTTCCCTCTTCTGTTTCCTATAAAGCGTGCGGATATACTTGCCCAAAGCGGTTATCTGCAGGCGGAAAAGCTAGAGAGACTGGAAAAATGGCATATGCTGTATCAGGAGGTATTGAAGCAGAGGCAGTGTGTGTCCTTAAAGGATCTGGCCGTTACAGGCAGCGACTTGATTGCCCTGGGTATGAAGCCCGGCAGAAAACTGGGAGAGGCTCTGCAGGGACTGCTTGAACTGGTAATGGAGGATCCGGAATTGAATCAAAAAGAAAAGCTGTTGCAGGAAGCTGAAAAATACATTTAAAACACTTGTAGGAGCCTAACATACTTTCAAAGCTTCACTCATATGATAGGTTATGAACCGAAAAGAAACGAAAAGCCAGGTTCATAGGCTTGAATAGGAGGGGCTTTAAGTGAATGACAGGGCAGTCAGTTTATTGGAACAGTATGATATAGAGGTGCTTCGGACCAGGAAGGGAAGAGGGGCTATTCTATGTGATACGGATAAGGGTTGTCTGATTTTTAAAGAATATGCAGGAAATGAAAATAAAATTCATATACAGGACAGACTGCTTCATTATATACAGGACATGGGAAGAGTGCGGACGGAGATGATTTATCCAACAAAGGAGGGGAATCTTCTTGTCAGAGATATGGAGGGTGTTTCATATGTGTTGAAAACCTACTGTGAAGGGCGGGAATGCAATGTCTATGAAAAAAAGGAATGTCTGGAGGCGGTAAAGCTTCTGGCAAGGCTTCATCTGTGCATGGAGATTACTCCGGAGCAGGTTTTCTTTGAAAAAACTTCCGGCAGAGGATTTTCTGCGGGAAAGGAATATGAAAAGCACAACAGGGAGCTTAGAAGAGTCCGTAAATATCTTAAGCAGAAGGGCCAGAAAACCTGGTTTGAAATTTGTCTTTTGAACTATTTTGATTACTTTCTGGAACAGGCTCTGACAGTAACGGAAGAATGGACTCAGTATCGCTTGGGGGAGAATGAGGCGCAGGGGGAACAGATTCTTTTCTGCCATGGAGATTATCAGTATCATAATATTTTGTGGGATCAGGAAAACTGGTTTATTGTAAACTTTGAAAAATGCCTGCCCGATAATCCCATCAGGGATCTGTACTTGTTTATGAGAAAACTTTTAGAAAAAAGCAACTGGTCGGTTTCTCTGGGGAAGGAGCTGCTTTCCGCCTATGAGGAGGAACGGCCTATAACGGCGCTGAGCAGGATTGATCTGTATTATCGGCTGTCGTATCCTGAAAAGTTTTGGAAGATCGCTAATTTTTACTATAATTCCGGGAAGGCATGGATACCGGAACGAAATCGGGAAAAGCTGGAAAAGCTGGTAGCGCAGGAAAAGGAAAAGCAAGCGTTTCTGCATCAGGTATTCCGCAGTTTTTAAGAAGGAGTAAACAGTGAGAAAACACGATAAGGAGAAAAAAAGAAAGAGCAAAGGAGCGCTGCGCATATGTCTTACAGGGTTTGCGGTGGCAATGATTGCTGCGGGAGCCGTAGTTTTGACAGTGTTTGTAACGGCGCCGGGCAGAGAGGAGCAGGAGACGAAAAACATTACGCAGTCCTCTGCGGCGGCGTCAGCAGAGAGGACGGATACAGGATTTATTTTGACAGGTCCCGGCAACTATGACTCTGCGGACACACCCGTGGTAGTGGATGTAAATAAAAATGAGAATAGCGTAACCTTTTTGAATCTGGATCTGGGAAAGCGGTACACTTTGTCCATGGATGGAACCACCAGGCTTTATGACAAATATGGCGAGAGCATTTCTTTGGATCAGATAGAAACGGGAGACGTGGTAGACATCACCTTTTTGAAGTCTAAAAAGCATTTGACCAGCATGCAGCTTTCGCCCAGAGCATGGAGCTATGAAAATGTGGAAAGATATGAGATGAATATGGTAAGGGGAGAGGTATCCATCGGGGGAGAGGTTTATAAGCTCACTGACAACACACAGTATTTGTCCCAAGGGCGAAGTATAGAGGAAATGGAGCTGAACGCAGCGGATGTGCTGAGCTTTCAGGGGATTGACAGCCAGGTTCTGAGCGTGTCCGTGGAGAAGGGGCACGGTTATCTGAGACTGTCCAATGACGAGAATTTCATTGGGGGCTGGATTGAAATCGGACAGTCCATGATACAGAGAATAACGGAGGATATGCTATTGACTGTGCCGGAGGGAAGCTACCAGGTGAATATCAGCCATAATGGCGGAGGCGGAGTAAAAAGCGTTGTAATCAACCGGAACGAAGAGACAACTTTGGATATAGGAGACCTGGAGGTGGCTCAGGTGCAATACGGCACCGTGCTGTTTTCTTTAAATCCATCCACCGCCCAGTTATATATAGATGGAACAGAAGCGGACACTTCATCGCCCGTTACACTGGAATATGGCATTCATCAGTTGATTGCCCGTGCGGACGGCTATCAGTCCGTTACCCGTTATATCCGAGTCGGAGAAGAATCTGCGGGATTTGATATTGAGCTGGATAAGGTGGATGAAGGAGAAGAGGAGAGCACGCAGAGCACAAGCAGCACGGCGTCCACTCAGTCCACGCAGGCGGATACAACCACCAGCTATTATAAGGTATATGTGGATGCGCCGGAGGGAGCAGAGGTATATCTGGATGGCAATTATGTAGGAATTTCCCCTTGCAGCTTCCGCAAGACGTCAGGTTCCCATGTGATTACTCTGAGAAAAACCGGCTATGAGACCAGAAGCTACACCATACAGGTAGATGACGAGGAAAAGGATATTTCATATTCCTTTGCGGATCTGGTGCAGAGCAGCGCCTCCAACAGTAGTACATCCGGAACGGGAGCATCTGAAAGCAGTACATCCGGCAGCTCCGCATCTGAAAGCGGCTCTTCAACCGGAAGCACGTCCTCGTAAAAACAATAAGAAGCGGGTGAACAAATGAATAGCAAAAAATATAACTATGAAGATTTTTTAGATATTATAGAAACACTGAGAAGTGAGAACGGCTGTCCCTGGGACAGGCAGCAGACACATATGAGCCTGCGTCCCTGCATGGCGGAGGAGGCTGCGGAGGTGAATGCCGCCATACGGATTTTGAATGAGACCGGTAGCTTTGAAAATCTGCGTGAAGAACTTGGCGATGTGCTGCTTCAGGTAGTGATGCACGCTCAGATTGCCAAGGAGGAAGGACTGTTTGCCATGGAGGATGTGGTATCTGAAGTGGCTGAGAAGATGGTGCGCCGCCATCCTCATGTTTTTGGGAATCTTTCCGCAAAGGATTCTGAGGAGGTATTGGAGAATTGGGAGGAAATCAAGAAAAAGGAGAAGGAGGGCAAAAATCAGGCTGCCTTTCCTCTCAGAGAAATTCCCTTGGAACTGCCTGCGCTGACCAGGGCTCAGAAGGCTATCAAGAAAGCGGACAGACTGTATGAGCCTCAGCCCGGATACCGGGAAGCCGCGCGCCGAATTCGGGAAGCGGCGGACAGGCTGCTTGCATGCACGCCTGTTGATTATGATGTTGAAATTCAGGAGCTTTCCGGAGATATTCTGATGTCCTTGTCGAGGATTGCCGGAATCTGCAAGCTTTCTCAAGAGCAAATTCTTGCGGACCGGACAGAGGATTTTATAAGGCGTCTGGAGGGGCCGGAGAACCGCTAAAAATCCCGTAAATATGGGAAAATACCTTGACAAATACCATAAAACCGGATATATATATGTATAGACGTTTCTCAAGAAGCATCTATGTGAAATACAATCAACGAAAACTCATTACAGGAGGAGTTCAAAATGAACAAAACAGAATTAGTGGCAGCTATGGCTGATCAGGCTGGAATCTCTAAGAAAGATGCTGAAAAGGCTTTGAAGGCTTTTACGGATGTTGTTGCTGAAGAATTGAAGAAGGATGGAAAGGTTCAGTTGGTAGGCTTTGGCACCTTTGAAGTTTCTAAGAGAGCGGAGAGAGAAGGAAGAAATCCTCAGAGCGGCGAGCCCATGAAAATCGCGGCGTCAAAAGCTCCTAAGTTTAAGGCAGGCAAGGCTTTAAAGGATATGCTGAACGCATAAATCCATAGATCAGGACTGCTTCAGAGAACCTCCGAAGGGATGGTTCTCTTTTTTCATGATAAAGGAGAGCGCATGAGACTTGACAAATATCTGAAGGTATCCCGGCTAATTAAACGCCGCACTGTGGCAAACGAGGCCTGTGACAGCGGGCGTGTGCTGATCAATGACAAGCCTGCCAAGGCTTCCGCAAATGTAAAGAAAGGTGATATTATTACAATTTCTTTCGGAAACAGAGAAGTGAGAGTAGAGGTTCTTGACGTGCAGGAAACTGTGAAAAAGGAAGAAGCCGGAGATTTATTCCGTTATCTGTAAACGGGAAGGAATTTTTTATCCCCATGCCTAATATACTTTAAGAGAACAGGGTGGAACCGGCCCGCGGGACGGGCTGGCGAATCCGCCGGGCAGGAGGATTTATGGAAGATTTAAGCAGCAGCGGACGCGCACATAAGGTGACCATCACAAATAGAAGGACCTGTTCCATTAACGGTGTAAATGATGTACTTTCCTTTGACGTACATGAGATTCTCCTGGAAACGGAGCAGGGAATGTTAATGATCAAGGGAGACGAGCTGCATGTTAACAGACTGACTCTGGACAAGGGAGAAGTGGATATTGATGGAAAAATAGACAGCTTTACCTATTCAGAGGCGGCAGGAGGGGCTCACAAAAATGAATCTCTGCTCAGCAAGCTGTTTCGCTAGAGGGATAGCCTATGGCAAATGAAAATATATTTCTTTTCTATGCCCTGGCCATGGGCATTTTTATTACCTTCCTGTACGATATTCTCAGAATTATCCGAAGAGTTTTACCTCACAATCATTTCTGGGTTTCGGTCGAAGATTTGAGTTTTTGGATCTACTGTGCGGCGGAGGTTTTCCTGCTTTTGCATCACGAAAGCGACGGCGCCCTGAGATGGTTTGCAGTATTGGGCGCCCTGACGGGAATGCTGCTGTATAAAAAACTGGTAAGTCCCTTTTTTGTAAAGTATGTTTCCTTTGCCTTGGGAAAGCTGGTTTTTTTTCTGGGAAAAGTTTCCTCTTTTCTGGCAGCTCCCTTTTTAAAAGCGGCAAAAGCCCTGGAAAATAAGGCGAAGGGAGCTGGAAGGAAAGCTGTGAAGCATGGCTCCCGCGCGGGACGTCTCCTAAAAAAGAAGTTGACGTTATTTGTGAAAATGCTTAAAATGACATTATAAGGGACACAGAAATGGGGAGTATTTATGGCGAAAAGAAAGGTTGCGTACCGCAAGCGGCACCAGAACCGCTTCAGTATGTTTCTGGTAACCCTGGTAGTAGTAATGATAATGGTTGCAGTAGCGGTACAGAGCGTGGAGCTTCAGGACAAAATTGATTCATACGCATCCAGGGAGAAGCAACTGGAGCAGCAGATTGCGGAAGAGAAAGCGAGAGCGGAAGAGATTGAAGAATTCCGCAAGTACACGCAGACAAAGGCGTACATAGAAGAAGTGGCAAAGGATAAGCTTGGTCTTGTATACGAGGGTGAGATTCTTTTTAAAGAGGAAAATTGAATTTGCTTAAGTGCAGTTTGGCAGAGGCTTTAAGGCCTCTGCTTTTTTTGTCGCAAAAAATGAAGGCATTCTTTCCGATTTTTGACAAAAACAACAAAAGGGGACGTTTAAAATAATTGCAGAACAGGAAAGGGGAAGAGTTATGGTATTGGATAGATGGAAGACCCAGGATAGAGAAAGAGAAGGGGAACCGCGCATTGTGCAGGTTCCTGATTTATGCAAAAAAAGACTTCTGGGTTATGCGGAAACATTTCAGGAGCTTGCAAGGAGCTTCGGGGGAGGGTTTGAAGCCTCGGGAGAAGACAGGCAGGCTCTATTGGAGGCAAGAAGAGTTTGGGAAAACCGTCAGGTTTTGGAAAGCAATTTCAGCGAAGTGGCACATATTATGACCCAGGTGGCGGACGAGGTATTCAGATATGAGCCCATGGAGGAAAAAAGCAGAAGGCATATTGTGCACGCCATGAGAGAGGAGGGCATCGTTGTGGAGGAAATTTGCTATCTTCCACAGACAGATAACAGAAGGGCCGTTGGTGTCACCATGTATACACGTAGAAAAAACAGGAGACCATCCCAGGAAGCTGCGGACATGCTCTCCGTATTGTTGGATACGCACCTGCAGATTTCCGCTGCCAGTCCATACTTTATAGATCAGGAGGCCCGCAGCTTTATTCTTGTGGAGGAACCACGGTTTATCGTGCTTTCGGGATTTTCCAGAGCGGTAAAGGAAAATGAGGCTGTTTCCGGAGATAATTACGCTGTGATAGAATCGGAGAAAGGCAGGATGACCGTGCTTTTATCGGATGGAACGGGTTCGGGGGAGGAGGCCTGTCAAGGCAGCGAGAGAGTTTTGGATCTGATGGAAAAAATGCTGGAGGCTGGGTATCGTATGGAAGCGGCAGCAAACATGGTGAACGCAGCTTTGTTTGCCAGAGGAGAGGAGCAGAATCATCCCACTCTTGATGTCTGCGATTTGGATTTATACCGGGGAGAGTGCAGTATATGGAAAGCGGGCGGCGCTTCAACCTTTCTGAAAACAGAAGAGGGGGTGGAGGAAATTCAAGTGGGTAATCTGCCTCTGGGAATTTTCAGAACTGTGGAGATGGAGCCTGTGCATAGGCAGCTTCAGGACGGAGACTATCTGGTGATGATGACGGATGGGGCGTTGGACGCTCTGGCGGAAAATAACTGTGAGGAGGCTATGCGCAGGGCAATTTCAGAGGTGAGAGAACAGAATCCGAAAGAAATTGCAGAAAAGCTGCTGCAAATGGTGATTCGGTTAAGCGGAGGGCATATTACGGACGATATGACGATTCTTGTAATAGGAGTGTGGGAAAATAGCGGTATCACTTGATTTTTTTACGCTTTTCGGATACCATTGACAATAGAATGAAGGACGCACGAAGGACAGAGGAAAAAGTGTTTTCCTATATTGAAAAACACCATATGCTGCAGCCGGGCGACAGGGTAGTTGCAGGAGTTTCAGGAGGGGCAGACTCGCTTTGCCTCTTATTTGTGTTGCTGGAATGGGCGAAGAAAGCGCCTCTGTCTCTGGCTGTGGTTCATGTGGATCACGGCTTAAGACAGGAGTCGGGTGAGGATGCTCTCTATGTGAAGGAGCTCTGCCGTCGGCTGAAGCTGCCATTCTATCTTACAAGAGAAAACGTAAAGCAAAGAGCAGAAATGGAAAAATGTTCCCAGGAGGAGGCCGGGAGAAAGATCAGATATAAAGCTTTTCGAAGGGCTGCAGAGGGCTTTGGGGCGGATAAAATCGCCGTGGCCCATAATAGCAACGACTGTAGTGAGACCATGCTGTTTCATCTTTTCCGGGGCAGCGGGCTGAAGGGCCTTTGCGGAATACCTCCGGTGCGGGAGGAAATCATCCGTCCTCTTCTCTGTTTGGAGAGCGAAGAGATCAGGAATTATCTTTGTACAAAGAGAATTCCCTGGAGAGAGGACAGTACAAATAGGGAGGATCATTACACCAGAAACAGGATCCGACATCATATTCTTCCCTACGTGGAAAGGGAAATATCTCCGGGATGTGTGATCCATATGAGCCGCACGGCGGAACTGCTTTCTGAGACGGAGGAATATATGGAGGAGCAGACGGCAATGGCTCTGAATCGGTGCGCGGTCTTTGAGGGGACAGATAGCAGAATGGATGGCGCCGCCTGTGCGGTTCTTGACAGGGAAAGCTTTATGAAGGAACATCCGTCTATCCGAAAGCGAATCCTTCTTCAGCTGATGAAATGCTTTTCTCCGGAACAGCAGGACATAGGGTATGTACACATTCAGGCGCTGATGGCGCTGTTTATTCAGGAGGGAAACAGGGGGATCACTCTTCCCTTCGGCATAAAGGCAGAAAGAGAATATGGAAAAATTTTTTTAAATGGAGCGACCCGGGACCCAAAAGATAAGGATAAGCCCAGGAAGAATATTCACCCGGCGGCCGTAAGAAAGAAGGATATAGGGGAATCACCTGTTACAATCGGTCTGGGCGAATGGGGAAAAGCCGTTTTTTCCGTATTTCCCTATGAAAAAGGGCTGGAAGTCCCCGAAAACAAGTATACGAAATGGTTTGATTATGATAAAATAAAAGAATCGCTGGTGATACGAACCAGACAGCCGGGAGATTACCTGACCTTAAACGATGGAGAGGGCAGGGAGATCCACAAGTCTCTGAAAAAGTATATGATTGGGGAGAAGATTCCCCAGCGGGAAAGGGGAGACATTCCGGTGCTTGCCCAGGGAAGCCATATACTTTGGCTTTTTGGATGGCGCGTCAGCGAAACTTATAAGATAAATTGGAATACAAAGCGTATTTTACAGGTAAAATTAGAAAGAGACTGCTCAGGCAGCAAAACGGAGGAAGGCTATGGCGGAGAGCATTAGAGTACTTTTATCGGAGGAAGAGGTAGACCAGAGGATTCAGGCAATTGGAGAACAAATCAGCAGGGACTACCGGGGAAAACAGGTGCATCTGGTATGTGTGCTGAAGGGAGGCAGCTTCTTTATGTGCGAGCTGGCAAAAAGAATTACTGTTCCCGTATCTCTTGATTTTATGTCCGTTTCCAGCTATGGAAGTGATACGAAATCCAGCGGTGTGGTAAAAATCGTTAAGGATCTTGATGAATCCCTGAAGGATAAGGATGTAATCGTTGTAGAGGACATTGTGGACAGCGGCAGAACCCTGAGCTATCTTTTGGAAATGCTTCGGGACAGAGGGCCCAGATCCCTGCGCCTGTGCACTCTGCTTGACAAGCCGGAGAGACGGGTGGTTGATGTAAATGTAGATTATACGGGATTTGAAATACCTGATGAATTTGTGGTGGGTTATGGTCTGGATTATGACCAGAGATATCGTAATCTTCCCTACATCGGGGTGATTGAGTTTAATTAAAGTGATTAGGAGGCCCTAAATTGAAGCAAGGCGGCAGAAGTTTTAATTCTTTTATTGTTTTTTTGATCATGCTGGTGCTGGTGGTTGCAGTACTAGGTCTTTTTAATGAGAGAAGGAACAATTATACCCGGTCAGAATTTTTGGAGGATCTGGACAGTGATAGAATAGAGGCGGTCATTATTCAGCCAAACGCGGAAACCCCCACGGGACATGTGGAGGTGGAAATGACAGATGGCTCCGAAAGACGGCTTTTTGTCACAGACATAAGAGAGATTGAGGATGTGATCCGCGAAAGAGGGTATGATCCCATCGTTTTGGATGTGGAGAGGCAGAGCTGGGTGCTGACCACCCTTCTACCCATGCTGATTGTGCTGGTGGTGGGAATTTTCCTGTTTATGATGTTCAACGCACAGAATACAGGCGGTAGCAATGGGAAAATGATGAATTTTGGGAAAAGCCGTGCAAAAATGAGCATGGGGGATCCCAAGACTACCTTTGCTCAAGTGGCAGGATTAAAAGAGGAAAAGGAAGAGCTGGAGGAAATTGTGGATTTCCTGAAGGAGCCTGGCAAATATACCCGAGTGGGTGCCAGAATCCCCAAGGGGGTGCTCTTGGAGGGACCTCCTGGAACAGGTAAGACGTTGCTGGCCAAGGCAGTTGCGGGAGAGGCCGGAGTTCCCTTTTTCAGTATTTCGGGCTCGGATTTTGTGGAAATGTTTGTGGGCGTAGGCGCATCCCGAGTGAGGGATCTTTTTGATGAGGCTAAGAAAAACGCTCCCTGTATTGTATTCATTGATGAGATTGACGCGGTAGCAAGACGCAGGGGAACCGGAATGGGCGGAGGGCATGACGAGAGAGAGCAGACTCTGAATCAGCTTCTGGTGGAAATGGATGGCTTCGGAGTCAATGAAGGAATTATTGTGATGGCAGCCACCAACAGAGTGGATATTCTTGATCCTGCGATTTTACGGCCCGGACGCTTTGACCGCAAAGTGGCAGTGGGGACGCCGGATATTGGAGGGAGAGAGGAGATTTTAAAGGTCCACGCAAAAAATAAGCCTTTGAGTGATGATGTGGATTTAAAGCAGGTGGCCCAGACCACAGCGGGCTTTACGGGAGCGGATTTGGAAAACCTGATGAACGAGGCTGCAATCCATGCGGCTAAAGAGGGAAAGACATATCTTTCCCAGGAGGATATTAAAAAATCCTTTATCAAGGTGGGAATCGGTTCCGAAAAGAAGAGCCGTATTATTTCCGACAAGGAGAAGAGAATTACTGCTTACCACGAGGCGGGTCATGCGATTTTGTTCCATGTGCTTCCCGACGTGGGACCCGTATATACAGTATCCATTATTCCTACGGGAGTGGGGGCTGCGGGATATACCATGCCTCTTCCTGAAAAGGATGAGATGTTTGTGACAAAGGGACAAATGCTGCAGGACATTATGGTTTCCCTTGGAGGCAGGATTGCAGAAGAAATTATCTTTAAGGATATTACTACGGGAGCTTCCAGCGATATTAAAAAGGCAACAAAGGTAGCCAGGCGAATGGTTACCCGCTTTGGAATGTCGGACAATATCGGCGTAATTTGCTATGATGACGACGATGACGAGGTATTTATCGGAAGGGATCTGGCCCATGCCAAATCCCACAGCGAGGCCATTTCGGGTCAGATTGACAAAGAGGTGAAATCGATTATCGATGACTGCTATGCCAAGGCAAAAGAGATTATTATGGAGTATGAGAATGTGCTGCACAGCTGCGCGGATCTTTTACTTGAAAAAGAAAAAATTGGAAGAGAAGAGTTTGAGGCGTTGTTTGCTGCGAAGGGTTAACGAAAGGACAAAGCCGGGCTTCTCTGCGAGAGAGTAAAATTGTATATTTTTCACAAAGATGAATTGTAAAATATACACAAAAACAGATATACAAATTTGTGATATTTGTGAATTTTGAGAATAGTCAAAATGGAATCGTCATGCTATTATAATACTCGTAACCCCCCCAATACATTTTATAGTTTTTTGCTATACCCCATAAGAAAGAAATACCTTCTCTAAAAAGGACAGCTTTGAATGGCTGTCCTTTTTACTGCGTATTCAAAATATTTGCTATTGAACTTGTTTTTCCTTTTCAGTACAATAGAATGGTGTATTCTATAAAAGAATAAAATAATATCAGGATGAAATGAATGTTCGTAGAAGCGGACGGAAGGATGTAAATATGGACTTGGAGAAAATGAGGCGAACAGAATATAATCAGCAGTATATTTCCGCTATGCGCCCGGTGTTTGACAGGCGTGCGCTTTATTCTGATACAACAAAGGAATATGTGATTCCTCAGGAGCCGGCGCCCTACGACGTGGTGACGATTCGGTTCAGGGCAGCCAAAAATAATGTAGACTGTATTTTTTTTGTGCATAAAGGCCAGAAGCATCTGATGCATAAGGTGGAAACCGACGAGTTATTTGACTATTATGCTTTTGAGCTTCAGCTGGAAAATGAAAAGGTTTCTTACTATTTTGAAATACGGATCGGCAGGCTTACAGGCTATTTTGATGTGAGAGGGCTGGTGCAGGAAATAAACGAATATTATGATTTTGTGATTTTGCCCGGCTTTAAGACTCCGGATTGGGCAAAGGGCGCCGTGATGTACCAGATTTATGTGGACCGGTTTTACAACGGAGATGTCTCAAACGATGTGCAGAACGGAGAATATTTGTATATAGGCGAGCCCGTAAAGCGTGTGGACGACTGGAACCAGTATCCCTCGCAGATGGATGTAAGAAATTTTTACGGAGGAGATCTGCAGGGAGTATTGGATAAGATGGATTACCTTGAGGGGCTGGGTGTGGAGGTGATCTACTTTAATCCTCTGTTTGTCTCCCCTTCAAACCATAAGTATGATATACAGGACTATGATTATATAGATCCTCATTATGGCAAAGTAGTTGAGGAAAGGGGAGAGACTCTGCAGGATGGGCAGCGGGAAAATCGGCTTGCCGAAAAATATATTAATCGTGTGACCAATAGGGTAAATCTGGAGGCCGGCAATGCCCTGTTTGCAAAGCTGGTGGAGGAAGCGCACAAAAGAGGGATGCGGGTAATACTGGACGGAGTGTTTAACCATTGTGGGTCCTTTAACAAATGGCTGGACAGAGAGCGCATCTATGAAAATGCGGATGGGTATGACAAGGGAGCTTTTATCAGCGCGGCCAGCCCTTACCGGGAATATTTTGACTTTCATGACGAAAATGCCTGGCCCTGCAACGGGTCTTATGATGGTTGGTGGGGACATGATACCCTGCCCAAACTGAATTATGAAGGTTCAAAGGAGCTGTTTGACTATGTGATGCACATTGGCAGAAAATGGGTATCTCCTCCTTACAATGCGGATGGATGGAGACTTGACGTGGCGGCGGATCTGGGGCACAGTCGTGAGTTTAACCATCATTTTTGGCAGGAATTCCGCCGGAATGTAAAGGAAGCCAATCCAGATGCCATTATTCTGGCAGAGCATTATGGAAATACCAGGGACTGGCTGCAGGGAAACGAATGGGATACGGTAATGAATTATGACGCGTTTATGGAGCCGGTTACATGGTTTCTCACAGGGATGGAAAAGCACAGTGATGACTTCAGAGAGGATCTTCTGGGCAATGCCGACAGCTTTTGGGGAGCTATGCGTCACCACACAGCCAGCTTTTCCATGCCCAGCTGGCAGGTGGCCATGAACGAGCTGTCCAATCACGATCATTCCCGGTTTCTCACCCGCACCAATCATAAGGTAGGTAGAATTAATACCTTGGGTTCCCAGGCGGCAGAACAGGATGTAAACAAAGCCGTATTCCGGGAGGGCGTGGTAATACAGATGACTTGGGTGGGAGCTCCAACCATTTATTACGGGGATGAGGCCGGTCTGTGCGGCTTCACCGATCCTGATAACAGGCGTACCTATCCATGGGGAAAAGAGGACCAGGAGCTGATAGCCTTTCACAGGGATATTATTCGTATCAGAAGAGAAAATCCTGAGCTGCGGGAGGGGTCTATCAAGGAGGTGGAAAGCGACTATAACTTTCTTTCTTACGGACGTTTCAACAGGCAGGGGCAGTGTCTGATTGCCATCAATAACGACAATCAGACAATAAAAAAGGATCTAATTGTCTGGCCTCTGGGTATTCCCAAAAGCGGCAGGATGAAAACGCTTCTGACAACGGATGAACGGGGATATTCCCTGGAGGTCCGGGAATATGACATTCGCGCAGGGAAGATTACTTTGGAAATGCCCCCGACTTCTTCCGTGATTTTAAAATTTGCAGGAAAATAAGAGACAAATAATCCGTCCCCACGGGACAGAAAGGATGAAGGAAAGATCATGCAGGCAGTGATATTTACGTTAATGATACCTGTGATTTCCGTGCTGATATGGAAAAGAAGCATGGGGGAGAAAAAACCGACGGCGCAGGAGGCGCTTTTAAGGTATGTTGTCTATACGCTTCTAATAACGCTGCTTTCCTCCGGAGTGATGGTATTTTTGTGTGAGGAAGGGACCTCCTTTTGGGAGAAGATAGACAAATCACCCTCATTTGTACTGAAATATGCAGCGGTGGAGGTTTTTGCAGCGCTTTTTGTATCGGCGGCAGAGTGGCTTCCTGGATGCGGAAAAATTGGAATTAGAGTGGACTGGGAACAGTACCGGAGACTGTGGCTGGTACGATTTGTGAAAAAATATATTTTTCCAGTCGGGATTTATCTGCTGGCGGTATTTGTGATCATTCTCAATGTGAGGCTGATGTTTGACAATGTGTTGTGGGGAGATGAGGCGTTTTCGGCCAACACAGCCCAAAAATCGGTGGCGGGCATTATGCAGGTGCTCTATTATTGGGACAATCACCCGCCTCTCTATTATTACTGGCTCAAGTTATTTGGAGAACTGTTTGGTTATACGGTGCCCGTGTATCACCTGGCGTCTCTGGTACCCTTTGGAGCCGGAATACTGGGGGCGGTAACCTTTTTGCGAAGGCGCTTCGGGAATATTCCGGCAGCCTTTTTTGTAATGATTTCCGGCTTGGCCTCCTCCTGCATAGAATATAATCTGGAGGTCAGGATGTATGCTTTGGCATTTTTTGCGATTATGGCTTGCATCTATTGCTCCTACAGGGTACTGTGCAGAGGAAGGGCAGCTTGGTTCGGCCTTGTGTTCTGGGCGCTGGTGGCTGCTTATTCCCACTATTATGCATTGGTGAGTGCTGGCATTCTTATATTTGTAACAGGAGCGCTTTATTGGATCCGTTTTCGGGGAAAAACATGGACCAGAGGGCTTGTGTCCATACTCATGTTTATTGTGGGATATCTCCCATGGATGAGCTACCTGCTGACCGCCACGGAAAATGTAAGCAATAATTGGTGGATGACAGAGCTGCTCCCCCTTAGTGAGAGCCTTATCACTTTGACGGGAGGCCCGCAAATGAGCCGGATTGTATTGCCTCTGTCCGCGGCTTTGATGTTAATCCTGTTTCTTGCAGAGTCCTCACTGTTTGAGATAAGCAGACAGAACGGAAAAACTGGAATTTTGATACATACCCCTTCTGTGAGAGCCTGGTCCGATCATACATATGGCGCTGCGGCAGGCGCCCTGACCGCTTTGGGGACGATTGCCTTCGCTTATCTGCTCTGTCTGATTATGGGACCTGTGTTGGCTGAGAGATACCTGTATCCCCTGAGCGCTGTTGTGTTTGTGACATTGGTGATTGCCTGCGCCCGCATATTGATACTTCTTGGAAGACTTGGGGAGAAATGGAAGATCAAATGGCTGCCTTGGGCGGGAAAGGGAATTTTCCTGGCAATCCTTATCATGCTGCTGGCGGTGGGGATGCAAAACTATCAAAGCTACAGTGAAAGAGTAAGCGTAGAAGAGCAAAAAACGGCGGAAACGCTGAATCTGATCGGAGAACCTGGAGAAGAAGTGCCGCTTGTGACCAACGGTGTTCAGCATCTGGGCTGGACTGTTCTGGCATTTTACTTTCCGGAAAATGAAGTCATCAACGGGGGACTTGACAGTACGAATGCCGAAAAGTTCTGGTATTTTACACCTGAATTCCTTTCAGACGGCGATATAACCAAAATGGTGGAAAAAGGATATATTGTGTCGGGATATGGGGAGAAGCAGCTTGCAAAATATCCCTTTGTGCTATACTATTTTGAAAAACTGCCCGTAGAGTCTTCTGAAGGGGGACGGATGAGCGGATAACATGGGAAAAATACCGTCGGATACTTGAAATTTGTTTGCATCTGTGGTACAATTTCACATTGTTAAGACGATTGTCTGATGTGGATGGATTCCCGAGTGGCCAAAGGGGACAGACTGTAAATCTGCTGCAAATTGCTTCGGTGGTTCGAATCCACCTCCATCCATTTGCGTGCAAGGTCAATGGAGCAGTGCATAGCGCGTATATCCATGCAGTCGACCATCACGTACTCGCTGGTGTGGCGGAATAGGCAGACGCAAGGGACTTAAAATCCCTCGGGGGCAACCCCGTACCGGTTCAAGTCCGGTTACCAGCATTATATAAGGAGGTCGCCTTTGATACAAAGGCGGCGAGGAGAAAATCCCTATTAACTATTAATAGGAGGCTCCCCTGATTTTATACGTTTTATCCAATTTTGCACCCGTGCCGCTCCTGTTCTGTTTTGTTGCCAGCTGGTAACTCTTGTCAATCCTGCGGCATATTTCCTCTGTGCGTACTGAGCCATCCAAAATTATGGTGTACCAGTTTCTCTTATTCATATGCCAACCGGGAAAATACTTTATATTGTCTACAGTACCGTCCATCTGTTCCGGTTCTATCCGTAAATCAATGATTTCGGCTGCTTCATCGGAAGAAAGGCCCAGCTTTCTGCGGGAAATTGTGAGAATCACACCATACCATTTCTGCGTGTCTTTCCTGCGCCAGACGGCATTGTCGGGGAATTTAGTCCAAAGAAATTCAAGTTCGTCCCCATAAGTTTCGCGGATATATGAGATTACCGCTTTTGTCTGTGCGCTCTTGAAAACATCAAGTTCAAAACAATTTTCCGCAATGTTAGTGAGCACCTGTTCATATTCAATTTTCACGCCAGTGATAAAACTGCCGATGGGGCTGTCGGTAAGATGTAAAGTGTACGGTTCATTTGTCTCCGTGTCGATTACTGTCGCTTTAACTGAGCCGTCCCGCATAATTTCTATTATCATCAAAAACCCACTGTCAGGCAACACGGTGTGGTAGGAGTATTTATCAGCGTTTTCCAAAAAGCCATAGGCAGATAGTTTTGGAAAACTGACTTTTCTATTTCTAAAAATATTGTTTATCATATCCATCATTGTTCATCCTGCAGATTTGTGTTGCCGCAAAGTTGCTTTCGTATTTACATTCTCAGTTCATTATAGCATAGAAGAGAAGGTAAGGATACCATCTTTTTATTTAACATAATGATGTAAAACGTGTAAAGTACAAGCAGATCTAATATAGTCGCGTAAACCGGATAAAATTACGGTGAGGAGCGGTGAAATTGTAGCATCTGTGACGTCCCTGACACAGACAAGGATAAATTGTCATATTATTTTAGCCGTTTTTTTGTTAAGCGTCAGATAAACTAATAGTGAGAAACTGCCGATATAAGCAATAAGAGCGGGAAGACGCAAAACGAAGCCATAGGTACAGGGAAGTACCTGAAAAACCATAAGGATGTGAGAATATGAAAATTTCTGAGGCAAGAAGACTTTACAGCATGCAGATAAAGTCGTATAGGGAACAGCAGGCCGCGCTTTTTAAGCAAAAGCAGGAGCTGGAGAATAAAATGAATTCTGTAAAGGATGGAAAAACCATCTATGCGAATGAAGCGGCAATATTGGAGCTTACCATGAAAGCGGTGGATGAAAAGAAAACGGAATATATGAACTATATGGAAAAACTTCTTGAACAGTGGACCTTGACTGCCGACATGATTTCTGCAAAGCAGCAGGGAGAAGCGATGGAAGAATATGTGGAAGACCTGGGAAAGATTATGGAGGTTGCCAGGCGACTCATGAAGGGCGGCGTGGTGCCTGCGTCCGATGAAAAAAAGCTGATGGAGTACAGCATGGAGCTATACCAGGCGGCTAAGAATATAGGCGCAATGGTGAGACAGAAAGAAAAGGAGGAGTATGATTCTCTTTGGGAGGAAGAGGAGGAGACCGGTAAGGTCCCGGATTCCTCTGAAATTGCCGACAATACGGAAGCCTTTGCGGAGGGGCCGGAGATTGTAGGAGTAGCTGATGTGATGGCATCTGCTGCCACAATGGATTAAGAATGGGTTTCAGCGGTTATATCATAATGAAAAAGGTTGGTTCATGACAAATACAGAACGTCCGAATCCTCCTTCTTTGGAACAATACGGCGGTATATTTTTGCAAAATATACCGCTTCTGCGATGGCAGTAACAAGCCAGGAGCATGCGTATAAGAGATATAGAGATTCTATGGTTCTGAAATGCGCAAAAACCGTATAAATCCATATGATTCTGAATACACAGGATCCCATAATTACAATAACGGTGGGAACCGCAGTCCGCCCAAGGCCTCTTGAAGCCGCGATGGTGCAGTCCATAAAAGCGGATATGGCGTAAGACAGAGACATAATGGACAGACGACGGATGCCCGCCTCAACCACACCGTTGTCGCTTGTAAAGAGAGAAAGAAAAGGGTATCTGAAAATATATAGGGAGATTCCCAAAATCAATCCCAGAAAAAAGGAGTATGCCAGGCTGATCAGATAACTTTTCAGAATTCGGTCTCTTTTGTGCGCGCCGAGATTCTGAGCCATAAAGCTTGCGGCGGCGGTATAGAAGGCCGCCATCATATCGTAGATCAGGGAATCTGCATTTGCGGCGGCAGCATTCCCCTCCACCATAACATGATCAAAGGAATTTACACTGGCCTGTACAAACAAATTGGCAATGGCGAAAAGAGCGTATTGAAAAGCGGAAGGAATTCCGATTCTGAGTATCCGTGTTAGCTTTCCAGAATTCATTCCCAGATAGGCCATGCGCAAGCTGAAATTTTCCTGGCTTTTGAAAAGAGATATAAGGATCAGAACGGCAGAAATATACTGCGCAATGATGCTGGCAATTGCCACGCCCGCAACTCCCAAGTGACACACAATTACAAAAAACAGGTTCAGAACTACATTGATCACTCCTGCAAGGAACAAATAAAGCAAAGGACGTCTGGTATCCCCGGCAGCGCTCAGAACAGCGTTGCCGAAATTGTACAAAGCAAGGGCGGGCATTCCTGCCAGATAGATACGCAGATAAAGAACTGCATCGGCAATCAGCTCGTCCTTGGTGTTCATAGTTTCCAGGATAGTACGGGAAAAAACAATCCCCAGAGCCATTATGATAATGCCCGCCATCAGACAGAGAATACCGGCGGTGTGCACGGTTTCTCTAACGTCCTTGTTGTTATTGGAGCCTATGTGAAGAGCGGTCAGAGCGTTTACGCCGCTGGCAAGGCCGATCAGAAGGCCGGTAAACAGAGTTACGAGAATGCTGGTGGAGCCCACCGCACCCAAAGCAATAGGCCCTACGAACTTTCCCACCACGGCAATGTCCGACATGTTAAACACTACCTGGAGAATATTAGTAAACATCAGCGGAATGCTGTAAATCAAAATTTTTTTCCATAGAGATCCGTGCAGGAGATCCATTTCATATTTTTTCACGGCGTGCGTACCTTTCCTTGAGGTAATCGTAAAATACCTTTTATATCATACACCCAAAAATAAAAAATGCAAGAGGATAGTTTCAAATGTCCTAAAGAGCGCCTGGAAGTCTGCTAAAAATTTCTACAAAAAATTTTCATGAAAAAAATAGACAAAACATATATGTTAGAGCTAAAATGGAGCATATGGCCGAAGCGCGGCCGGACAATAAACAAATGAAAGGGTTTTTTCATGAAAAGGAAAGTACTTGCAGCAATTGTCATAGCAATGGGAATGCTGGCTGGATGCGGCGGCAATGATGAAAATTCATCCGTTGTGCACACAGTGGAAGGGCAGCCCATTGCTGATGAAACACAGCAGGCCGGAGGCCAGCAGACGGCAGGAGGGGAAACCATCACCGAGAGAACTGTGGTGGACGGACAAATGCAGAGCTACCTGACCGGTGAATGGAAGGATGAAGAGGTTGTAAAAAGGAGAAATATGGCAGTTATGCTCCCCAACAATAAGCCTTCTCTGCCTCAGTACGGAATTTCCAGGGCAAGCATTATTTATGAGGCTCCTGTGGAGGGACGCGTAACCAGGCTTATGGCCTTGTTTGAGGATTACGATGACCTTGATCACATTGGCCCTGTCCGCAGCGCCAGAGATTATTATGTATATGAAGCGATGGCTTATGACTCCATTTATGTAAACTGGGGCCTTGCCATTCCCTTTGTGGGTCCTATTATCAACTCGGACAGAATAGATAATGTAAGCGAGGCAGTGTCAGGAATAGATGTAGGTGCGCCGGAGGCATTTGACCGGATTTCCAGATCCGGTTATTCCACTGAATATACAGGCTATATGTTTATCGATGGCTATGAAGAGGCAGTGGAACGGCTGGGCTACGAGACAGAATATACGGACCGTTTCGTTCAGGCATTCACTTTTGCAGGAGATGGCCGTAGAGCTGAATATGCGGAATATCCCGACGCAACGGAAATCTATCCAGGAGGAACCACTACCAACAACGGCGGCTATGGGAATGCGAATCCCTGCTTTACTTATAATGAGGAGGATGGTTTGTACTATCGTTCCCAGTACGGCGAGCCTCATATAGACGAGATGAATGGGGAACAGCTTGCGGTGAGTAATGTGGTATTTAAGATCTGCCATGGGGAGGTAAGGGATCCCAGCGAACTGGATTATTTGGCATTTGAGGTTCACGGCCAAGGCGACGCCATTGTATTTACCAATGGAAAGGTGATCAAAGGAACCTGGCAGCGAGATGGGGATTATGAACCCAATCTTTTCCTGGATGAGAACGGGAATGAAATTGTATTTAACCAGGGGAAAACCTGGATTTGCAATATCTGGGAAGAGTATTCCCAATACATTTCCTATGAATAAACAAGAGACAACAGTCGGTTAATGCCGATTTTTGCCCCCGGCACTTAAGAAGGAGACAGTTCTGTGAAATTCTGGCTTTTTAAAAGCCTTGAATCTGAGCAGGTCTGTCTCCTTCTTTCAACTGCGCTTATTTTTAAGCGCAAAATTACACACCAGAATTGAACAAGAATATGGTGTATCCAAAGTCGGCATTTCTAAATTGTGCAGTGAATTATGTGAAGAATGTCAGACAAGCCCCGAAGCCAAAGCCATAGCCAGCGTATCTGGCATTGCATTCTTTGCAGAGGAAATCAGTTGCATTTTTGCTGGCGGGTGATATGATATTATTAAGAGAAATCTACAGGGCTATGAGTATTCCGGTTTCTCACATTGTGCTTCTATGTCCAAGATTAAGAAGAACAGAAATATTTCAAGGAAGGTTCATGAAAAAAGGAAAGCGAAGATATAAATTATTTACAGGCATAGCAGTCGTGACCGTGCTGTTAAATGTGATTGCGTGGAACAGCACGGGGTTTTGCGATGCTTATATAGCATATGTGTTCCCAATCTGGGTGAATACCTATGGCCGCATTACAGGGCTCTTTCCTTTTTCAGTGGGAGAGTGGATGATTGTGGCTGGTCTATTTACGGTGCTGGCTGCGGTGGTTATAGCAATGATAACGGTTACAGTTCTGGCGGTACACAGATTTTTCGCCAAAGAAAAACCACTCCGGACGGAGCTTTATGATAAATGGATGGGCTTTGCCGGGAGATTTTATACCTTTTTTGCATGGACGACTCTTCTGGTATGTCTTGTAATGACATTAAACTGTTTCATTCTGTATCACGCCTCTGCCTTTTCGGAAAAATATTTCGGGAGAGCCGGGGAGAACCGAATGGACGGAGCAGGGAAGTATTCCGTAGACGAACTGCTCGTCCTTTATAACGGGCTTGCGCAGCGGTGCAATGCTCTGGCCGCTCAGGTGGAAAGGGATGAAGACGGCAAAGTGATCTATCCCGGCGGGATTCTGGAAAATGGTGAAATTTCAGATATGCAGGACAAGGCCGTGGAAATCATGCGGCAGCTGGGGGAGAGTTATCCGCAGCTGGATGGCTATTATCCGAGACCAAAGCCCATGACGTTTTCCGATTTTATGTGCCAGCAGTATATGCAGGGCTATTATTTTCCGTTTTCCATGGAAGCAAATTATAATGATGTGATGTATATTTTGAATAAGCCTGCCGCGATGTGTCATGAGCTGGCTCACCTAAGAGGATACATTTTTGAGGATGAGGCGAACTTTATCAGCTATCTGGCCTGCATACGTTCGGATGATATTTATTTTCAATACAGCGGCTGTCTCAGCGTGCTCCCCTATGTGACAAATGACTTATATGTGGAAATGCAGAGCAATCCCCAGGCATACGGAGAGGCGGCGGATAAGAACCCGCCGGTGCGGCTCTCCCGGCAGGTATATGAGGATGATGTATTTGTGACGGAGGAGGAATGGGAACGCATTAACGGTACGGCCATTCTGGACACGGAGCTGGTGGACGAGTTGTCGGATGTCTTCATAGACACTACGCTGAAGGCAAACGGTGTTTCAGACGGCATGGACAGTTACAGCCGTGTGGTAGAGCTTCTTTTGCTGTACCATAGAGAGGGTTCCCAGGCGCCTTAAGAAGCAGAATGGGAGCCGGACTGCAGATTGAGGATGAGCTTCCGGGCGCAGGCAAGAAAAGCTTCCGCCTCTTTATCATCAAGACCCCGCCACATCTGCTCATCCGCACACCGAAAGCTCTCGTGGACCTTGGAGGCGCATTCTCTCCCCTCCTTTGTAAGCACCACCAGAAAAGAACGCCTGCTGTCGGGGCGCTTTTCCCTGGTTAGGTATCCTGCCTTCTCCAGGCGGTCAAGATTCCTGGATATGGTGGCCACGTCCACAAAGCATTTATCCGCCAGCTCTCTCTGGGAAATGTGATCCTGCTCATAAAGCTTGTTCAGGATCCGAGGCTGTCCCACAGTAAGTCCCAGCTCCTGGAATACAGGCATAAGCAGTCTTTTCCGGGCAAGCTCCATCTGTATCATTGCTTCTCGGATATCTTGCTTTTCCATATCGTACCTCCTCAGTCCAGTTCAAATTGTCCCGTGTAGAGCCGGTAATAGCGACCTCTTTGGGCAATCAGCTCTTCATGACTCCCTCTTTCTATGATTTTTCCCTGCTCCAGAACCATTATGGCCTTGGAGTTGCGTACAGTGGAAAGTCTGTGAGCAATCACAAACACCGTCCGTCCCTCCATAAGTGAATCCATTCCTTTTTCTATGAGCCGCTCGGTCCTGGTGTCAACGGAGCTGGTGGCCTCGTCAAGGATCAGCACCGGAGGACGGGAAATAGCGGCGCGGGCGATGGCCAAAAGTTGTCTCTGCCCTTGAGACAAATTGGCTCCATCGCTGTGCAGCATGGTGTCATAGCCCTCCGGCAGCCTTCGGATGAAGGAATCTGCGTTGGCAATCCGAGCGGCTTGCCGAACCTCTTCATCGCTGGCTTTCAGCCTGCCATACCGTATGTTGTCCGCAATGGTCCCGGTAAAAAGGTGAGTGTCCTGGATAACCATGGAAAGGGATCGGCGCAGATCCTTTTTGCAGATATCTCTCAGATCAAGCCCATCATAGGTGATGACACCTTCCTGAATTTCATAAAATCGGTTAATCAGATTTATAATGGTGGTTTTCCCCGCTCCGGTGGAGCCTACAAAGGCTATTTTCTGTCCGGGCTTGGCGTAAAGACTGATGCCGTTTAATATTTTTTTCTCCGAAGTGTATCCAAAAACAACGTTAGTAAAACGCACGTCGCCCTTTAAGGGAACCAGACGGCAGGAGCCATCTGCTTGGGGAACCTTCCAAGCATAGTCTCTTCCCTCCCGGTCATTTTCCTGGAGCATTCCGTCCCTTTCCTGAACATGGCATAGTGTGATTTTTCCTTCATCAGTTTCAGGGGATTCCTCCATCATTTCAAAGATCCGCTCCGCGCCGGACAGGGCGGCAAGAAGGAAGTTGATCTGCTGGGTAAACTGATTCATAGGCATTGCGCTCTGGCGAACATATACGAGGTAGGAGGTGAGACTGCCCAGATCCATGAGGCCTGAGAGCACGAACATACCTCCCACACAGGCGGAAACTGCGTAATTAAAATAAGAAAGGCTTACAATGGTGGGAACCATCATCCCTGAATAGGAGAGAGCTTTGGTGGAGGACTGCCGAAGAGCCTCATTTCTTCTGCAAAATTCCCGAAAATCCTGTTCCTCGTGGTTGAATACCTTTTCCACCTTCTGGCCGCTTACCATTTCTTCCACAAAGCTGTTGATGCTCCCAAGATATTTTTGCTGCTCCAAATAGTATATTTTGCTTTTCTTTCCGTTAAAGCGAATTAAGAAAAACATTAAAACGAGAAAAGCAATTACAATCAGGGAAAGCTGGAAATTCAAAATAATCAGCATGGTTATGGTTCCGGTTACCACGATAAAGCTCTGGATCAATAGAGTAAAGCTGTTGTTTAAGGCTTCTGTCAGAGTGTCCACATCGTTTGTGAACCGGCTCATAAGCTCTCCATGGGTATGAGCGTCAAAATAAGACAGAGGAAGAGTTTGGGTGTGGGCAAACAGATCCCTGCGTATTCTGCCCACGATCTTTTGGCTGGTGTGTACCATAAGCTGATTATACCCCAGAGTGGCCAGCGCCCCACAGCCGTACATAACAGCCATGAAAAGCAGCATTCCCAGCAGTCCTGGAATATCCCCGGGAAGAATATAATGATTCACCACAGGCTTGAGCAGATAGGTTCCCATGATGTTGGCCAGACTGCTGATGCATACCAGAAGAGCAACTAAGACCATGGACCATTTGTAAATGCCCATATAGTGAAGCAGCTGCTTTATGGTTTTCTTTCTGTTTTTGGGACGGGCGTATCCGTTGTATCTGGCCATTATAAAGCAACTCCTTCCTGCTGGGAACGGTAAATTTCCTGATAGATGCTGTCGTTTGCCAAAAGCTCACGATGAGTGCCCGCCGCGTGGATTCTGCCATCCTCCAGTATGATGATCTTATCCGCATGGAATACGGAAGAAATCCTTTGGGCAATCATAATCTTTGTGGTTTGGGGGAGATGGTTTGCCAGCCCTTCCCGTATTCTGGCCTCTGTAGCCGTATCCACAGCGCTTGTGGAATCATCCAGTATAAGTACTCTTGGCTTTTTCAGAAGTGCCCTGGCAATGCAGAGACGCTGCTTCTGACCGCCGGAGACGTTTACGCCTCCCTGACCCAGGTCAGTGTCATATCCCTTCTCCAGCCTTTCAATGAACTCATCTACGCAGGCGATACGGCAGGCTTCCTCAATTTCCTCCTGAGAGGCATCCTCTCTGCCCCAGAGAAGATTTTCCTTGACAGTTCCTGAGAAAAGCGTGTTTTTCTGTAAAACCATGGCAATGGAATCCCGCAGGGGTTTGAGAGGATAATCCTGGACCGGATGTCCATCGATCAGGACAGAGCCCTCTGTGGCGTCATATAAACGAGGAATCAGCTGCACCAGAGTGGACTTTGCCGCTCCAGTTCTTCCAATAATGCCTACGGTTTGTCCTGGTTCTATATGAAGACAAATATCGGAAAGCACATATTCCCTGGCGTTCTTGCTGTATTTAAAAAAAACGTGGTCGAAGATAATTTCTCCCCTTGTAACGGAAATATTTTTAGCATGTTCCTCCGTAATATCGATTTTTTCGTCCATAACCTCACAGATACGCCGCCAGGAGGCAATGGAGCGCGTAAACATCATAAACACATTGGAAATCATCATCAGAGAGTTTAACACCTGAAGAACATAGCTGAGAAAACCGGTGAGCTCTCCTACCCTAAGCCCTCCCGAGGAAACCAGATCACCGCCGAACCAGAGAATACACAGAATAGTTGCGTACATGACAAGCTGCATAGCGGGCATGTTCAGGGAGGCAGTGCGAAAGGCTTTTTCCGAGGTTGTCTGTAGCCCCAGGTTCACTTCTTCAAATTTTGCCAGCTCATAGTCGCCTCTCACGTAGGCCTTTACCACTCTTATAGCCGCAAGATTCTCCTGGATAATCCGGTTCACCAGATCCACGGACTTCTGCATTTTGGAATATAAAGGGCGAACCCGTCTGATAATCAGAAAAAGCAGTATGCCTAAAGCGGGAGCGGCAACCAGAAACACGGCGGCCAGCTCTTTGTTGATGTAGAAGGAAACCCCTACAGCAGTTATCATCATTACGGGAGCTCGGAAAGCGGGACGCAGGCCGGATGAAATTGAATTTTGAATATTGGTTACATCACCGGTAAGTCTGGTGACCAAGGAGGAGGTGCGGAAACGGTCCGTGTTGGAAAAGGAAAACTGCTGCAGCTTACGGTATTCGTCCTTACGTATTTCAGCCCCTGCTCCCTGCCCGCAGACCGCTGCGAAACGAGCGCTTCCTGTGCCCAGAATCAGGGCAGCCAATGCGCAGACGCCCATGAGAAGCCCTCTCTGAAAAATATAAGACTGATTGGCAGTAGCAATCCCCGTATCAACCATATCAGCCATGATGAGAGGAATGATGAGTTCCAAAAAGGTTTCCAGTATAATGCAGAGTACCGCCAGCAGTGCAGCGGTCTTGTATTTTTTCAGATAAGAGAGCAAGCGTTTCATAGAGCCTCCATGTATCAGCCGCAGGCTGCCAAGCCCATGGCTGAGAAATAAATGTGTCTACAATAGTTGTATCTGCAACTATTGTATTCGCATGATAAGAAGCTGTCAATAGGAGGAGAAACCGGAGATTTGATGCCCTGGAAGAGAGGAAGTAAAACAAAATATAATTTTTCTTGTCAAAGAAAAGAATAAATGCTAAAATAACCTTAAATTACTTTAATAATAATATAATTTAAGTAAATATTACAAATGGAGGTATTGAAAGTGAGTGAAACAAAAATAATCGGATCTGCTGCACCCAACATGCCCTGGCAGGAAAGAAGCGAGAAAAGCAGTGAATGGATGCCGCTTTGGCGGTATAATGAGAACCCCATTATCGGAAGAAACCCGGTGGAAGGAGTCGCCCGCATTTTTAACAGTGCGGTGATGCCTTATGAGGACGCTTTTATCGGGGTATTCCGCGGAGAGCAGGTAAACGGGATTCCTCACATTTACCTTGGTCACAGCAGGGATGGAATTTCCTGGAGCTTTGAAAAGGAAAGAATTAATTTTACAGATGAAAAGGGTAGATCCTTTATGCCTCTGTATGCCTATGACCCCAGGTTGGTAAGGATCGAGGATACGTATTATATTATGTGGTGTCAGGACTTCTACGGCGCCTCCATTGGTATTGCAAAAACCACTGATTTTAAAACGTTTACCCGTCTGGAAAACCCCTTTCTGCCCTTTAACAGGAACGCTGTACTATTTCCCAGAAAAATAAACGGAAATTTTGTGATGCTGTCTCGGCCAAGCGATGGCGGACACACGCCCTTCGGAGATATTTTTCTTTCGGAAAGCCCTGATATGATGTACTGGGGCAAACACAGACATGTAATGGGCAAAAGCAGCGAGTGGTGGGAGTCTCTGAAAATCGGGGGAGGCGCTGCCCCGATAGAAACCACAGAGGGCTGGCTTTTGTTTTACCACGGGGTAAACAGAACTTGCAGCGGCTATGTATACAGCATTGGAGGAGCGATTCTGGATATTGACAATCCATCTGTTGTAAAGTATCGCTGCGGAAACTTTTTGCTGACTCCGGAGGAATGGTATGAGGAAAGGGGCTTTGTACCCAATGTTACTTTCCCCTGCGCAGCAATCTGTGATGCGGCAAGCGGAAGAATTGCGATCTATTACGGAGCTGCGGACAGTTATGTGGGACTTGCGTTTACTAGGGTGGACGAGGTGGTTGACTACATCAAGGAGTATAATACGGCCACAAGCGAAGATACAGAGCCGGGACGCCGTTGAGAGCACGGCTGCCGACATACGTAAGGCTGCTGCAAATTGTGCAGCAGCCTTTATCCGTTTAAAAATCACTACTTTTGGGACACTATTCTTTACAGTTATTAGAAAGAAATACAGGCAAATCAGACAATTGCCCTGACGGAATCTCTGATGACCAGCTTACCCGGAATTACCTTGCGGCGAACGGAAATATTATTTTTGCTTATTTTGGTAATCAGTGAAGAAACTGTGGATGAGGCAAGGCTGCGTATATCCACGGCCACCGTCGTTAATTTGGGAGCGCAGATTTCGGCAAATACATTATTGTCAAAGCCCACCAGCGACACTTCCTCAGGAACCTTGAAGCTCTCTGATTTGAGCTTTTCGCACAAAAGATATGCCGCCTGATCACAATTACAGACAAACGCTGTGGGAAGCTGCGAAGGTAGCTGGGGCGCCGCGAGAATTCCCTCGCTGCTGCGGTCATTTAAGAGCCATTCCTGCCGCATGGGAAGACGATGTTCTACCAAAGCCTTGGAGTATCCGAGGTAACGGTCCAAGATGCTGCTGGTAGCATGTATATCACCCAGAAAACCAATCTGCTGATGACCGTTTTTGATTAAATAATTTGTTATGAGATAGGCGGAATAAAAATTATCCGTGGTGATAGTGTCATATTCCATATCGTCCAGATAAAAATCGGTATAAACAATGGGCAGAGCGGAATCGCTCAGAAGAGTCAGATAAGCGGGGGATATTTGTCCGAGGACAATGATGCCGTCCACTTTATTTGTACCGATAACCTGAGGGATCTCCAGTTCGGTCTCGACCCCTGTGGAAATGGTTTCTATAATTCCGAAATAATTGTTCACGTTAAGGACTTTGTTGATTTGATGGCAGATTTCCCAGTAAAATGCCTGTTTAGATTGTAAATAGCGTTCTGAGACGAGAATACCGATGTTTTTTCCATCCGGAACAGACAGCTCTTTTTTGGGAAGATGATAGCGATACCCCATTTCCTCGGCCGTGTCCAGAATTTTTTCCCGCAGAGCGTCGCTTATGCCTTCTTTATTTTTTAATGCCTTGGAAACGGAAACGGTGCTGATATTGAGCCGGTTTGCAATATCAGACATGGTAATTGATTTGTGGGCAGCCATAGAATTCCTCTCTTAGGTAATAATGAATTATCGGTAATATTTTACCACAAAGTTCTAACAAAGTCAGCAAATTTGGTAGTTAAATGGGTAAAAAAGATTAATTTAATTATAATATTAAAGTAAGAATAAGTCAAATAAATTAATTTTTATTTTTATTTTAAGTAAAATAATTGATTTTTAAGAAAAAATAAGTTACAATATTAAAGTAACAATAAAGAAGGCTCTCGAAGCTGAGAAGGAGGATACTATGTTGAAAAAAAGTTTTGCAATGTTATTGGCAGTGGTTTTGTCGATAGGATCGCTGGCAGGCTGCACAAGCTCTGATCCTGCGGGTGGGAGCGAAGCCGGAAACAGCACGCAGTCTACGGGAGGAACTGCGGCGGCAGGCAGCACTGAGACTGGGGGAGGAACAGAAACTGCAAACGGAGCAGAAACAGATGCACAGGGGACTGCCCTTACAGGGGAAATTGAATTTAGCATTAACAGAAGCGAAGAAGAGATCGCTGAGCTTTTTCAGCCAATTGCGGACCGGTTCATGGCAGAAAATCCGGGAACAACGGTTACGATTGTAAAACATGAAACAGATGCACAGATTGCGAGAACGCAGCTGAATGCGGGAGAGCATCCGGATGTATCCATTACCCCGCGAGATATTCCGCCTTCGGAACTTTCACGGTATTATCTTCCTTTAGGAAGCGTTGAGGAATTATCTCAGACCTACATGTACGCAGGGCTTATGTCACAGGACGGACAGTCATACGCTTTGCCAAACGGCGTAACCCATTTGGGTATGGTGTACAATAAGCAGGTAATCAATGAGCACCTGGGAGGTCAAGTGCCTCAGACATTGGATGAGTGGTATGCGGCGGCAGAAACCCTCAAGGCGGCAGGAATCACGCCTCTTTGGACAAATGCAGGCTCACAGTGGCCTATGTCCAACTGGGACAGTCTTGCCATTGAGATGTCCGAAGATCCGGGATACCGCAACTCCTTGATGACAGTGGAAGAGCCCTGGACGGAAGGCACCCCGTTATATCAAATGGCAACAATCTTTGAAACCTTTGTAAAGAACGATTGGGTGGAAGAAGATACCGTTATGGACCAGTGGGAAAGCTCTAAATCCATGTTGGCGGAAGGCAAAATCGGCTTTATGGTTTTGGGAAGCTGGGCGGTACCTCAGATGCAGGACGTTGCCGAGAGCATGGGCTTAAATCCGGATGATATTGGATTCGCGCCCATTCCATATAAGAATGATGTTAGCAGCGATAATCCGTTAAATGTGCTTGTTATTGAAGACATGCTGTATGCCATCAATAAGGATACGGAAAGTCCTGAGCTTGCAAGAGCATTTCTGGAGTATTTCCTGAGCTCGGAGGCGCCTGCACTGTTGGGACTGTCTTCACCCATAATCGGCGGTGCAAAATCCGAATATGTTCAAGACCTTGCCTCCATGGACTACGTAGTGGAAATGCAGGAAGATCTGCCGGATGATACAATGAAGGAATTCTGCAACGAGCTGCAGCTGGATGTGTTCATCGGCGGAACTTATCTGATTGATCATGTATTGGAGCCTGTGAAAAACGGCGGCGAAAATACATTAAACGAGCTCAATGAGCTTTGGTCAAGCAATCTGGGCAATTTGCAATAATATGGCACAGGAACGAACGCCGCAGATTCGTTAAGGCGGCCGTTTGCAATGAAATAGCAGATACTCTTCGGGTATCTGCTATTTCAAAAGAAAGGCAGAGAATAAATGAGGAAACAGGTAAACAGTATGAAACGATATAAAAGGGAGAGAAGTCTGCTGATATTCTTTTTCCTTTTTATACCAATGATTTTGCTGGCTATGTTTATTATCTATCCGGTCGTAACGATGTTCATTTATAGTTTTACAGATTGGAACGGATACGGATTTTCAGCGTCATTTGTGGCGTTGAAAAATTACATTAGAATTTTTACAGACGCAAAGTATTGGATCGTGTTTGAAAATTCTGCCTATTATCTGGTGGCGGGGTTGCTTCAGCAGGCCATCAGTCTGATGCTTGCTGCATTATTTATGAAGCCACGAAGACTTGCCGGTTTTTTTAAAGGCAGCATTTTCTTTCCATATTTGATTAACACCGTAGCTGTTACATTTATCTTTTTGATGTTTTATGAGAAAAATGGAACTTTGGATTCCGTGCTTGCATTCTTTCATCTGGAAGAGTACTCCAAACTTTGGATTGCAAATCCCGCTACGGTTAAATTTGCCCTTGCGTTTACCTCCATGTGGAAAAACCTGGGCTATAGCTTTATCATTTACCTGGGAGCCATGCAGTCGGTATCCTCAGAGATTTATGAGGCGGCAGAAATTGATGGGGCCGGCTCCATGGGGAAATTAAGATATATCACCCTACCTAATATCAAAATGATTATCGGTTTAATGCTGCTGATGACCATTATTGGCTCCCTGACGGTGTTCGATATTCCGTATATTATGACGAAAGGACAGAACGGAACCAATACATTTCTTTCCACTATCGTAGATGTGGCATTTACGTACAACCAGTTTGGCCTTGCGTGCGCCTTGTCCATTGTTTTGCTGCTGCTGATAACGGTGATCGTGGCAATACAGAAACTGGTTCTTAAGGAGGAGTCCGTATGAGTCCGAAGGCAAAAAAACTCATTTACAATATCATTATTTATGTGGTGCTTGGGCTGGTTGCGCTGATTGTATTTATACCTGTGATCGGCGTTGTATTTTCCGCTTTTAAAAGCGGGGAGGAATATCTTACCACTTCCAAATTAGCTCCGCCCTCCAGCTTTTTATATTTTGATAATTTCAAAGAGATTATGGAAAACGGCAAGGTTGTCCAGGGCTTTACCAATACTGTGATCATAATGGCATGTTCCCTTTTCGGGGCCTCCATGTTTTCCACCATGGTGGCATATGTAATAAACCGTTTTGAATTTACGGGGAAATCCTTGATTAAATCAATTTACCTGATTGCTTCCTTCGTGCCCGGCGTTACAACTCAGATAGTGACCTTCAATCTGATTAAGGGACTGGGTCTGGTGAACAGTCTGGGAGCTCCTATTCTGCTGTATGTAGGCGTGGATATCGTATCTCTGTATTTGTACATGCAGTACATCAATGAGATCCCCAGAAGTCTGGATGAAGCGGCTCTGGTGGAAGGAAGCTCATACACGGGAGTGTATCTGCGGATTATACTTCCCATGCTGAAGCCGGCAATTATAACGGCCTGCATAATAAAGGGAACGGCCATTTACAATGACTTTTATACGGCATTCCTGTATCTCCCTTCCAGCAACAAAAGTGTTATGTCGACCATGCTGTACCGGTTTATGGGGCCTTATTCCGCGAACTGGAATATTATCGCAGCGGGCATTTTGGTGGTATTGATTCCTATCTTTATCGTTTTTGTTTGCCTGCAAAAGTATATTTATAAAGGTTTTGCCGAAGGAGCGATTAAATAAAAAGAGCAATGAAGCAAAGAGGAGAAAGATCATGTTAAATCAAAATTTATCTGCTGCAAAGAAGGAATGGCAGGATCTGAAATACGGAATGTTTATTCATTTTGGATTGTCCACCTTTGAGGGAATATCCTGCGGGAGCGGGAAGATGGATCCTGTTTTTTTCAACCCCACTGAATTAGATGTGGAAAGCTGGGCAAAGCTGGCCAAGCAAAGCGGGATGAAATATGCGGTTTTAACTGCGAAGCATGTGGACGGCTTCTGTCTTTGGCCCAGAAAATATACGGAATATTCCGTAAAAAAATCTGCCTGCGGGAAGGATCTGGTTAAGGAATTTACAGAAGCATTCCGTGCAAATGGCCTGAAGGTGGGGCTCTATTATGCGCTCTGGGACTGCAACTGTCCTTTTTACCATGATGATAAAAAATATGCCGAATATATGAGAAACCAGGTTGGAGAGCTGTTGACAGAATATGGGGAAATAGTTGAGCTGTGGTTTGATGGCGGCTGGGACAAAGAGCATCCCACAAAGGAGTGGATGTATGACGAGAGATGGGAGCGGGACAGGATGAGCGGACTGCGTCATGGAGAGGCATGGGAATGGGATAAGCTGTATGAAATGATCCATGAATTTCAGCCCAATTGCCTTGTGATAAATAATACCTCCAGTGATCGTCCCGGCGCAGTAAGATATTTTCCTCTGGATGTGAGGACTGCAGAGCGGTCGGAGTATATCTATCAAAACAGAGTGTGCCGCCCTGTCATAAACCCTGAGTTTGAAACGCCTGATGGGGAAAAAGTGTATCTGCCTCTGGAGTTCTGCAACACATTGACGCCGGACTGGTTCTATAAGAGAGATCAGCATGTGCTTCACCCCTCCGTGGCAACCATCTGCGGATGGTATGAATTGGCCAGAGAGAGCAACTCCAACCTGCTGTTAAATGTGGGACCTGACTGCAGAGGGAAGATACCGGAATATCATGTGGAATATCTTTTGAAGGCGGCGGAAAGGCTTGGATTATGCTGATTGATTACGTAAATATCAGACAGGGAACCGATTCCGATAAGCGCTTTTCCCGAGGCAATACACTGCCTCTGATTCAGAGACCCTTTGGAATGGCTGCATTTACTTTGCAGACCAACGGCATGAGAGGAAATTGGTTTTATCATCCCGGGGACTGCTCGGTGGAGGGACTGCGCCTGACTCATCAACCTAGTCCCTGGATGGGAGACTACGGGCAGGTACTGTTTATGCCCCAGCAGGGAAGGGTTTCCGCTGACAGGGCGGCTAGATATTCATCCTATCAGCCAAAAGAGGCGGTAATGACTCCCTCTTATCTGGAGCTGTTTTTGCTGAGAGACAGAATCCGTCTTTCCTTTACCCCTACGGAACGCTGTGCAGTTATGCGTTTGGAATTTACCCGGGGAGAGAAAAAGAGGCTTAGTATCTGGTCCGAGGAATGGGCGGCGGTCTGGGAGATTAATAAAGAAAAAAGAGAGATATGCGGCACGCTGCATATCAGAAAAGATGGCTGTCCCCAGAACTTTAAAGAATATATCAATATTACCTTTGATTGTCCTCTGGAAACGGATGAGGACACTTACAGGGACAAACAGGGAATCAGCCCGGTTCTTTTGAGCGATTCTCCGGAGGTTAGAATAGGGATCTCCTTTATCAGCCAGGATCAGGCCAGGCAAAATATGAAGAATGAGCTTGCCGGAAAAAGTTTTGAGCAGGTGCAAAAAGAGGGAAGTGAGATATGGGAAAAATATCTTGGTAAAATCATGGTGGAGGGTCCGGAAAAAAAGAAACGGACATTTTATTCATGTATGTATCGCTGCTTCTTGTTTCCCCGGCGTATGTTTGAAATCAAAAAAAATGGAAAACCCGTTCATATTTCCATGCAAACAGGACAGGGAAAGGATGGTGTGTTTTACACCAATAATGGTTTCTGGGATACATACAGAACCCTGTACCCCTTGTACTCCATAATTATACCGGACATTCTGCATGAAATACTGCAAGGCTACATTAACTTTTATCACGACACAGGCTGGTTTCCAAGATGGCTTTCGCCCGGCGAGAGGGGAACCATGCCGGGTACGTTGATTGACGCCGTGATGGCGGATGCTGCAGTCAAGGATATTTTAAGCGGTGAAGAGCTGCAGACAGTATACGAAGGACTGAAAAAGCATGCCCTTCAGGCTTCAGAAGATTCTCCGGCAGGAAGAACCGGGCTGGAGGACTATATAAAATACGGCTATCTGCCCTATACAAAATTTCATGAAAGTGTAAGTAATACACTGGATTATCTGTATGGTGATTTCTGTATTTCACGGATCGGAGAAAAGCTGCAGGCCAAGGACAGAGGGATTTTTCTGGAACGGGCTATGAATTACCGTAGACTGTTCCACCCGGAAAACTTCTTTTTTGTGGGAAAGGATGAGGAAGGAAGCTGGAGAAAAGACTTTGACCCATTTACGTGGGGCGGCGGATATTGCGAGGGTGGACCGTGGCAGAGCGGTTTCGGCGTTTGTTTTGACTTTGATGGCTGGCTTTTGCTGTTTCCTTCGAAAAAGGCGGCTTTGAGAAAAATACGGGATATATTTTCAACAGCCCCGGAATTTCGGGTAGGGAGCTATGGGAGTGAAATTCATGAAATGACGGAAATGGCATTTGCCGGGTTTGGGCAGTGTGCGATTTCCAATCAGCCATCATTTTTGCTGCCGTATTATCCTGTTTTGGCCGGTGACGCAAAAAAGTCGGCTCGTGTGGTAAATCGGATATTGGATGAGGCCTTCGATGAAGAGGTCTTTCCGGGAGATGAAGACAATGGCAGTATGGCGGCATGGTATGTTTTGAGCTCTCTTGGAATTTATCCGTACTGTCCGGGGATTCCCGAATATTTGCGGCTCCCCCTTTATTGGGACAGGGCTACGGTATTCAATTCACTGGGTAAGCTGGAGCTGACCAAAGAGAACACAAAAGCGTTTGGAGAAAAGAAAACGATAATTTCACATAAGGGACTTCTGGAGGAATCTAATGTTTGAGGATAGTTATAAAAAGCAGCTGGCAAAGTATGAAGAACTGATCCGTAAAAAGAATTATATTTCCGATGAGTATAACGGCATCTATGACAGATGGGTGAATCCTGTTCTGACAAGGGATCACGCGCCCTTATTCTGGGTATATGATATGAATAAGGAGACAAATCCTTATTTTATGAAAAGGCTGGGAGTTAATGCCGTGTTTAATGCCGGCGCAATTGAATTAAACGGAAAGTTTTATCTGGTAGCCAGAGTGGAGGGATACGACAGAAAATCTTTTTTTGCGGTGGCAGAGAGCGACAGCGGTGTGGAGGGCTTTAGATTCTGGGACTATCCTATTGAGCTGCCGGATACGCAGCCGGAGGAAACCAATGTGTATGACATGCGTCTGACAAAGCATGAGGACGGTTATATCTACGGCGTTTTCTGTTCGGAGAGCAAAGATACGGAAAGCGACGACCTTTCGGCGGCGGTGGCACAAGCGGGAATTGTGCGTACCAGAGATCTGAAAAATTGGGAACGTCTACCAAATCTCAAGACTTGCTCTCCACAACAGAGAAATGTGGTGCTGCATCCTGAATTTATAGATGGGAAATATGGATTTTATACCAGACCCCAGGATGGATTTATCAATACTGGCAGCGGCGGCGGTATCGGCTTCGCCCTGTGTGAGGATATTCTGCACCCTGTCACGGGTCCGGAGGTTATTATCCATAAAAGGAGGTATCATACCCTCACCGAAGCAAAAAACGGCGCCGGGGCTGTGCCCATTAAGACTAGCAAGGGCTGGATTCATATCGCTCACGGTGTGAGAAGCACAGCGGCAGGGTTAAGATATGTGACGTATGCCTTTGCCACATCTTTGACGGATCCCACTAAAGTCATTGCGGAGCCCTCCGGCTATTTTATTGCGCCTTACGGAGAGGAGCGGATAGGAGACGTTTCCAATGTGGCCTTTGTCAATGGAGCCATTGCAAGGGAAAACGGAGATATTTATATTTATTATGCCGCCTCCGACACCAGGCTGCATGTGGCGACGACTACAGTTGACAGACTGACCGACTATGTATTCCACACGCCTGAGGATCCTTTGAGAAGCAGTCTGTGTGTACAGCAAAGATGCGAGCTGATCCGCCGCAACCTGATGATTATGAAAAACTGAAAAGACAGTGAAAAGGAGACAGCATGGAACGACTAAGCTTAAACGGCCGCTGGCAGATGAAGCAGGACGGCTGGGAGGAGTGGATACCGGCGCAGGTGCCTGGAAGTGTGTACAATGACCTGATGAACGCTGGAAAAATGGAAGACCCATTCTTCCGCGCCAATGAAACCGATGCGCTGGCGCTTATGGAGTACGATTACAGCTATACCCGCAGTTTTACAGTGGAAAGTAAATTTTTGGAGCATGAGGAAATCACTCTTTACTGCGCGGGGCTGGATACGCTGGCTGAAATCCTGATCAACGGACAAGCCGTAGGAAAAGCGAACAACATGCACAGAGAGTGGAGCTTTTCCGTGAAACAATATCTGGCACCTGGGGAGAACCGGATCGCAATACATTTTGCATCCCCTACCAGGTACATACGGGAGCATTATGATGAAAATCCAAATGATGGAACCGAATATGCGATGAAAGGCTTTCCAAATCTAAGAAAGGCCCATTGTATGTTTGGCTGGGACTGGGGGCCCCGCCTTCCGGACGCAGGAATATGGAGGGACATAGAGCTGAGGGGTGTTGACAGGGCGGTTTTGGAAAGCGTTTATATACGACAGGATCACCAGAAGGAGGGAGTCCTGGTCAGGGCTGAAATTATATGCAGAGAAATCAGCGGCGCACAGGGGGAGATCAAATTTTTCCTGTACTCACCGGAAGGGGAGCTTATAGGCGTTACCGATAACGGCGAGCCGATTTTAGTAACAGAGCCCAGACTGTGGTGGCCAAACGGCTTCGGCGCTCAGCCGCTTTACAGGGCAGCTGTTGTGATCTGGTCGGATGGAAGGGAGCTGGACCGGTGGGAAAAACACATCGGCCTTAGAACTGTATCTCTCTGCAGACAAAAGGATGAATGGGGAGAGAGCTTTGCCCATGAAGTCAATGGTGTCCGTATTTTCGCCATGGGAGCGGACTATATACCGGAGGACAATATTCTGCCTCGAATAACCAGGGAGCGTACCCGTCATTTGCTGGAAGATTGTGTCAAAGCCAATTTTAACACCATCAGAGTATGGGGAGGAGGCTGCTATCCAGGGGATGATTTTTTTGACACTTGTGACGAGCTGGGACTTCTGGTATGGCAGGATATGATGTTCGCCTGCGCCGTTTACAGCATTACAGAGGAATTTGAGGAGAGCATTCGGGAAGAGCTGATCTGCAATGTCCGCAGATTGAGGCATCATCCCTCGCTGGCTCTGTGGTGTGGCAACAATGAAATGGAAATGTATGTGGACGCCGGTAAGTGGGTTCAGAGACCGAAACAGAAAGCGGACTATATATATATGTATGAATATATGTTTCCGAAACTGCTGAGGGAATTGGATCCGGATGCTGTCTATTGGCCTGCCAGCCCTTCCTCCGGAGGAGCCTTTGACGAGCCCAATGATTTTAACAGGGGTGACGTGCATTACTGGGATGTATGGCATGGTTCAAAACCGTTTACTGAATATCGAAAATTTTTCTTTCGATATGCGTCGGAATTTGGGTTTCAGTCATTTCCATGCTTAAAAACAGTGGAAAGCTTTACCCTTCCCGAGGACCGTAACATTTTTTCCTATGTGATGGAAAAGCATCAGCGCAATTCTCTGGCAAACGGAAAGATTATGGAATATTTATCTCAGACCTTCCTCTATCCGGGAGACTTTGAGACCTTGCTGTATGCCTCCCAGCTGCTGCAGGCCGAGGCCATCCGTTACGGAGTGGAGCACTGGCGCAGAAACAGGGGAAGGTGTATGGGAGCTGTTTACTGGCAGCTGAATGATTGCTGGCCGGTGGCTTCCTGGGCAAGCATTGATTACTTTGGCCGGTGGAAGGCCCTGCATTATGCAGCCAGACGGTTCTTTGCGCCGATTCTTTTATCCTGTGAGGAGGAAGGGCTGCTATCCCAGACGATTGACGTCAACGCACAACCCTTTACGGTGAAGAAAGGTGCTAAGTTTTCTGTCAGCAATGAAACTATGGACACTTTTATAGGAAGAGTGGAATGGTCCCTTAGAAATCCGGCGGCACAGGTGCTATGCCAGGGAAGATATGATGTGTCGGTGGATGCCTTGCGCGCAGAATGGATTGGTGAATTGGATTTTTCCCATGCTCAAACCTATGAAAATTACATCAGCTACCGGCTGCTGGATCAGGAAGGAAGAGAAATTTCCAGCTTCTCCGTCTTATTTTGTCCGCCGAAACATTTTGCATTTATGGATCCGAAGCTTACGGTGGATATGAACGGCAGTGAAATTACTGTGACTGCCGCCGCTTATGCCAAGGGTGTGGAAATTGATTTCCTGGATAGCGATGTCCTTTTGTCCGACAATTATTTCGATATGGACGCGGGAATAAAGACAGTCACGGTTTTAAGCGGCCATCCGAAAACCATCAGAGTACGCAGTATGTACGACATTAGATAAAGAAGGGCATTGGCCCTGCATATTATAAAAATTGGAAACGGCGTAGCCTTGCGGGGCTATGCCGTTTCCACGTTTTCGAGATTTAAAGCCATCCATTTCAGTTTAGTGTATTTCATTTGGCTATATGGGAGAGCGTGCCATAGATTGAAAATTTAGAAAAAACTCTTGACCGGTTGTTACTACCGGATAATATAATTGGTTGTGTGAAGCGAAAGGCTTATTTACACCATGATATATTGAACAATGGTAAGAGGGATTTATGAATTTTAAATGTGAAAGGATGATGAAAATGAGATTGAATCGGAGTGTTCAGCACATTGTTCTGATAATCACGCTTATCCTGGCATTGACAGCCTGTGCCCCGGAGAATCCTTCCAGGTATGCACAGGAAAGCATAGCAGCTACCGGTGAGACGGAGGCTGAGAGCGATATTGGAATAGAAATTAACGAGGATTTAAGTGAAGTTTCTCCGACTTCTGACGATAGTAGACAGACAGAAGAAAATATTTTGGTAGCCTATTTCTCCTACACAGGAAATACGGAGGAGATTGCCCTGCAGATTGCTGATCTGACGGGCGGAGTTCTTGCGGAGATTCAGAGAGCTGAGGAATACGGCGATCTCCAGGAAGAAGCGGAGGCTGAGATTCTTGAAGGTGTTCGGCCCAAGATTACCATCAGTATTGAAAATGTGGAGGACTATGATACCGTCTTTGTTGGGTATCCCATCTGGTGGGACGAGGCTCCTGCCATGATTGCAACCTTTCTGGAATCCTATGACTTTTCAGGAAAAACCATCATACCCTTTTGCACCAGCGCCAGTGATTCTATTGAAAACAGCCTGCATATTTTCAGCGAACTGTGTCCTGACTCTGATATAGCTGAGGGCTTGACGGCGAACGAACAAGCGGAAATTGAGCCTTGGCTTCGGAGTCTGGGATTGATACAAGAGCAAAATGGGGAAAATTCTGCTGAATAAACGGCTTAGTATTATATGGTAGACATAGATATTATAAAAAGTAAAGGAGAATCCTATTATGAAAATTGTGAAAAGAATGGTATCTGTTTTTCTTTCCTCCGCCTTGGCTTTTGCACTAACTGCCTGCGCAGGCGGGCAGCCGCCGGCGGAATCACCCGCCGACGTATCGCAAACGGAAGCCACCGTCTCTTCAACTGCCACGGTTGCCGGTGACATGGAGGATGCTGTCCAGACGGCGGAATCAACCTTCGGCGAAGGAATCCTGATTGCTTATTTTTCTGTTCCTGAAACGGATGGCGTAGATACGGTGGCGGGAGCCAGCCGGGTGGTAGTTGATGGAGAAGTTTTGGGAAATAACCAATATATCGCCCAGCTTATTCAGCAGGAAATCGGCGGCGACTTGTTTCGTATCGAGACAATACAGGAGTATCCGGGCAGTCACGATCCCCTTCTTGAGTTTGCCTACAATGAACGAGCAGAGGACGCAAGGCCGGAGCTTGCTGCACAAATTGAAAGTCCGGATAGCTATGATGTGATTTTTTTAGGATATCCGAACTGGAATGCAGACCTCCCCATGCCGCTGTATACTTTGCTTGAGGAATATGATTTCAGCGGGAAGACCATTATTCCCTTTACAACTCATGGAGGCAGCGGGTTTTCCAGAACGATTCAGACTATTCAGGAGCTTCAGCCGGGAGCAGCCGTAGTGGAAGAGGGACTGTCCATTTCAAGAAACAGTGTGCCGGATGCTCAGGGGGTTGTGACGGAATGGATAGCGGGGCTAAACCTATAGGACGCTTATACCCACTGTAAGCATCAAAAGTCTTTCTGAAGCGAGGAAAAATTTTTTATGTCAACGCCTTTGTTTTGCTGAGACGGGTTTGTGGAAAAGGAGTAAAAATGAAACCAAAAATGATCGTGAAAATAAGCATAGATTTTCTTATGACAATACTTCTCCTTGTGCTGATGGCCAGACAGCTCACTGGAGATACCGCCCACGAATGGCTGGGAGCGGGATTGTCCTCTCCAGAGAAGTTTTTGCGTTTTTGCCGTTATCCGGCGGTTTGGTATGGGCCCGGCCACTCCATATTTTATCCGCCTTTTGGGGATTTGTTTTGATAGCACTGCATCTTGGACTGCATTGGAATATGATTCTGGGAATGATCAGGAAGATGACTGGACCGGCTGCCTCAAGGCCTGGTCGCATCGTCCTGCGTGCCGCCGGTGCGGCCTTTGCCGGATACGGTTTGTATGCGTTTGTGAAAAACCGGCTTCTCTCGTATATGTTTCTGACTTCATCCTTTGTATTTTTTGATTTTCAGCGGCCTGTTGTTTTATTCTTTACAGAATATGTCGGCATTATGGGGCTTTTCGTCTTTCTGGCCCATTATGGAGGGAAGTGGATGCAAAAGTTAGCCGGCAAAAAAAAGGCGATTTCAAGGATTAAGAAATAGCTTACAGAATATAAGTCCCATCAACAAATTAAAAAGAAAATTTGTACAAGCCCTTGACAACTGATCTCTTTCCATGTAAAATAACTACTGTTGTGACGCAAGTGATGTGGTCTTGTAGAGCATATTGCAGGGATTAATGTTTGTCGGCCCAGATAGCTCAGTTGGTAGAGCAGAGGACTGAAAATCCTCGTGTCACTGGTTCGATTCCGGTTCTGGGCATTGCATACGCTTGATGGAGAGGCGTGTGCTCTATACAGATGTGCGGGTGTAGTTCAATGGTAGAACACCAGCCTTCCAAGCTGGATACGTGGGTTCGATTCCCATCACCCGCTTTTTGCATGCACAGTTGCAGTTTATTCTGACGGTTTTGGACTATGAAAAAGGAGAATATTCCCCTTGACATTTATCCAAAGACCATGTAAAATATCATTGCTGTCAGGAAAAACGACAGTGTCCTTTTCTTTCATGAGATTGCGCATGAAAGAGGACTAACAATTACATACCTTCAATCTACAGGTGTCACGCCTGTAAATAGTATGCGCGAGTGGCTCAGCGGTGGAGCACCTCCTTGCCAAGGAGGGGGTCGCGGGTTCGATCCCCGTCTCGCGCTTTTTTTATTAGCAAAAAGAATGCCTTGCGATGCAAGGCATTCTTTTTGAATGAAAGCAAGATTAGTGAAGACTCGCTCTGAAGATATTTGTAATTTCCTCCGCGCTCAATACCTTATAACCGCCAGTCATCACAGGAGTGGATTTGGTCAGGCCTTCCAGCATGTCTTCCGTTACTCCAAGCTCCGTAAGATTCATCACAAGTCCAAGCTCCCTCATCCAGTCTTCCATTGCATCCAAGCCGGCAAGGGCAATTTGTTCAGCTGTTTTCCCCGAGCTGTCGATATTCCATACCTCTTCGGCAAAGCGTTTAAATTTTTGCAGGCCGTAGGGAAGAATATATTTATAATAAGGAAGGGATACCGCAGCAAGCGTCATACCGTGGGTGGCATCCGTATATGCGCCTACTGCCTGTCCCAGCATGTGAACCATCCAGTCAGTGCTCTTTCCCTTGGCGATCAGAGTATTTAGCGCCCAGGTGGCAGTCCACATGATATTAGAGCGCGCTTCATAATCCGTGGGATTTTCCAGAGCAATTCTGGAGGAATGAATCAAAGACTTCATAAGCCCCTCAGAGATATAATCGCTGGTATTGTCATCCTCTCCTGAAAAATACTGTTCGCAGATATGATTGAAAATATCATAAATTCCCGCTACCATTTGATTTTTGGGGAGAGTATAGGTAAATACCGGGTTCAGAATGGAAAATTTGGGCATTATTTCTTCGCTTGCAAACACATGACCGATTTTTTGCTTTGTCTGATGATTGGTGATAACGGAGCCTGCATTCATTTCCGAGCCCGTTCCAACCATGGTTAAAACACATCCTACAGGCACCGGTTCACAGTCGGGCTCTTCGAATTTCAGGAAATATTTTTCCCATGGATCTTCCGTGCAGTGAACGGATACGGATACGGCCTTTGCATAATCGCAGCAGGAACCTCCTCCTACGCAGAGCAGCAGATCCACATGGTTTTTCCGGGCAATTTCGATGCCTTCATAAAGCTTTTCCACCGTGGGATTAGGCATAACTCCGCCATCCTCAAAAATCTCCTTGCCGTTGGACTTCAAAATTTCCACTACCTTATCATAAATTCCGTTTCGCTTGATGGAACCGCTCCCGTAGATCAGCTGTACGTTTTTGCCGTACTTGGGAAGCTCCTGATTCAGAAATTCCAGAGAATTTTCGCCAAAGTAAAGTTTTGTTTTGTTTGCAAATTCAAAATTTCCTAGCATATAAACCTCCATAACGTATCATGTATATAAAATTTATCGTATAAAATTTGTAAAAATATGGGACTCTTTCTCCGGAAGGCCGAATTTTTCCCGGCCCAGAGCAATGCTTTTCATTAAAAAGCTCATATTTCTTGCCAGAGTGCGCATTGTCTGAAGCCCCTCTTCATCCTGCATGGCTTCTCCCTTATTTCTTCCGTGAACGCTGTTCCAATATTGGCTGGATGCCACAGGCATTCCCACAATGGTAAAATATTTATTCAATTCGTCGAAGGTTGCGGAACAGCCCCCGCGTCTTGCTACTGCCACGCTTGCGCCCACTTTCATGGACTTATCGAAGGCGGTGCTGTAAAACAGGCGATCCAGACAGGCGATCAGGGTGGCGTTGGCGGATGCATAATATACGGGACTGGCAATCACCAGCCCATCGGCGGTCTGAAATTTCGGGGCAAGCTGGTTGACTTCATCGTCAAAGATACAGCGTCCCTTTTCCCGACAGGAATTGCAGGCAATGCAGCCTCTGATATTTTTATTACCCACCTGCACGATGTCTGTCTCAATCCCTTCCTGAACAAAAACCTGTTCCATTTCCTTCAGCGCAATGGAAGTATTTCCGTTTATACGCGGACTTCCGTTAATCATTAACACTTTCATTCAGATTTTCCTCCCAACTCAATATTCCGGTTTCTGCGGCAATCTTGTACCTGGATACCTTGAATTTTAATTTGCTTATGGCTTGATCCAGCTGCTCCCTTTTGCTGTTTAACTGTTCCAATTCATCCTCCAGCAGCCTGAGCCTGGCGTTAATGGTGGCGTCTCCCTCCAGAAAAAGACCTACATATTCTATAATAGTTTCTATGGACACCCCGGCGTTCCTCATACAAACAGCATTTTCTATCCAGTCAAGATCCTGCTGTTTGTAATCTCTGATTCCGCCTGAAGTCCGATTCACTTGAGGAATCACGCCCACTCTCTCATAATAACGCAATGTATCCTGCGAAATATCATATTTATCGCATACCTCTCTAATAGTAATCCTCTTCACCTCCTGCCTTTCATTGTGGATGCCTGCAACGTATTTATGACAGCGGAAAGGATTTGATGAGTCCTTCTGCTGCCTGCAGGCTGATATGTCTTTATTATATAGTCTGGAGTTCGCTCAAGGTCAATAGCATTTTGAAAAATTTTATCAATTTTTTTCTATTATATTTTTGGACAAACCAGGAAAATTGTCCCTGTCTGCAGACAGCATTATGAGGTATGCTTATAAAAAGACTATGAAAAAGGAATGTATGAAATGTCAAAGGATATTAACAGAATATTGATTGAGACTGCAGTAAAGAGAGCGCTGCGGGATATGGATGAGGCCCCGGAGCGGGCGGCTCGCAATTTAGTGGATTTGGGAATGAATTTTTCTGGAGGACGTTTTCAAAAAAGATTTCTGGGAACGGCCCGGGAGATGCTGCGCAACGAGGACAGCGCTTACTATCAGTTAATTCGGGATATTATAACCCATGTGGATAGAGAAATATTGCTGGATTTTGGCATCAATCTGGGATATAACAGCTGTACAAAGGGAGCGGAAGCCATACGCAGTCTGGAAGCCCAAAAGGGCTTTAACATTCCGTGGTCTTTATCTTTGGCGCTGGATGAGGAGTGTCTGGAGAAAAGAAAAGAGATTTATGCTTCCATACTGAAACAGGGGACTTCTCTGGGAATTTATACCTACCTTCTGTTCTTCCATGAGGGAAATCCGCTGAAGCTGTCAGGGCTGATCAAAGAAAATCGAGACTGTGCCTTTGTTATTTTTTTAAGGGGAGGGAAGATTACAGAGGCTTATGTGAATGGGACCAGGGGAGCCAAAAATGTAATGACGGCAGTTTATGAGGATCACGACGCACAGGAGGCATGCAAAAGACTGAGACAGGCAGGGCTTTTGTATGGAATATACAGGATATATTCGGAAGAAGACAAGGAAAGTATACTGGATGGCAGATGGCTTTCTGGGATCAGGAAGGCGCTCCCTTATTTTGCGTTTCTGTTGCCGGATGACAACTGTACTTCCAAAACCTGTGAACAGGTTTACGCCTATGTTTTATCCGTGCGGACAGGGCACAGACATCCCGTGATACTGTTAGACTTAAAGAGAGACAGCATGGAGATAGACGGCATTATTTCCGATGGAGTCTGCATGGCAGGCTTTGACCGGGCAGGGCGCCTGCGTACAAGCGGCGGCATACAGGACAGGGAAGAATATAACATTTTTAAAAACAGTCTGGAAAGCATTTTGCAAATGACCATGAAAAAATAAAGCGAGCAGATGGTTACTGCCTGTCCGGGGAAACCGGCAGGCATTTTTTTAATTTGGCGGAAAATTCTTCCGCGGGCATACTGTCCTTTTCCAAAAGCCACCTCTTTACGGCGCACACAACAGCATCCGCATAAAAATCCACATAAAAGGAAAAATTATTTTCACCGGAAAATTCCTCTTCCAGATAGCCGGACAGAAAAGCCGCCAGAAGCTCACGGAAATATTCCGAAAAAGAGTTCTGCCCGGTAACGCTGAATATTTTTCGGTAGAAAGCTCTGTCGCCGTAAAAAAAACGGCACAGATCCTCTACAAGTTCAGGAAGGGTGTCGTGATTCTGACGGCGGATTGCACAAATTCCGTGTAATAGATCCAGTTCACCAGATCGTATTTATCCTTAAAATGATAATAAAAGCTTTTGCGGTTCATTTCGCATTTTTCACAAATATCACCTATGCTGATCTTGGAAAAAGGCCTGCTTTCCAACAGCTCCTTGAAAGCGGAGGACAGGGCCCGTTTCGTAATATTCGAATCTGCCAGAAGGCACACCTCCCCGAAGCAATTTTTCTCATTATACTATAAAGCCTGAGGAAAGACAACGAGAACAAGGGCGGTTTCTTCCTGTGCAGACGGGCGAGCGCCAGACTGGAGAATTTAGACAAAATCTCAGATGTGTCCCAAAAGGTAACACTTTGAAATCCATGGGGAAAAGTGTAACACAATATTTTTTTGTCTAATGAAGGAAAGAAACAGGTCTGATACCATATATTTACATCAATGGAAAGTACGCTATGCGAGCTTTTTATTGTAATGAATAAAACGGATCGTATTATCAACGCGGTCAATGCAAGGGATAGGAGGAAAAGGAATTGATATTCTACAACGAGTCCCCTCAGAAGGTTTTGGATGAGCTTTCTGTGGATGGGGAAAAAGGATTGACTGAACAGCAGGCGGAGGAGAGGCTTGAGAAATTCGGTCCTAATAGGCTGAAGGAAAAGAAGAAGAAAACAAATCTCCAGAGATTTTTTGACCAGTTTAAGGACGTGATGATACTTATCCTGCTGGGAGCCGCAGCAGTATCTTTTGTAATAGCCTGCGTGGAGAGAAATCCCATGGAGTTTTTCGAGCCCTTGTTGATTCTGCTGATTGTGGTGCTCAATGCCGTGATGGGAATGCTCCAGGAAAGCAAGGCGGAAAAGGCGTTGGACGCCCTCAAAAGCATGTCCGCCCCTCACGCCAGGGTGATCAGGGATGGGACGGAAAGAGTGATTGACGCCTCCCAGCTTGTGAGAGGCGACATTATTCGTTTGGAAGCGGGAGATTTCATTCCCGCAGATGCAAGGCTTTTGAGAAGCGTTAGCTTAAAAAGCGAGGAATCCGCCCTTACCGGGGAGTCCGTCCCATCAGAAAAGGATGCGGAAGCACAGGTAAAGGAAAATGCTCCCTTGGGAGACCGAAACAACATGGTATTTTCCGGCTGCAGCATTACCTACGGAACTGCTCTTGGAGTGGTGACCGCTACGGGAATGGACACGGAAATGGGAAAAATCGCCAACCTTTTAAACGACGAGGAGGAGACTCAGACGCCTCTTCAAAGGAAGCTGGCCCAGCTTGGGAAATATCTGGGTGTTTTGGCGTTGGCGGCCTGTGCGGTGATTTTCGTGGTGGGACTTTCCAACGGAATTCCTGTTATGGAAATCTTTATGACGGCAGTGTCGTTAGCAGTGTCCGCCATTCCGGAGGGGCTGCCTGCCATTGTGACCATTGTGCTTTCCATTGGGGTGCAGCGCATGGTAAAGAAAAATGCATTAATCCGTCGGCTTCCCGCCGTGGAAACACTGGGAAGCGCCTCAGTGATTTGCTCTGATAAGACGGGAACACTGACCCAAAACCGCATGACTTTGGTGAAGGTTTACTGTGACGGATCAGACAGGGAGCAGGACATTGGCGGCGAGAACAGCCAGGAAGTGAAGAATCTGCTGCGCTACGGGGCCCTGTGCTGTGATGGATCAGTTGTGTTTCACGGAAAAGAGGAGCAACACATTGGAGACCCCACGGAGACTGCGATTGTGCTGGCGGCTTATAAAAGCGGAATGCCCAAGGAGAAATTGCAGAAGAGTTATCCCCGTATTGCGGAGCTGCCCTTTGATTCAGACAGAAAACTAATGACTACGGTGAACCGGATGGATGGCAGAAATATTGTCATCGTAAAGGGAGCATTTGATGTTATGGCCTCTCGGTGCGTTGCCGGAGATCTGAAAAAAGCGGAGATAATTGCGGATAAGATGAGCGCGGATACTCTGCGGGTGCTGGCCATTGCCTTTAAAGAGGTGGAGGAAGTATCTGACTCTCCTTCCTCAAAGGAGTTGGAAAACGGTCTTACTTTCCTTGGACTGGTGGGAATGATAGATCCGCCCAGACCGGAGGCTAAAGCGGCGGTAGCCCTCTGCCGCAGGGCGGGCATTAAACCTGTGATGATTACAGGTGACCATGTGGTGACCGCTTCAGCTATTGCCAGGGAGCTGGGGATTCTTCAGGAAGGCGACGATGCCGTTACCGGGGCTGCGCTTGATGCTATGACGGACACGGAGCTGGACGGCAAGGTGGAGCATATTTCCGTTTATGCAAGAGTGTCGCCTGAGAACAAAATACGCATTGTGAAGGCATGGCAGAGAAAGGGGCAGGTGGTATCCATGACGGGTGATGGCGTAAATGACGCTCCTGCACTGAAGGCGGCGGATATTGGCTGTGCCATGGGCATTACCGGTACCGATGTGGCTAAGGGCGCGGCAGACATGACGCTTACAGACGACAATTTTGCCACGATTGTGGACGCGGTCCGGGAAGGCAGAGGCATCTATGCCAATATCAAAAAAGTCGTTGGATTTCTTTTGGGAACCAATATCGGTGAGGTAATTACCGTGTTTGCAGCTATGCTGCTCTGGCACAAGACGCCTTTGGTATCCATGCAGCTTCTTTGGATTAATTTAGTGACAGACAGTCTGCCGGCCATTGCCCTGGGAATGGAGGCTGTGGAACCGGATGTGATGGAGAGAAAGCCAAAGCCGAAGAACGAAGGCATTTTTGCTCATGGACTGGGAGTCAGGGTGGTGCTGCAGGGATTTATGTTTGCAATTCTGACTCTGGTGGGCTTCCGGCTGGGAGAAAGCGTGCAGGGCACTCTGGCAGCAGGGCAGACGCTGGCTTTTATGGTGCTGGCCCTATCTCAGGTAGTGCAGGCATATAATATGCGGTCAGAGCGGTCTCTGCTGAAGATCGGAGCATTTTCTAACCATAAGCTGAACTGGGCGGCTCTTGCCTCCCTTCTTATGGTGGCGCTGGTGCTGTTTACGCCTGTGAGCATTGCCTTCGGACTGGAGACCTTGACTTGGGAGCTCTATTTGGCAGGGCTTGGACTGTCTCTTGTGCCCCTCCTTATCATGGAGCTTTCCAAGGCTGTGGGCTTGATCCGACACCAGGGATAAAATCAGGCCGCAAGAGAAGCCGGTCCGAATTGCGTTCTGCAGCCGGGAAGAGAAGAGGCGAGCGCAGGCAGATTTGCCCTGGTTCTGCTTATCTGTGCACGCCCCCTCTGTCCCAGACGCTGCAGGGCTGAGCCTTTGGGGTGGGACTGCGGAAAAGGAGCTTTTTGAGCGCCTGGCCGTTGAAGGGAAAGAGAGGCCAGAAGTAGCTCATGCCTCCAAAGGTGGGAGTAGTGAAAATGGAAGCCAGAACAAGCAGCAGGCTCACAAAAAAGCCCCATACCCCGCCGAACGCAGTGGCTGCAATCAATAAGATCCTGTAAATACGCAGGGCATCGCTGAATTCCATGCTGGAAATGGAAAGAGAGGTCAAAAGAGTGACTGCTCCGTAAAAAAGAATCTCTGTGGAAACCCAGTTTAAGCTGACCGCCACGTCGCCGATAATAAGTCCTCCTACGATGGAGAGGGAACCTGAAAACTTACTGGAGGTGACGGAGGCGGAATATTTAAACAGGTCTAAAATAAATTCTACCGCAAAAACATAAATAATAAGCTGTAGAGGAGTAAGGCCCTCTGTTGACAAAAGCCGCCATTTTTCCGCCGTCTGTGGAAAATACGCCGTTATCAGAAGAAAGGCAGGCATGAGAAGGAGGCTTATGGGAATACATGCAAAACGTACCAAACGAAAGTAGGTTCCTACCAGAGGACTTTTATAATAATCCTCGGAGCTCTGCGTAAACTGGAATACAGTGCAAGGAAGAATCAGGGTCAGCGGAGAATTATCCACAAGGATAAGAATGTGCCCTTCCTCAAGATAGCTGCAGGCCACATCCGGTCTTTCCGTGACCTGGATGCTGGGAAGGGGATTCCACCAGCGTTTTTTGACTAAAAGCTCTTCAAGGCTTTTTACGCCCATGGTTAGAGCGGTAATGTTTAGAGAATCTATGGCCTGGGAAAGGGAGTCCAGAAGCTCTCTGTTCACAGTGTGTTCCAGATAGGCCACCGCCACATCAGTTTTACTCTCTTCTCCTACGCTGTGCATGGCAAAGCACAGCTGGGGAGAGCGTATGCGGCGGCGGATCAGGTTCGCGTTAAAAAGAAGAGTTTCCACAAAGCCATCCCGGGCGCCTCGTGTGGTTTTTTCGGCATCCGGTTCCGAAATACCCCTGGTGGGATAGGAACGCACGTCGATCAAAATTGCCTGGGAAAAGCCATCAATAAACAATGCACAGGGTCCGCTTAATACGTTTTTTAATATGTCATCCCATGTGCCGGCCAAGGACACCTGGGCATAACCGATTTTGGCATTCATATAGCGGAGAATATCTTCCACTTTGCTGTCTTTGGTAAACCAGGGATTCTGAAGATCCGAAAAAATCTGCTGAAGGACTTCGGTTTTGCACAGGCCGTTGATTCCCAGAAAATACCCTTTTGTCTCACCCAGGTAAATGTCTCTGGTGATTAGATCAAAGCTGATGCCGATAGGGAGCAGCTTTTTGAGCCGGGAAATATTCTGTTCCAGGTTGGGCGAAAGACTGCCGGCTGCGCTCTGTGGCGTGGATGATGAGGCAGAGCCGGCGCCGAAGCCCCGTTTAGAAGGGGAGCTTGAATTATTTTCTATCATTACTATAAAAGAACCTTTCTGAATTCTGCATACATGAACTAATAAATAGAACATTCTGCTAATAATTTTTCCCAAAGACTCGTATTTATTCCCTGTTTTTGCTTTTCACAGAAACTCACCCGTGGTAAAATGGAGGAAGAGTAGACAGATTTAAAGGATTGGTGGCATATTGGCGGGAAAGGAATTAAAACAATTCAGTATTTTATCAGCACTTGCTCTGGCTTGCATGGCGTTTGTCTGTGACAGTCCCGGGAACATTGTGAAGGGACTTCGGGACATTGTTATTTCCAGAGACGCTCTGATTACGGATTACTTTTTGCTGGGCGGCCAAGGAGCGGCTTTTTTGAACGCTGCGCTGGTAATGCTCGTATGTATCGTATTGGTATGTGTATCTAAAATTCCATTTACAGGCCCCACCATGGCGGCTCTCTTTATCAATGCGGGCTACGCGCTCTGGGGAAAGAATCCCGTAAATATTCTTCCCATACTTGTGGGAACCTGGCTGTATGCCAGATTCCATCACGCTCCCTTTGGAAGATATATTTACACGGCTTTGTTCGGAACGGGGCTTGCTCCCTTTATCACGGAAATGGTTTATCTGTTGCCGTTTTCGCTTCCTGTGGACATAGTGCTGTCGGTGGCGGTGGGAATGGCAATCGGCTTTTTCCTTCCTCCTCTGTCCATGCACACGGCTTCTATGCACATGGGCTACAGCCTGTTTAACGTAGGGTTTTCCGCAGGTCTTTTGGCCTTTGTTCTGGTCTGTGTATTGGAGGCCTTCGGCATGAAGAGCGAGACAGTGCTTATGTGGAGGGAGGGAAGTCCTGCAGAGCTTGCTGTGGGACTATACATATATTTTGTTCTGGCCTTTGCCTTTGGTTTGTATTTGGCAAGGGGAGATATGAAAAGACTGTTCGGAATATTTCGGCATCCCGGGCGGGCTGTGGCGGATTTTGTTCTAATGGATGGACCGGGGCCTGCGCTGATGAATATGGCTCTCGTAGGAATCGTATGCGTCACATATATTCTGCTGGTGGGAGGGGATCTTTCGGGACCGGTGGTGGGAGCCGTGTGGATGGCCTTTGGATTTGCCGCTTTCGGCGCGCATCCCAAAAATTATCTTCCGGTTTTGGCGGGAGTGTACCTCTTTAATTGGGTCAGTCGGTACGAGCATGGAACTCCCGGGATCCAGCTTGCCGCTCTGTTTGGAGTGGGGCTTGCCCCTATAGCCGGTCAGTTTGGGCGCGCTGCCGGCGTTGTGGCAGGAATGCTTCATTCCGCCATTGTAATGTGCACCGCAGAAATGTACGGCGGGCTGAACTTGTATAATAATGGCTTCAGTGCGGGGATAACGGCTATTTTTCTGGTTCCGGTGCTGGATAGCTTTATGAGACGCCATGAATACCGAAAGGAAAAAGGGAAATGAGTCACGGGGAGAAAAAAATAGCCAAAATCATAGAGGAGCTTACTATGTTCTTCTTTTCGGTGGGAGCTCATCGGATCAAATCGGGAATTGAAATTTTGGAAGGACAGGCAGTTATCAGTCTCTGGGCCGATTATGATAAACAGTTCCGCAGTAGTCTGAAATATATGGAGGAATGCTTCGGTGGAGAGAAAAACCAGGGAATAGAGGACTTTTACTGGGAGCTGGCGGGAAGCGGTGAGCCAGGAGAAGCCAGCCAGCTTCTGCTGGTGGGCATGATGGTGGATAAGGCCGAGATTCGGATAGAGGAAAAAGAGGTGTCCTTAAAACTTTATAAAAACATAGAAGATGGATACATCTGAGCATTGAACGGGATAATATCATTTATGTATTTTCTGCCAAAGGTTTTTTTAACCTATTCGGCAGAAGAAAATGTTAAAAGTAGAGCTCGCAGATTCCGAGTCCCGTTAAAAGCAGCCCTGAAAGAAGATCCGCCCGGCTTCCTGCAAGCCGAAACAGCTTCATGCTTCCCATGCGGTTTCCGAAAAAAAGAAAGGAAACGGAGCAGACCAATGTGGTCGCGGCGGTGGGAATGAGGGGAAGGCCGGCGATACTGGCGCTGAAACCGATTCCCATATTGTTTATGGAAAGAGCGGTTCCCAGGGAAATAATCTCCGGTACGGAAAGAGAGGACTGTATTTCGCTGATGATCAGATTTTTTCTATTCCGGTGTCTGGGGAGGAATTGTAGCGCTGCCTTTACAAGATAATAAATTCCAAAGCAAATGAGCACGGCGCTTCCCAGAATGGGACCTATGAAGGAAGGAAGCAGGGGGGAGAGACAGCCGCCCAGCCCTACGGACATACAGGTGCCCAGGAGAGTGATCAGACTGATCAGGAAATTCTGCCACAGACAAATGCGGACTCGGCGCAGCCCGTAGGTCATTCCTACAATGAGGGCGTCAAGGCTGGCGGAAATCCCAAACAAAAGAGGAGTGAAAATCAGCATGATAGGCTCCCGCATTATTTCTTTCTTTTTACTATATTCCTTTTGCGGGAAAAGGGTGATATGGAGAAGCTATGTGTCGAGACGCTTCGGCCTTTGTTTATTAAGGATGCCGGAATCCGGAGTATTGCGCAGAGAACATGCCGGAGATATAATAGGAGTAAAAAATAGCGTTGGCTGCAGAAAGGCAGGGGATTTTTATGACAGGGGAAATGGCGCTTATCGGTGAGGAAGCTTACCGGGCGGCCAAGGAAGCGCTGGAGGCGGCAGGACTGCAGGAGGGGCAGCTTTTTGTAGTAGGTTGCTCCACCAGTGAAGTGGGGGGAGCGGGCATTGGTACATTTTCCAGCCCGGAGCTGGCGGAAGCGGTGTTCGGAGGGATTTATCAGGCGACACAGGAGGCGGGCGTGTATCTGGCGGCACAATGCTGTGAACATTTGAATCGAGCTTTGATTCTGGAAAAAGAAGCTGCGGACCGATTTGGATATGAGCTGGTAAATGCAGTTCCCCAGCCAAAGGCGGGAGGATCCTTTGCCACGGCAGCATACAAAGCCTTTGAGTATCCGGCGGTTGTGGAGCATATCAAGGCTCATGCAGGAATGGATATTGGTGACACCCTGATCGGCATGCACCTCAGGGATGTGGCGGTGCCGCTTAGAATCCGCACCGGTCAGATCGGAGACGCCCACGTGGTTTGTGCCCGAACAAGACCGAAATACGTGGGAGGAGAAAGAGCAGCCTACGATGATGGGTTGCGTTAGAGACAGAAGTACAGAATATGATAATTGTGGAAGTTTCTTCCGAATAACAAATGGATGTCCGCTGAAGCGGAAAGGAGGTATACAAATGAAACAGCACAGATTTTGGGCATGGGCAATGCTGGTATGTCTGTTTATGGTATTTTACACAGGCTACAAGCATAAATAGGCTGCAGACAGGAAAAAAGGAGCTGTCGCTCCCTGGTATGTACCCGATCATATTTCATCCGGTATATTCAGGAAGCGGCAGCTTCTATTAATTTCATAATGGTTGTAATGGAATCCATCTGTCCGCTGCGGCTCATGGCGTCCCGATAAGTCTGCCTGGTAAAAAACAGCTCGTGAACCTTATCCACCAGCAGCGAAGCGGTAAGATCGTCTTCGTTGATTACAATGGAGAAGCCCTGAGCTTCAAAAGAACGAGCGTTCAAAAGCTGATCTCCCCGGCTGCTGGCAGAGGGCAGAGGGATCAGGATGTTTGGCTTTTTCAGGGCCAGCAGTTCACAGATAGAGTTAGCGCCCGCCCTGGAGATTACAAGATCCGCCATGGCAAACAGATCCTTAAGCTCTGATTTTATATATTCAAATTGCTTATAACCAGCCGTATTCAGCAGAAGATTGTCTATTTTATCCTTTCCGCACAAGTGGACTACTTGGAAATCCATCAGCATCTTGGGCAGAGCCTCTCTTACGACTTTATTTACGCTGGCGGCTCCAAGGCTTCCGCCGATTACCATGATTACCGGTTTGTTCGCGGTAAAACCGCAAAGATCAAGCCCCGCCAGCTTATTGCCCTGAGCCAGCTCCGCCCGAATAGGAGAGCCGGTGAGGACAGCCTTCTGGGGAGGAAGCATTTTCAATGTTTCCGGAAAATTGCAGCAGACCTTTTCCGCCACGGGAATACAGAGCCTATTGGCCAGACCGGGGGTCATATCAGATTCGTGAATGATGCAGGGGATTTTCAGAGAAGCCGCCGCACGCACCACAGGGACGCTGACAAAGCCGCCCTTAGAAAATACCACATCGGGAAGAAACTCTTTGAGAAATCCCCGGGCTTCGGAAAAACCCTTGACAACACGAAAGGGATCCGTGAGATTTTTTATATCCAGATAACGGCGGAACTTGCCTGTAGAAATCCCCTTATAGGGAATGTCAAAGTCACTGATCAATTTTTTTTCGATTCCGTCATAGGAACCCATGTACGCTACCTCGTAGCCGGCCTTTTCAAGTGAGGGCAAGAGAGCGATATTGGGCGTAACGTGTCCTGCCGTTCCGCCGCCTGTCAACACAATTTTTTTCATGCGGGAATCCTTTCTGCACAAGGCGTTAAATCATGCTTTCCAGCGCCTGAGCAAGCTGGTCTGGACAGGAGGTGGATTTGAAGCCGCACCGGATACCTCTAAGCCTGGAGATAGCTTCCTGGGGAGTCATGCCCTTTACCAGGGCGCTGATGCCCTGAAGATTGCCGTTGCAGCCGCCTGTAAATTGCACGGAATCAATCACACCGTCTTTCAGCTCCACATCTATGGAAGCGGAGCAAACGCCATGAGTCTGATACCTCATATTATATCAATCCTTTCCGAAAATAAATCCTTATTATAAAACCGTATTATAGCAGATTTGGAAAGATTACGCAATGCCGCGCTGGCGGAGGATATGATTCAGGCGTCTCCGTGCTTTCTGATTTTGTGAGTTTTTGTCCCTTTTTGTAAGAAAAATACGATGAGTTGTTTCCCAAAGAAGGTTATAAATGGATTATACTGACAGTATGGCAGACCTTTGCTATATAAAAAGTAATTGGGACGCCAGGGAAAGGAGTTTTGTCATGTTTCGTATATTTCAGGAAGAAAAGGTGATAACTGTCTGTATGCTGTCGTTTTTTGCAGCCAGTATTCTTGCGAGATTATTTTTGGGATGGGTTTACCGCAGCATGATCCGTGAAGCGGATAATATGGCGTCCACCGAAAATAAACTTCTCAAACAGTGTAAGCTGAAATTTGCCAATTGCTATGAGCTGAACAATGGAGTTTCCAATATTCCGGTTTTTGTGGACAAGTTCCTGAACAGGCTTTCCTTAGGCCCTGTATCCTTTGAGACATTGTACCATCTGTCCGGACAGGCAATGCTGCTATCTGTGGTATGCGCCGGAATCGGTATCTGTAAAGGAATTGTGGATGGGAGGATGCTGGGTGAGATTCTGCCCTTTTATATTGTCAGCTTTCTGGGACTTTATTTATATTTCTCCATATCCTCGGTTATGGATATAAAAGGAAAGAAAAGAATTTTGAAGGTGAATCTGGTGGATTATCTGGAAAATCACCTTTCCGCCAGAATTGACGTAACCCAGAGAGATATGGAGATGCTCTACGGAGCAAGGCAGTACAGAGGACGCTCCAGGAGGAGGAGGGGAACGGTGGAGCTGATGCCCATTGGAGGAAGGCTGCTGGCAGAGGATACCCAGTCTTCCGGCGCTTACCGACAGGATACGGCATCCTATCGGCAGGATACGGGAACCCAGCCTTACCGCCAGGAGACCTTGCCCGGAAGACAGGATACGGATACCTATGGACGGCAGGATTACCGGGCTGAGGATGTACGAGTAAGCGAGGAAGAGCTGGAGGCTTTGCTGAAGGAATTTCTTGGATAAGGCTCTTGAATTTGGCATATATCTTTGCTAGAATTGAAACGGAATTTATGGTTCGACTATTTGGAGAGGAGCAGATATATGAGCAAACAGGTATCATTTGATTATTCAAAGACGGGTTCGTTTATTTCACAAGAAGAAATTGGTTATATGAAAAAGCTGGCTCTTGACGCGAAAGAAACCCTGGTGTCCAAAACCGGAGCAGGCAATGACTTTCTTGGCTGGATCGACCTGCCTGTGGATTATGATAAGACAGAATTTGAAAATATTAAAAAAGCGGCAAAGCAGATTCAGGAGGATTCGGAGGTGCTTCTTGTAATCGGCATTGGCGGGTCATATCTGGGAGCCAGAGCAGCCATCGAGTTTTTGGGCCACAGCTTTTATAATGTGTTGGATAAGAGTGTGCGAAAGACGCCTGAAATTTATTTCTGCGGCAATTCCATCAGCTCCACCTATCTGAAGCATTTGATGGATGTGGTGGGGGACAGGGACTTCTCCATAAACATGATTTCCAAATCCGGCACAACCACTGAACCGGCCATTGCTTTCAGGGTCTTTAAGGAAAAGCTGGAGGCGAAATATGGAAAGGCCGGCGCGGCAAAAAGAATCTATGCAACTACTGATAAGGCAAAGGGAAGCCTGAAGCATCTGGCAGATGAGGAAGGCTACCAGACCTTTGTGGTACCTGATGATGTAGGCGGGAGATTTTCCGTGCTGACGGCGGTAGGGCTCTTGCCCATTGCCGTAAGCGGTGCGGATGTTGACAAGCTAATGGAGGGAGCGGCTAGCGGCCGCAAGAGAGCGCTTGAAAATGATTTTGAGCAGAACGATGCGCTTCAGTATGCAGCGCTGCGGAACATTCTTCTGCGCAAGGGCAAAAGCGTTGAGGTTCTGGCAAATTATGAGCCTGCTGTTCACTATGTCAGCGAGTGGTGGAAGCAGCTCTACGGTGAGAGCGAGGGTAAGGATCAGAAGGGACTTTTCCCTGCAAGCGTGGATCTGACCACGGATTTGCATTCCATGGGACAGTTTATTCAGGATGGCTCAAGAATTTTGTTTGAGACGGTTATTAATATAGAGCAGCCCAGAGAAGAATTGATCATCAATGAGGAGCCGGTGGATTTGGATGGATTGAACTATCTGGCCGGCAAAACCGTTGATTTTGTAAATAAAAGCGCAATGAACGGCACCATTCTGGCACATACGGATGGCCAGGCGCCTAATTTCGTAATAAACGTGCCTGAGGTAAATGAATTTTATCTGGGCGAGCTGTTTTATTTCTTTGAGTTTGCCTGCGGTGTCAGCGGCTATCTGCTGGGAGTGAATCCCTTCGACCAGCCTGGCGTGGAGAGCTATAAGAAAAATATGTTTGCATTGCTGGGCAAGCCGGGCTATGAGTCTCAGAGAGAAGAATTGTTAAAGAGACTGTAAGTCAGCAGAGCGCAGAGAAAAAAACAGAATTTTCCGCAAACGGGATGGAAAGGGACACTTCTATATTTAGAGGGCGTCCCTTTATCTAATTCCAGTGAAGGAGGAGACGGAAAGTTTTGGCAGAAAGGCGGAGGATTAACAATGAATATTGTCGTATTGGAAAGAAATAGCGTGGGAACGGATATTTCCGTGGATTGTCTTGAACGGCTGGGGAATGTGACATACTATGAGAACACTGTATCTGCCTCGGAGGCAGCCGGACGGATCCAGGATGCAGATATTGTGGTAGTCAACAAGGCGCCCATGAACGAGGAGGCACTGAAGGGGGCGGCAAGGGTAAAGCTTATCTGTGAATTTGCCACAGGCTATGACAATTGCGATCTTGATTACTGTACAAGAAAAGGGATCAGGGTGGCAAATGTGGTGGACTACTCCACCGCAATGGTGGCCCAGCATACGTTTGCCCTGGCTTTGGCGCTTGTGGGAAAGCTGCCCTATTATGATCAGTATGTAAAGTCGGGGGCCTACAGCGCTCAGAGCCGGTTTGCTAATTTTGACATTCCCTTTTATGAGCTGGATGGAAAAACCTGGGGAATTGCAGGAATGGGAAATATCGGAAGAAGAGTGGCAAAAATTGCACTGGCCTTTGGCTGTAGAGTGATTTTTCATTCAATTACGGGAAATAGTGCATGCAGGGAATATGAGCGGGTGGACAGAGAGAGGCTGTTTGCGGAAAGCGATTTTTTGTCTCTTCATTGTCCTCTAAGCGATCTGTCCCGGAATTTTATAGACAAGAGGGCGCTGTCCCAAATGAAGCGTACTGCTGTCCTTATCAATGTGGCGAGGGGAGGAGTGGTAAATAACAGAGATCTGTATGAAGCGTTGGAGACCGGAGAAATTAAGGCGGCGGGATTGGATGTAGTGGAAAAGGAGCCTCTTTCCCCTGAAAATCCTCTCAGCCAAATCAAGGATAGCAACCGTCTGATCATCACTCCGCACCTGGCCTGGGCCAGCGTGGAGGCCCGCATAAGATGTGTGGAGGAAGTATATGAAAATATCAAGGCGTTTTTAAATGGAGAAGAACGCAATGTGGTAAATCCCCGGCAATGACGGAATGTTTCTTGATGAGCATGCTCGTAGATTGCTTTTTTGATTTTTGCATGCTAAAATAATGAGAACTGCGGCTGTCGGGGAAAAGGCTGCCGGTAAGGGAAATTACTTATGAGGAGGAATATAATGATAGAAACGCTGAGGAAATCGACGAGAAAAACCGGTATTATCCGTATAGCTGTTGCAGCGGTTGTGATAATCGTGTGTCTGATTGTGACCAAGTTCGGCATTGTAGATTTGATCGTGGGCCCTGCAGAGATTGATATAACGCGGGATCCGGCTCAGTATGAGGGAAAGTGGGCCACAATACAGGTTCAGAATCTGCTTACGGACTATGTGGAGCATTATACCACAACCGAGTATAGATCCGGCGGGAGCAGTACATCTACTGATGGAAACAGTTACATAGCCTTCTATGCTGACGACAATTATGAGACCATGACTTCCACGTGGTACTATTTCAGCCTTTATCTGCCCAGCAGGGATCAGGAGAAAGCCTATGGGATGATTGATGATACATGGGCTTATTGGGAGGATTATACAGGTACGGTGCCGGCTCCGGAGCCAATGGAGATTACCGGCACATGGGAGAAGCTGGAAGGAAGTCTTTTGGATTATTATATTGATACGCTGGAAGATGATCTGGGTGTGGCAGAAGATGAAGATGATATATTTGTCTGCTATACACTGAATACTGACAGCCTGGGCGGCGTACAATTCAGTACTTTTGTGCTGGTTATGCTTGTAGCTTTAGTGGCGTTGGTATTTATAGTGATTGAAATAGTAAAAATATTTTCGAACGGATGCGCAAAGAGCATCGACAAATTTATTCAGAAGCATTCGGGACTTTCTGTAAACCAAATTGAATCAGATTTTGCAGCTGCACACAAAATCGGCAAAGAAAAGGTTTGGATTGGAAAAAAATGGACCATTTATGTTACAGGAACTAAGGTGCATATCTTTTCAAACAAGGATGCGGTATGGGCATATTATTACAGAAGAACAGGCAGAAATTCCGTCAGTCAAATGCGAGTATTTGTGATAGGGGAAAAGGCCCATTTGATTCCTTTGTCTGAAACCCTGACGCAGGAAGCGCTGGGCTATTATCAAACAGAGCAGCCCCATATGGTGCTGGGCTATACTGCCGAACTGGAAAAACTCTACAACAAAAATTTTCAGGAATTTTTAAATTTAAAGTATAATCCTGTAAAACAGCAGCACACGCAGGATCCCTTCAATAGCGTTTACAATAGTTGAGCGGAACGTTGCCTTCCGCATATTTTTGCATCCGGATTTTGAAATGGGATAGTTGTGGGCAGAATATAATAATCAGGTGCTGGGGATGATACAGCGCCGCAGATTTGGTATTTCTTGACAAGCAAATGGAAACATAGTAAGTTTATACTGTTACTGCCCTGTACAAACCATTGGAATGAGGAAGCAATATGATAGATAAGATAAAAGCTCTATGTGTGAAATATGAGGAGATTATTGCATATTTGATTGTCGGTGTGCTGACAACGCTGGTGTCTTGGGGAGCCTGCTGGATTTTTGAGGCTACGCTGCTGGATCCGGATGTGAGTTGGCAAAATGCGGTAATCAATACGTTGGGCTGGGCTGCTGGAGTGCTTTTTGGCTATGTGACCAACAGAAAATATGTGTTTAAAAGTTCCAATCCACATATTATGAAAGAATTTACACAGTTTGCGGGAGCCAGAGTTTCCACCTGGCTTTTGGATATTGTGATCATGTATGTGACGGTAAATATGATCCGCATGAACTATTGGATCGCGAAAATCTTTATATCATCCGTCCTGGTAATGATCGCTAATTATGTGTTCAGCAAATTATTTGTTTTTAAAAAAGAGCAAAAGGACTGACATTGTTTATGCAATGCAGTCCTTTTTAGGTATGGCAGACGTAAAGCCTGTCCTAATGTTATTTTGTGTGAAAGCTTCAGATGCTCCGCACCATGTCCGCTACCAGACGGGCAGAGTGATGTGCCGCAGCTTTTTCAAAAACCGGATATTCCACCTGAGCGCTGTTGTCGGCCTTATCCGAAATTGCCCGGATAATCACAAAGGGTATGTGATTCAGATAAGAACCGTGGGCTACGGCGGCGCCCTCCATTTCCGCACAGTCGCCGTGAAATTCTGAAATCAGCCGTTTTTTCACCGCGCCGTCGGAAATAAACTGATCGCCGCTGATGACTCTCCCAATTACGGCATGAAGCCCGGGATTTACTTTTTCACAACTGGATTTGGCAAGCTGGGCCAGCCTTTCATCGGCGGGAAATTCCCTTGTGCCAAGCTGAGGTACCTCGCCGGGAAGATAGCCGAAAATGGTGGCGTCAACATCATGGTAAAGAGCAGTCTTAGAGATCAAAATATCCCCGATATCCAGTTTTGCATTCAAAGAACCGGCTACTCCCGTGTTGATGATGTGTGTCACCTGAAAGTCATCTGCAAGGATCTGAACGCATAATGCGGCATTGACCTTTCCAATGCCGCTGCGGACGATAACCACTTCAGCGCCTTGGAGCGTTCCCTGAAAAAACTCCATTCCCGCCTTATTGGCAATGCCGCTTATGTCCATTTCAGACTTCAGCTTGTCCACTTCCAGCTCCATTGCGCCTATAATACCGATTCTACTCATATAAAATCCGCCTTTCTTTTGGATAACTTTTCTTGTATGCCGGCCCCGGTTCCGGCGACCTGGTCTATTTGGGATAAATCAGCCGGCTCTCGTTAATGCCGTATAAAACGTTCTCCAGGTAACGTTTTGCCAGATAATTTGCCATTCCAAGATTCATATCCAGGTAATTGCCGCAGTCTTTGGGAGAGGCGCCGGGCACCTCTCCGTGATAATCTCGGATATATTCAAACATTTCCGTAATGAGAGGAACGATCTGCTCCGATTGAAAATCTCCGGTCAGCAAAAGATAAAAGCCGGTCCGGCAGCCCATGGGGCCGAAATAGATAGTTTTGTCCTTATATTCCGGATGATTGCGCAGAAAGGTCGCCCCCAAATGTTCTATGGTGTGCACTTCTGCGGTATTCATTACCGGCTCTTCATTCGGACTTGTCATTCTCAGGTCAAAGGTGGTGATCACCGCCGTTCCTGCGGTATCCTTTCTGGACACATAAACGCCCGGCTGTAGCTTAATGTGGTCTATGGTAAAGCTTGCAATCTTTTCCAAGGTGCCGATCTCCTTTCTGTGGATAAACAGATGTATATTTACAGAATTTCATCCTTCTTTTCGAGGATTGCAGCAGCCGCCGCACAGGCAGGACAATCACAGTACTGTGCGCCGTCCGCCTTGATTTCTCTGGCATGAGCGGCTACCTTCGGCGCTTGTTCCCGGCCAAATACATTTATGCCGGCTTCTGATTCAGCAAAGGCAATCAATCCATCAACTGTTACAATATCCCTTTCCAGATCCGCCAAAAGGCTTTTTGTCTGTTCAGCTTCCTTGTCCGTGCCAAGTGCATCCAGCCAATTTTGGGCGGACGCCTTTAGCTCTCCGCAACAGGTGGGTGCATTTATCAATGCATTTACCTTTTCAATAATATAATCCTTTACAGCTTGGTTCATTCTTCTTCCTTCCTTTCCAATATCAGGACAGATATTCTTTTGTATAGGATTATACTATACCACAAGGTTTCCGTAAAGACTGTATGGGCCTGGGAGCTATTGTGACGGAAGATGAAATGACCGCCAGGGCTATCTGACCGTTTCCTCTGTCTGCGGCGGTAAATGCCAGTAAAGACTGCTTTCTGTGGATTTAAAGTTGTACCCGGATCCGATAACGCTCCAGCCAATAATTGATCTGCAGCAGATAGGCCAGAAGCTGCGGACCGGCCATAAGCTGGCCGTAGAAGGGTCGGCCGTAATCTGAAGGACACTCCAGAAAGGCTTTGGTTTTCTTTAGATCTATAAAATCAGAAAGAGGGGAAGAGCTATCCTGAAGCACCTCCAGCAGGCGCTTTTTCAAAAGTCCTTCATAGGCTGGATCATAGGTTTTGGGATAGGGGCTTTTTTTGCGGAAAAGCACTTCGTCGGGCAGGAGCCCCCGGGAGGCTTCTCTTAGAAGTCCCTTGACCTGGCCATTTCTACATTTCATACTCCAGGGGACATTCCAGACGTATTCCACAATACGGTGATCTGCAAGAGGAACCCGGGCTTCCAGCCCGGTGTGCATACTGGTTCTGTCCATCCTGTCCAAAAGGGTCTGCATAAACCAACGAAGATTAAGCCAGGAGATTTCTCTGCGGCGCTTTTCCTCGGGGGAATCCTCCGCAAGGCGGGGAGTATCCCGAACAGTGTTCTCGTAAGCGGCGTTCACATACTCCTTTATGGGCAGCAGAGATTGTATTTCATCCTTCAGGAGCATGGTGCGGGGTGTCAGATCCATAGACCAGGGAAAGGCGTGAGCCTCAAAGCATTCCTTTTTATGAAACCAGGGATACCCTCCGAAAATTTCGTCCGCGCATTCCCCCGTAAGAGTTACCTTATGCCGGGCTGATACCTGGCGGCAGAAATAAAGCATGGAGGATTCCACATCGGCCATACAGGGAAGATCTCTTGCATCCACCGCTTCAAAGAGATATTCGTAGAGCGCTTCATTTCCGCATTCCAGATAACGATGATTGGTTTTGGCCCAAGCGGTCATTTTATCCACCCAGGGCCGATCTTGGGTGGGTTGAAAGGCGTTTGCCCTGAAATTGGCGTCATTTCCAGTAAAGTCAAAGGAATAGGTGTCAAGCTGCTTTCCCTGGGCGGCCAGCTCCCTGCTGCAGATAGCGGTTACCAGACTACTGTCAACGCCTCCCGATAAAAAGGTGCATATGGGAACATCGGAGAGCATCTGCAGCCTGACGGCATCTGTAATCAGAAAACCGGTTTTTTCCACAGTGCTTTCCCAGGAATCCTCATGAGGATGGCTTTCCAGACGCCAGTAGGGCTCCTGACAAATCCGGTTGCCATCAAATTCCAGATAATGTCCGGGCAGAAGCTCCGAAATATTTTGAAAAACTCCCTTGCCGTAGGACTTGGCAGGACCAAGGCCGAAAATTTCGCACAGTCCTTCTTTGTCCAGAAGGGGCTCCACGCCTGGAAATTGAAACAGTCCCTTGATTTCTGAGGAAAATATAAGAGTGTCCCCCAGCTGTGTGTAAAAAAGAGGCTTAACTCCCAGGCGATCGCGAAAGAGGGTCAGAAGCCGGCGGCTTTCGTCCCAGATGCAAAAGGCAAAGATACCGTTGAGCCGTTTCACGTATTCTCTCCCATGGAGAAGATACCCCGCCAGAATGACCTCCGTGTCGCAGGCGGTTGAAAATTCCATGCCTTCTTCTTCCAGCTCTTTTTTCAGAGCAGGCATATTGTAGATTTCTCCGTTAAAGCAGATGGTACAGCAATGATTTTCCAGCTGCCTGGTCATGGGCTGGAGTCCTCCCTGGGGATCCAGAATGGACAGACGCACATGGGACAGTCCGCAGCAGCGGGAAAGAAAGACCCCATCCGCATCAGGGCCTCTGTGCTTTTGAACCTTGTTCATATTTTGCAGTATGGGATACCATTTGCCAGGCTCCTCCCTAAAATTCAGATGAAAGTTGCTAAATCCCGCAATTCCGCACATAACCGCCTCATTTCTCCGCAGCCATACTTACGAAAAGAGGCTGCAGCTGTCTGTGTTCCAGAGCCATTTCCAGGGTGGGAAGGAGAAGAGAGGTGTCGGCTACCAAAGAATGGGGCTTCTTTTCCCAATTGTCCTGGCCGAAGGGGACAAAGTAAATATTTTTCGAATTAAGCAAGAACCCTATATTTTTCATATTCATACCGAGCCCATCGTTTGTGGATATGGAAATTACCAGAGGCCTATTATTCCGTAGATGGGCCTTTGCGGCCATAAGCACGGGAGTGTCGGTAATGCCGTTTGCCAGCTTTGCAGCCGTATTGCCAGTGCAGGGCAGGATTACCAGAATATCCAGAAGACTGCCGGGCCCTATGGGCTCCGCTTCCTCAATGCGCAGAATGGGTGAGTTGCCCGTAATTTCCTCTGCCATTTTGAGATAATCCTCCGGAGCGCCGAAACGGCTTTCGATGGTTTGAGATGCCTCAGAGAGAATGGGAAATACCTGGGCTCCTGCTTCTTTGAGTTTTTTCAGCTCCTTGAACATTTTATCGAAGGTACAAAAAGAACCGGTGAGCCCTACGCCCACTCTTTTACCCTTTACATTCATAAAATCCTCCCTGTATCAAATACATATTTTGCAAGACGCTCTGCGGAGCTTAAGCAGGCATATTTTCCGGGGAGACCGGGACAATGCCTGACGCAGATCCCAAGCTCTCCCGCAGCTTTATCGTCCACGCCGCCTGGGTCTGAGGCAATGTCTATGATCAGAGCTGAGGGCCCCAGCCGCTTCAGACAGTTTTTTGTGAGAATGACCGCTGGAACGGTATTGAAGATGTATTCAAAATCACTGATTCTTTTGGGAAGCCGGGAAAGCGGAAAGGTATCCAATCCCATGGAATCGGCGAAAGCCATCTGCTTTTGATCTCTGCAGCACACACAGACTCTGGCGTCCATTCCCTTCAGCTTATTGGACAGAACTCTGGCGCATCTTCCATAACCCAGCACAAGGCATCTGCCGTGGTGCAGATTGGTGTCCTTTTTCAGAAGGGCCTCCAGAATTGCGCCCTCTGCAGTGGCAATGGCATTGTATATGGTGACCGCCTCGTCCTGCATAAAGTCAAAGCAGTCAATTTCCCGCTTCTGGCAATGGGTCCGAAAGTCCTCCGGAATCACTCCTGCAAAGACCTTCTGTCCCTTGCGGATAAAGCGCTTTAGCTCTGTAAGGGAAACACAGGGCACATCTGCCTGAAAAAAAATTTTCCCATTTTTTTGGAACGGAATTCCGAATATAAGCACCGATGAACTTTCCAAGGCCTCCTTTAAGGTTTCTGCAGGGTATATACAGGGATCCTTCAGAGCTTCCGAAACGCCGTAGGTAATAACCCGATATTTCTTTTCTGCAAAAACAGCGGCCATACAGGCGTTTCGTCTGTCTCCGCCGATGATTGCAGCATCAAACTTTTTCATGTCGGACAACTTTTGCCGTCTCCTCCCTTTTTATGTTTGTCATGGGAGCCGATGCCTTATGCCCCCCAACATCAAAATATGAAAACCAAAGTGGGTTTGTGACTGATTCTTTTCAGTATTCTCATAAAATTCTCACAGAAATTTTACAATTAAAAGTTATGCTTTATAATAAATAACAGGCTGGGGGAATGATTTTCAAAGGAGGCGGAGGAAGCTTGAAAAGAATGCTCATTGTGGACGATGACTCCCACATTAGGAATTTGGTGATGGTTTATGCTCAATTAGAGGGATTTCAATGCAGTGAAGCGGAAAATGCGGATCAGGCGTTGGAGCTGGCAGGAAGGCAGGAATTTGACATTCTGATTCTTGACATTATGATGCCGGGAAAGGATGGATTTGAAGCTTTGGCAGAGATCCGGCAATGTTCCCAGGTTCCGGTGATTATGCTGACTGCCAGGAGCGAGGAATATGACAAACTTTTAGGCTTTGGCCTGGGGGCCGATGATTATGTGTCGAAACCCTTTAGTCCGAAAGAGCTTATGGCCAGGGTAAACGCAGTACTGAAAAGAACCGGGAGCGAGCCCAGTCAGACGCTGAAGTTCGGAGATTTCTGCATTGAAATAGGCACCAGAACGGTCACAGCGGGACAGAATGTCATAAGTCTGCCTCCTAAGGAATTTGATTTGCTGGTAAAGCTGGCTCAGAATGAGCATATTGTTCTCACCAGAGATCAGCTGCTGGGATCGGTTTGGGGATATGAATATTACGGAGACACCAGGACTGTGGACACTCATGTAAAATCACTAAGGGAGCATTTGGGAACTTACAGAAAGCTGATACAGACGGTGTGGGGAGTGGGGTACAAATTTGAATATAGGGAATAAAAACGGGAGGCGCTTTTTCTCGAGAATGTCGGTGAGGCTGTGGCTGATTATGATGTCGGTGGCGCTGTTTACCGTGGGCCTTATGTGGATTGTTCAGGTATTTGTTCTGGAAAGCAATTATGCAGACATGGCCGCCGTAGAAATACAAAATGAGCTGGAGCCTGTTATGGAGGAGCTCATTACGGAAGACCTGGCGGATAACAGTGAGCTGATTCCCTATTTAAGCAAAATCACAAACGGCAAAATGATGCTGGTGGATAAGGATGGAAATCTTATAGAAATTTACAGCTACGGACATTCTTTGAATCTGGAGGACGACGCGTCCAATATAACAGTCTGGAAAGATATTGAAAGCAGCGATGTATATGATAATGTGCTGGAAAGGCAGACATATAGCAGGCAGATCAGGGAGGGATCCCGACTGGTATCCTATGAAATCGGTCTTCCGGCATTTTACAACGGCGAGGAGGCATATATCATCCTCCATCATTCCTTTACGGAGCTGAATCAGGTGCTGAGCCTGAATCGCAGACAGCTGGTTGTTTTCAGTATTCTGCTTACGCTGATTTCCGCCGTTATGGCTGCGGTGTTGTCCAGGAAATTTATAAAGCCAATCCACATTATTAAGAACACAATAGACGAGCTGGCAAAGGGAAATTTATCCGCGACACCGAACATTGCCCTTGAGGATGAGATAGGGCAGTTGGCCCGGGCGGTGGAGGATCTGGGACAGGCGCTGCAGAGAGTGGATGGCTTGCGCAAGGAGGTCATTGCGAATGTTTCCCATGAGCTGCGTTCTCCCCTTGCTCTTATTGGAGGCTATGCCGAGATGGTGCGGGATATTCATTGGCAGAACCAGGAAAAGCGGAATGAGGATTTGAACCTGATTATGAAAGAGGCACAGCGCATGAGTGAGATGGTCAGCGACATTCTGGACTATGCGCAGCTTCAGGCCGGGTATCTGCAGCTGCGAAAGGACTGGTATAACCTTTATGAGATACTGGAGTCAGAGGTGCTGCTGTGCGAGCAGAGCGCGGTCCAGCATCAGATCAGCATTGGAGACGATTTTGCGGACACAGAAGCCATGATATATGTGGATGCGCTGAAAATCAGCCAGGTGATCAGAAATCTGTTATATAATGCAATCAATCACACAAAAGACGGCGGCAGCATAGTTGTGCAGACCAGCCAGGGAAATGGAAAATGCAGAGTGGCGGTGAAGAACGAGGGAAATCCCATTCCAGAAGCGGAGAGGGAGCTGATTTGGGAAAGATATCAGAGAAGCCAGCACCAGGGGGGCAGAAAGGAAGGGACGGGTCTGGGACTGTCCATTGTCAGTACGATTCTGAAGGCCCATGGAATGGCCTATGGAGTGGATTGTCAAAAAGGGATGAATATTTTCTGGTTTCAATGCGAAATGGGAAAGTCATCCGATAAAGACATATAGCGTGAAGTACACAGTGAGGAGGTGGAAAATTGGAGCTGCATCAAAAAGAGACGCAGAACCGGGAGAAGCCGCTGTATTACCAGCCGGACTTATACCGGGAGAAGGCGAGAGAGACGGCGCGCCTGATCAATCAGGTGATTCTGGGAAAGGAAAAGGAAATAAAAGAGGTGATGCTTGCCTTTTTGGCCAATGGGCATATACTTCTTGAAGATATTCCGGGAGTGGGTAAGACCACCCTGGCCATTGCGTTTTCCAGAGCCATGGAGCTGGACTATAAGAGAGTGCAGTTTACGCCGGATGTAATGCCGTCGGATTTGACGGGATTTTCCATTTACAGCCGAGAGAAAGAAAAATTTGTTTATCAGCCCGGCAGCGTATTCTGCAATCTGCTTTTGGCTGACGAGATCAACCGAACTTCTCCAAAGACGCAGTCGGCGCTTTTGGAGGTTATGGAGGAGCGCAGAGTTACTGTGGAGGGAACCACCAGACAGGTGCCCCAGCCCTTTTTGGTGATTGCCACGCAGAATCCTGTGGGAAGCGCAGGTACCCAATCTCTTCCCGAGGCGCAGATGGACCAATTTATGGTGGCCATGACCCTGGGTTATCCGGACTTTGAAAGTGAGCTTTCCATGGCTATGGGTGTGGGAAAGGTCAGACCCGTGGATCTGATCAGATCTGTACTGAACGGGAAAACACTTCTTGAAATGCAGAAGGATGTGGATAGGATCTTTGTGAAGGAGGAGATAAACAGATACATTTTGGAGTTGATAACGGCAACCAGAAGGCATCCTTATCTGGAAAGGGGAGCCAGTCCCCGGGCCACAATCGCTCTGGTGAGAATGGCAAAGGCATCGGCATGGCTGGAAGGCCGGGACTATGTGACGCCAGCAGATGTAAAGAGTCAGTTTCCTTATGTGACTGCCCATAGAATTCATATGAACACGGCAGCCAGAATGGATGGGATCCAAAAGGATGAGATTATAGAACAGATTCTGGCGCAGATCAGACAGCCATATATGGGGGAATAAAAGGATGAAAAAAGCAGTTTTATTATTCCTTTTGGCAGCCACCTTCTACATTGCAGGAATGTATCGATACAGGCCGCTTATGGTGCTGTTCTTTGCGGAGCTTTTCATAGGGGGAGCGATGTATGTCCAGGCTCGCTATCTGAAAAAAAATCTGCTGATTGAAATACCCAGGAAGAGCGACTCCGCACAAAAAGAATCTATTCTCTGGTGCGTAATAACAGCAAAAAACAAGGGCAGGCTACCGGTGAGCCGCTTCCGTCTGCGTCTTCGTTTTGGGTATCCGCAGGATGGAAGAAGCAGGACAAAAATGATTTACGGAGGAAGCGATTGTGGAGACTATCCGCTGCGCTTCGGTATGTATGCGCAATATTGCGGGCCGGTGCGCTTTAGAATGGATCATTTGAAGGTATATGACTATCTCACGCTGTTTGGAGCAAAAAAGTCCTTTAGAGAAGAAATGACCATTGCGGTGTTTCCTGTGGAAAAAGTCTTACGGTTGGAGCTAGGAGGCCTTTCAGGAAGAGCTGGGAGCGTGATGTATGGAAATCAGACTCAGCGCAAAGGGGATAATCCGGGAGAAATCCGGCAGATCAGAGAGTATCGCGCAGGTGATTCCACCAGACATATTCACTGGAACCAAAGCGCCAAAACAGGCCGGTACTGGGTGAAGGAGTACGAGAAGGAAATGGACAGGCAGATCTGTCTATATGTGGATATCCGAGGAAATGACAGGATAAAACGGAAAAAATTATCTGCATTTTATGAGCTGCTGTCCGCGTTTGTGATGGGGGCTTTGGAGCAAGGAGCCTGTGTGAGAGCTTACTGGCAGGATGGACAAAATAATCGCTTGATGAATCTGGATGTGACAGATAGAGGCGGGTGCAGAGACTTACTGCTTTCACTTTACAGGCTGGAGGACGAAGGGAAAAAGGGACAGCATGCCAGAAACGAAGAGAAGAAGGCCCTTGGGATTTCAGAAAATTGTTTCAGGATAGATTCCGATCTAAATTTATACCTTAATGAAATTTTAATTAGGCAATTTTCCGTACAGAATCTGGATCGGGAAATCCTACAGCATGTTATTGCAGTTTAGGAGGCAGGCCGACATGGGAGCAGTTAAGGTGAAAATCAATACGAAGGAGCAAAACAGCGACGCTTATCGTCCTGTGGCCGCCCTTCTTTGCTTTGCGGCGGGAGTCTGCGGGATTTTTTCGCTCTTTGGGGCCATGGAAATGGTGGATTACAGCAAATGGGCCGTGTATGCTGCAGCGGCGGTACTGTGCCTGCTGATCTGGTATACTTATAATTATATAAAAAAGCTGTTTTATCTTCTTTGCTTTCTCTCGTTTTTGGGGGAGGCTTTGGCGGCTGTTATGTTTGGGAGAAGTCTTTTGGAACAGGCGGAGTATGTGGCAGGAATCTTTTCGGGGAAAAGAGACATGGAGCAGACGCCGGTTACTCTGCTGGCACTGGCAGCCGTGCCTCTTATTTGCTTTGTTTTCTTTTTTCTGGAATTTATTCTGCGGCAGCATATGATTTTGTACCTTATTACCACGGGCCTGATGCTCCTTTCGCCGCTGCTGGGAGTGAGGGCAGGGGGAGGTACGATTTTGCTGATGGCTTGGTTCCAGATAGCTTTCTGGGTTATTTACCTGACAACTCCGGGAAGGCACAAATTTGTTTTTTCCGGAGTGAAAAGCAGATACTTGTCCCGCAAATGCAGTATGGCTGTGGGAATTCTTCTGGCGGCGGCCTTTTTTCTGGCAGCCTTGCCGGTGTCCTTCCATGTTCAGGAGCTCTATGGCTGGGCATATGAGGCGGAAGGCCAGGTATACAGGATGATGAACCGACTGACTGGAAAAGCCCAGGCTCCAGTGACGGGAGGCGCTATAAGCAGGGGAAATAATTATTTCACAGGCACGGCTCAGCTGGAGCTGACGGCGTCTGAAAGGCCCTCGGAAGCCCTGTACCTCAAGGGCTTTGGCGGAGGGGAATATGTGGGCGGCGACTGGGTGCGTTCCAGCGACGAGGAGCTGTTTGAAAATATGGAGGATACGCTCCAATGGGGAGAATGGAGCTCAATCATTCCCGGCATGTATTACAGGATGTATTATGTACTGAACGCCAACCTCCACAAAAGCGGACGGCCGGAAGATATATCTTTGGACATCCGACATAGCAGCGGGCAATACGAAAACTCTTATGCTCCCTATTATGGTCAGTATAACAGTGGCTACGAAACCCGGAATGGCGGATATGCTTATCTGTACTACGAGCAAAAGGATATGGCCCTGGACTGGAATAATGTTTTGGATAACTTTGACATGGCCGCAGGCTGGTATAAGGAGATTCAGGACGCTTATCTGGTGGAAGCCCGCATCGCCTATACCCAGGTTCCGACGGAGCTTTTGCCGAGACTCACAAAACTGTGCCGGGAAAATCCTTTGGAGGGTTTGGATGAGATCACAGCCTTTATTCTATATACGCTTCGCAGCAATGCCTCTTATTCTCTGACCCCGGGCTGGGCGCCTATGAACGAGGACATTGTGGAGTACTTTCTGTTTGAGAACCATAGGGGCTACTGCCAGCATTTTGCTACTGCGGCAACGCTAATGTACCGTCTTTACGGAGTTCCTGCTCGGTACGCCACAGGGTATATGGTGAAGCCTTCTGCTTTCATGCTTCAGAAGGATGGAACCTATCAGGCAATAGCTACTGATGAAAACGCCCATGCATGGGTGGAAATTTTTTTGGAGGATTACGGCTGGACTCCTGTGGAAGTGACCCCGGATGGGGCTGGAGCTGGTCTGGTATCCTATCCCGGTTTTGACAACAGTGTTTTGGAACAGGTCATCCGGGAACAGGGATGGGAACAGAAACTTCCCGCAGAGAATCAGACTCAGAGCGAGGGGGCCCAGAGCGCAGATGACTTAGGGAAGCGGACTGATGAAGCCATTGATTTTAAAATTGATCTTAATAAATATGAAAACTGGATTTATTCCCTGGGGAGCTGTGGGATTTACACCCTGATTCTCGCACCATTTTTTCTGGACTATCGCAGACTAAAAAGGTTAAGAAAGATGGAGCGGGAGGGCTGCAGGAGGACTTATGGCCGTTTTATACAAATGTTGCATTTTTGCGGCATACTTTTGAACTACAATGGAGAGGAGGAGGATTTTGCACAAAGGACTGCCGCGGAGATTCCTGAAGTGTCAGAGGAGGAAATGGCCCGAATGCAGGAGATTGTCAGCCGGGCAGCTTACAGCTCCCGTCCTCCTATGCCGGAAGAAGAGGATTTTGTGCAAAGATTATATGTCAAGACGGCGGAGACTGTTCAGAGGAGGCTGAAACGGCACAGAAAGCTGATTTTCCGCTATTGGCGGACGTTTGTATAGAACGGAGGCCGAATGCTCTGTGACAACAATATACTACCGTGAGGGACGGAACCTTACGGTAATTGTCTGAATAATAATGCCTAGTGCCGTCCCGGCGGCGGAGCACAGAATTCCCGGTATCATGTTGACCGGATCAGGAGTTATGAATCTGCCTGTATACAGCATATTTGCAAGAGAAAAGGTGACATAGGGGGCCAGCATGTACAGGAAGCCGAAGAAAATCAGCGTCAGACATTTAAAATAGCCCCAGCTTTTATCTCTGCCGATAAATATAGAAAGCACAAATGTGCTGACGGGCAGCGCCAGATAAAAGACCGCTATGGAATAAAACATGGCTGCCTGACTCAGGCCCAGCCAGAAGGCTGCTACAGTCAGAATCCATATGACAAAATAAATTATAAGAGGAAGCATTTTTGAAAACTTTCGGTATTTTTCTCTCATGGCTTGTCCCGCTTTCCCTTGTTGGCTTGTATTATACTTTTCGTCTTTTGTACCAATAAATCCAAAGCGAAAATCTTGAAAATAGCTTGCTCTGGCTATGTTAACGTAAAAGGCGGACGATCTCAACTGCTTGCTGATCGCCCGTCTTTTATGTCATTTTTCGATATATAATTAGCCGAAGTATCTCTTCAACAGACCCTCGAATGCTTTTCCGTGACGAGCCTCGTCACGAGCCATCTCATGTACGGTGTCGTGAATTGCATCCAGGCCAAGCTCTTTTGCTCTCTTTGCGAGATCAAATTTGCCTGCGGTTGCTCCGTTTTCGGCATCCACTCTCATTTCCAGATTCTTCTTGGTGGAATCGGTAACAACCTCGCCCAGAAGTTCAGCAAACTTTGCAGCGTGTTCAGCCTCTTCGTAAGCAGCCTTCTCCCAGTACAGGCCGATTTCAGGATAGCCCTCTCTGTGAGCTACTCTTGCCATTGCAAGATACATTCCAACTTCAGAGCACTCGCCCTCAAAGTTTGCTCTCAGATCCATAATAATATCCTCTCGTACGCCCTGAGCAACGCCTACAACGTGCTCTGCAGCCCAAGACTTGTCACCTGACTGAACAGTAAACTTCTCAGCAGGAGCATGACAGATAGGGCACTCAGAGGGAGCTGCCTCGCCTTCATAAACATAACCGCATACTTGACATACAAATTTCATAATTTTAATCTCCTTTTCTTATAATTGTATTTTGAATTAAAGAACTTCCGATTTTGCACATTCGCCGCAGGTACCGTAAAAATAAGTTACGTGGCCGTCAATGGTTCCATCGAAATCCGCTCCTGCAATATCTGTGATGCTTTCGAGGCTCTCCATTTTCAGATCCATGACACAGCCGCATTTTGTGCAGATAAAATGATAGTGCGGAGAGGTGTCGGCATCAAAATGATCCGTACCGTCTCCCAGACGCAGCCGCTGTATTTCTCCGATGTCCGCAAGCAAAGAAAGATTGCGGTATACGGTTCCCAAACTAATATTGGGATTTTGCCTGCGCACATTCATATATACAATATCAGCGGTAGGATGATCGTGTCTTGTCATGAGAAAATCCTTTATCATCTCACGCTGGCGACTATATTTTAATGCCATTGCATTCTCCTTCTAAAAATCAGTAATCATTACTGTTTTTATTATACGTATTTTTCCAGAATTGTCAATAGGTTTTTAAGATTTTTTTTATGATATTATTTGTGTGACTTTACACATTCGCAAAAGTAATGTGGTATAATGGATATACTTCGGAGGAATGACTATGAAATTCAGGACACGTCTGAGAGTAACCTTTGTTACAATTATACTTCTTCCTTTGGTGCTGACGGCGCTGGCCTTTATCACCATTGGCGTTTACCTGGTAAATATGCAGCAGGGCTTTTCACTGGAAGCTCTGGATTATGCTGTAATGTCTGATGGTCTGAAATCGTTTATCAATACTACGGACGAAGCCTATTATGTTTTGCTTGAACAGGCTCAGAAGGATCCGGCCATGCTGGAAGATATGGAATATCTGGAAATGGTAAATTCCGATATATCCCGTAGAACTACCTATATCCTGGTAAGGAAAGGCGATGAAATTTATTATACGGGAAATGAGGCCGCCTCAAGAGTTATTTTTCCCAAGCTCCCGGATTACGGCGAAGCCGATTTGGGAGAGGATTCGGGAGTATATTACGATGATTTGGAAAAGTTTGTTAAGCAGATTGATTTTACCTTTTCCGACGGAACACAAGGCAGCGTATTTGTGATAACCAAAATGAATACCCTGATTTCGAAGCAGTTGCTGATTGATATGTTTATTGCCATCTTGTTAATTCTGGTGTTTACCAGCGTGATGCTGACACAATGGATTCACAAAGGAGTGTTTAATCCCATCGATGAGCTGAATGCCGCTATGCGCAAGATCAAAGAGGGGAATTTCGATTATATGCTGCAAACGGACGCCAAGGGGGAGATTGGAGATCTCTATCGCAATTATGAGGATATGCGGTTGCGTCTGAAGGAGTCGTCAGAAGAGAAGATGCAGCATGAGAAGCAGAACAAGGAGCTTGTGAGCAACATTTCTCATGATCTGAAAACTCCCATTACGGCCATTAAAGGGTATGTTGAGGGGATTATGGACGGCGTGGCGGATACTCCGGAGAAAATGGATAAATATATCAAAACCATTTACAATAAAGCAAACGACATGGATAAGCTGATTAACGAGCTGACCATATATTCCGGTATTGACAACAACCGTATTCCTTATAATTTTCATCGCATCAACGTATCGGATTACTTTGGGGACTGTGTGGAAGAAGTAGGACTGGATCTGGAATCCAAGAATATTGAATTGAATTATTCCAATCTGGTGGATCCATCAACCGTAATTATTGCAGACCCGGAGCAGATGAAAAAAGTCATCAACAACATTATTAGCAACAGCGTGAAATATATGGATAAATCTCATGGAGAAATAGACATCCGCATTTTGGATGAGGTAGATTCCATCAGAGTGGAGATTGAAGACAACGGCAAGGGGATTGCCCAGAAGGATCTGCAAAAAATATTTGAGAGATTTTATCGTACGGACGCTTCCCGCAACTCCGCCCAGGGAGGCAGCGGAATCGGATTGTCCATTGTAAAAAAGATCATAGAGGATCATGGAGGCTATATCTGGGCCACAAGCAGGGAAGGCGAAGGAACCTGCATGCACTTTGTACTGCGCAAGTATATTGAGCTGCAGCCCCGTGCAGCAGAAGCATAGAGAATCATATGAGAAAAGAAAGGGAGCAAAAATGAACAAAATTTTAATTATTGAAGATGAAGTGGCGATTGCGGATTTGGAAAAGGATTATCTGGAGCTGAGTGATTTCCAGGTGGATATTTGTAATACAGGTGACGAGGGACTTCAAACGGCGCTGAACGGCGATTACGACTTGATTGTTCTCGATCTGATGCTGCCTGGAATAGATGGATTTGAGGTCTGCAAAAAGATCCGGGAGGAGAAAAACATTCCCATTCTCATGGTGTCGGCAAAGAAGGATGACATTGACAAAATCAGAGGCTTGGGACTGGGCGCAGACGACTATATGACAAAGCCCTTCAGTCCCAGTGAGCTGGTGGCAAGGGTGAAAGCGCATCTGGCCCGCTATGAGCGGCTGGTGGGGTCTAATCAGAAGCCTCAAAACGACATTGTGGAAATCCGGGGAATCCGGATCGACAAGACTGCAAGGCGCGTGTACGTGGATGGAGTGGAAAAGACCTTTACTACTAAGGAGTTTGATCTTTTGACCTTCCTTGCGGAAAATCCGAATCATGTTTTTACAAAGGAAGAGTTGTTTCGCGAAATATGGGACATGGATTCCATAGGAGATATTGCCACCGTAACCGTTCATATCAAGAAAATCAGAGAAAAAATAGAAAAAGATACCGCAAAGCCCCAGTATATTGAAACCATATGGGGCGTTGGGTATCGATTTAAGGTATAGAGACAGCCTCGAAAGCTACTGTCCGCAGTAATACTTTTTGATGGATTCCATCAGTGCGGTGACCCGTTCGTCTTCGATTTGGTAAAAAACATTCATGCCCTGCTTTTGGGAAGAGAGAATTCCTGCGGTTTTCAGCTGACTTAAATGTTGGGACAGCGCAGATAAGGTAATATTGGGCAGATAGGTATGAATTTCACCTACGGTGAGGCTGCCCTGCATTAGCGCGCATAAAATCAGAAGACGGTGCTCATTGGCCAGAAGCTTCAGAAGCTCCGCGATTTTTTTTGCCTGTTCTTCCAAGCTCTGTTTCCTCCTTTCTGTGTCTTAACCGACAGATTCCCTGCGTCATCGTTCCCATAGGGCAGTAAACGCACCAAGATCGGGGCCGGAAAAGCACCATGGTAATGAAACCAAGCACAGTGGAGGTGAGCATCACGCCGAAGAAGCCAAAGGCATACTGGGCAAACCAAGGGGAGACCATTCCGATTTCCGGCCATTGCCACGGAAGCCTGAATACCCATAAAAGCGTTACAGTCTCTTGTAGCGGAGCTCCTGTAAATACTTTGTAGGTGCTGTAAAGCATCAAACAAAACATAATCATGAAAAATGCGAGAAAACCGTAACGGAACAGAGGGCTTCTCAAGAATCTGGGGGGAGGCGTATTCCGAGACAGCTTCAGCCTTTCTCCAAGCATTCCCAAAAGCTGCCCCCTGCCGCAGTAGCGATTGCAGTAAGTCTTATTTCCGCCAATTATGGCAGTCAGAAGAGGAATGGTAAAGAACAGCATTCCCAGCCATGCAAACAAAATATTAAACAAACCAAGACACAGATAAAGCAATTCTCCGATCCACAGATAGTCATACCACCTTTTTTTCTTTTTCATCCCGCAGCCCCCCGTTCTACAATGGTGATGACGGCGGCAGGACAGGTTTTGGCGCATTTGCCGCATCCAACACATTTTTCCACATCCACATGCGCGATAATTCCTGATGCAACATGAACCGCATCTCTGGGACATACCGCCATGCAGCAGCCGCAAGCTACACATTCACTGCCGATACTGGCAATTTTGGGCGACAGCTTCATAATACTGCATAATCCTCCTTGATAATAAAGCATTTTAGATATTACTAATATACTTAATTAATAAAGAAATGTCAATATATTCCTGTAAAATATTTATTTGGGTGAAAGGCTCTATGGCGCTGAAGGGCTCAAGAACGATTGACGGGATGTAACATAAATGATACAATTTGAAAAATTTCCAGGTTTGAGACGGGAGGTTGGATAATGCTGCCAGAACCCTTTTTGGACAGAATGAAAGGTATGCTCGGTGAAGAATACGGGGAATTTCTAAAAAGCTTCGAGGAGGAAAGCTTTCAGGCGCTGCGCATGAATCCTCTGAAACACGGGGAAGGGGCGCAGGAACCGGAAACCGCCTTAACAGGGGAGCTTTACTTCCATCTGACGCCCGTTTCATGGGAGAGGCATGGGTATTATTATGAAAAGGAGGATTATCCCGGGAAGCATCCTCTGCATGAAGCGGGAGCATATTATATTCAGGAGCCCAGTGCTATGGCTCCTGTGGGGCTGCTTGGGATAAAGCCCGGACAGCGGGTGCTGGATCTTTGCGGGGCCCCGGGAGGCAAGAGCACTCAGATAGCTTCCCGCCTCCGGGGAGAGGGACTTTTGATCTGCAATGAAATTCACCCTGCACGTGCAAAAATATTGTCGGAAAACATAGAGAGAATGGGCGTACGAAACGCCTGCGTCACCAATGAAGCGCCGGAGCATCTGGCTGTAATTTTCCCCAATTATTTTGATGCTGTTTTGGTGGACGCACCCTGCTCGGGGGAAGGAATGTTCCGGAAAAATCAGGAGACTTTGGGAGAATGGAGTCAGGAAAATGTAGGGTTTTGCGCTGAGCGCCAGGACAAAATTCTGGACTGTGCCGCCCGGATGCTTCGTCCTGGAGGCCGACTGGTTTATTCCACTTGTACCTTTGCCCCGCTGGAAAATGAGGGCTCTGTGAGCCGCTTTTTGACAAGGCATCCTGAATTCACCATAATGCCCATTAAAAAGGAAGTGTATGTACAGAAAGGCTCAGGTCATGGAGTGGAAACGGAGCGTTTAAGAGGAAGGCCGGAATGGATAGAAAACCCGGTTTTGGGCCTTGAGGGTACTCTGCGGCTGTGGCCTCATCTTATCAGAGGAGAGGGACATTTTGCTGCCGCTTTGAGAAAAGCAGGGGATATAGAAGATTGGGTGCATTTCGATTCGCTAAATGGCGTGGAGAAGGGGATTCCTGAGAAGGAACTGGGTGAATGGAAGGAATTTCAGGGGGATTTCTTAAAGAAAAATTTGTCTGGTAAATTTTTGAGATTTGGAGACAACCTTTATCTTGCCCCAAAGGACATGCCTGGACTGAAGGGACTCAGGGTGCTGAGACCTGGGCTGCATTTGGGTACATTGAAAAAGAAACGTTTTGAGCCATCCCACGCGCTGGCGCTGGCGCTTTCACCTGTGGAGGCCGTTTATGTATGGAATCTGCATGCAAGGGATGCTGAGGTAAAAGCGTACTTAAGGGGAGAAACTTTTGGAGCTTTTGGTCCGAAGGGCTGGTATCTGATCTGTGTGGATGGCTGGAGCATTGGCTGGGGAAAGCTGTCCGAAGGAATTATGAAAAATCATTATCCGAAGGGACTTAGAAAATGAGAACAAAAATCATTTATGAGGATGACGCAATGCTGATCGTACGGAAACCGGCCGGACTTGCCGTACAGACGGCAAAGATCGGACAGCCGGATGTGATCAGCGAACTGAAAAATTATTTGGCAGAAAAGAGAACAAACGGCACAAAAGGCGCAGAGAGCCGGAAGGAACCTTACATAGGGGTGATTCATCGCCTTGATCAGCCCGTGGAGGGGCTTCTGGTCTTTGCCAGGACCAGAATGGCCGCAAAGGCTCTTACGGCCCAGCTGGCAGAGGGAGAGTTGAATAAGGAATATTATGCCGCGGTACTGGGGGAACCAATCCAAGGCAGAGGAAGGCTTGAGAATTATCTGTACAAAGATAAAAATCAAAAAGCACAGATCCTAACCCCGGGGCAGCCCCACTTTGAGGAGGCAAAAAGAGCGGTTCTGAATTATAGGATTCTTCAGAGGGCAATGGCAGGACTCAGAGTTTGTCTGGCAAAAATTACCATTGAGACCGGTAGATTTCATCAGATACGGGCTCAAATGGCCTATGCCGGAATGCCTCTTTTGGGCGACCGGAAGTACGGGGATGAAAAGGCAATAGAGGTCTCGGAAATGTTGAATATAAAAACTCCTGCATTGTGTGCCTTCAGCATCACTTTGCGTCACCCGAGAACAGGTCGGCAAATAGCCTTTCACACGCTGCCGGAGGGAAGGGCGTTTTCTCTTTTTGTTAATGCCGGCTATGGCGCAAAGGACTGTTCGGGGCTAATTTCAGCCAGTGATCGGATAATCTCTCCAGAAGCTTTGCCAGAAGAATTGTTTCATCCTCTGTGAACACAGAGAACATTTTCTCTGCGTTTTCCTGAGTAATGCCTCCGCGGTCTGCTGCGCCGACGGCATGATGCAGATATTTCATAATAAGCTGCTGTTCTCTTTTTTCAAACTGAAGCCGCTGGAAATGCCCGTGGTTGTGTTGGGCCGCCTGCTTCTGCGGAAGAATTCCGGTTTTTGAATATTCCTCTCCGCGCTCACAATGGGGAGCGGATAAATTACAATGCCGCGGACAGATAGGACAAGTTTTTGCATTCGTGTTCATAGCTCACTCTCCTTTTGTTTGACAATTATGATAATACATTGTGAAGAGAACCGCAAAGTCTGTTCAACACAACAAGTTCAATTGTTGGAAGTTTCATTCTCCCTCTTGGCGGTGCATTTTTTGTAGTGGGACCGCCCCATTATAATGATATGCAACTTTGCTGCGGGGTTTTTCAATATCCCCATACCGTTCTTTCCAATCTGTATTTACCTTTTCCAGCAATGACAGCAGCTCATATTTTTCAGAACCGGACAGACACGAAAACATTTGCTGGCGGCGAATTCGTTGATCTCTGGCTTCTATGGCTATAACCTTTCCCGCCTCGGTAAGCTCGATAACGGATGTTCTTCGATCAGATTCATTTTGGGTTCTTCTGATATATCCTGCGTTTTCCAGTTTGGAAATTACTTCGCTTACGGATTCGGGCTGTATTCCAAGCCGTTCAGTAAGCTTCTGCTGTGTAATGGAGCCGCCGATTTCCTCCAGAACAATGAGGATGCGTTTTTGGCTGCCCTTTCCTTCATAGAGAAAGCGCATTATATGGCTCAGATCACGTAAATTGCCAATAAGCTGATCATTCATATCTACTGCATCATCATGTGCCTTGCTCCATGTGTTGTGCTCTTTCTTTTTTCGATACTCTCTCATGGTCCCTCTTCACTTGAAATCCAAAACATATCTCATAATTCTCTTGAAAAGTAACATACTAATCTTGAGAAAGAAAATAAGGGGGACAAGTGGTATGATCGGCAGGCTGAAAAATAATAAAGCTTTCGTGCTGCTTCTTTTAACAGGAGCAGTATATTTTTTTCTGGAATATATAACGCCTCTGATTGCTCCGGTTTTGACAGCCATGCTGTTTGTTACAATTTTTGGCCCCACGATGAAAAAGATGCAGGAAAAATTGTGTATACACAGACAGATAAGCGCGATTATTCTGCTGCTTTTTGCGGGAGCAGTTCTAATATCGCTTATTTGGATATTGTTTTCCTGGATTGTGGGAAGCCTGCCGGGCTGGATAGACGGTCTGGATGCAGCCTATGATGATATCCGGGTGATTGTCCACAGTGTTTGTGAGGCGGTGGGAGGAGTTATAGGAGTTGACAGCCTTTATCTGGAAAATACTATCTTAAGCCGCATTCAGGAGGGTATTGAATATTTTCAGCTTCAGACTGTGCCCGGAATGCTTTCCCAATCATGGGAATATGTAAAGGCAGCAGGAGCTATTGGAGGCTTTCTGGTGACTTTTATAATAGCAGCGGTACTGCTTGCAAAGGACTATGATGACATTATGAACAGGCTTCTGGACAGAGAGGAATGCCATGTGCTTCTGGAAGTAATCTGCGGTATTATCCGTTATATTGCCACCTTTGTAAAGGCACAGATTATTATTATGAGCATTATTGCTGGATGCTGCGCCCTGGGGCTGGGGCTGGGAGGTATCCGGCACGGAGTTTTATGGGGGATTCTGGCCGGAATCCTGGATGCTTTGCCCTTTATTGGAACAGGCATTATATTGATTCCCCTGGCTTTGCTTCAGTTTTTTTACGGATCATATGGGAAGGCGCTGCTCTGTATCGGACTGTATGTGGTATGTATTTTTCTCAGAGAATTTTTGGAGCCCAGACTGATCGGTAAACGGATAGGCGTGACTCCTATTGCGGTGCTTCTTTCCCTTTATGCGGGTATACAGCTTTTCGGGCTTTGGGGAATCATTAAGGGCCCATTGGGATTTATTCTGATCTATCAGACTTATATCAGCCTGAGGCGGCGAGCGGAAAATAATAATCAGGATGGCATGGAAACCGAGATTGTCTGATGGGGAAATGGAATTGACGGAAAAAGGGGAATGAGCTATCATAGGTATGGAACGTGAAGCAGAGCTTCTTCACATTGGATTGTTTTGCACTGTCTTCCTGACAGGACTTTCATAGCAAGGAGAATACCATGAGCTGCCTGAAGAAACAAAAGGATGAGATGGAACCAGCAGTGGTTTCCGCTAAGAAATTTTTTCATTACCTACTGCACTGTCTGATCTGTATATACATTGCGTTGATTTTGGGAGTTCTGCCTTTTTATTTTACGGATGGGTATTACCGCATTGGAACGGATAAATCAACTTTTTTCAGCCAGACTGGTGTGATCGGAGCAAGACTGGTGATTCCTATTTTAACATGCTACCTTGTAACGGCATTTCTTGTGTACCGACAGGACAGGAAAAAAGGAGTGATCAATGAGTCAGTGTGGGTAAGTCTGAAGAGGGATTTATCTGTTACAGATGCGTTTGCGGCTGTATACGGCATAAGTCTGTTTGTCTCCTATATCTGTTCCGATTATAAGGATATGGCTCTATGGGGCGCGGATTGGTGGTTTATGGGGCTGTACCCTCAGATTATGCTTTTGTCTGCTTATTTTCTTATATCCAGATTTTGGATTCCCAGAAAAGAAATGTTTTTTCTTATATTTCCCGTATCCGGTGTTGTGTTTTTTCTGGGTATCCTGAACCGCTTCGGTATTTATCCTATTTTTATGGAGTTGCAGAATGCGCAGTTTATTTCCACCATTGGCAACATTAACTGGTATTGCGGATATTTGGTTTCGGTGTTTTTCGGGGGTGTTTTTCTGCTGTGGGTTCGGTTCGGTTCGCGCCCATGGCAGAGAGCTTTGTTGACGGCTTATGTGACAGTGGGATTCGGAACACTGGTAACACAGGGCAGCAGCAGCGGTATTCTCACCATGGCAGTGCTTTTGCTGGCGTTTTTCCTTCTGTCTGCTTCAGACGAAAGTCGGATGCTGGAGTTTTGGAAGCTCTTGATGATTTTATCTGCGGTATGTATGGCGGTATTCTTTGTTCACAGAGTCTTCCCGGGAAGAATGACATATATTGAAACGGCTTCTGAGCTTTTGACAAATACATTTCTGCCTTTTTTACTTGCCGGGGCCGCTGCAGTATTGTATATGGCAACTGTCTGGATGATAAGAAAAAAGCGTTTCAACGAGAGATTATGGAGAAATTTGAGCAAGGCCGTAGCTTTCGGCATCCTGGGGGCTGTAATGCTTTTTATCCTTCTGATCTGTATAAATACGCTGCTGCCGGGCAGCATTGGTCCATTATCGAATATGGACGCTTTTACCTTTTCACCGCAATGGGGCAGCAACAGGGGGGCTACCTGGAGAGCCGGGATTATGTGCTTTGCGGAACAGGGTTTACTTCATAAGCTGGTGGGGATTGGACCGGATTGTATGCCGGCGTATTTATATAGGGATGGCAGCCCTGAACTTCTGGCTATGGTAAGCGAACGCTTTGGAACCCTGGAGCTTACGAATGCCCATAATGAATGGCTGACAACTCTTGTAAACATGGGAATTGTTGGATTTGTAGGCTATGCCGGTATGTTTGTTACCGGAATTTTCCGTTATATAAGGCAGAGAGAGAGTAATTATATAGCCGCAGCCGCAGGATTTTGCCTGTTGGCCTATACCGTGAACAATATGTTCAGCTTCCAGCAGGCCATGAATACCTCCACCATATTCGTGATCTTTGGCATGGGTGAGGCGTATATACGGGCATACATGAGAAAGAGCGTTCGCTTTCCGGAGTGAAGACGGATATGCACAGAAAATATGATAGAGGGAAAATGGAAGTCTGTTATTTTATGTATATTTTAAATCTGCTTATGGTTTCGGCGGGTGCGGTTCTTTGCTTTGAAACAGGAGAATAGAGCGCCGTGCCCGACATGTGAATTAATATCTGAATTCCGGTAAATCCGGGCGCTGAATGAAGCGGCGTCCGGATTTACTTATTTTTTACATAAACTTAACATGCCCTTGATTGTGTTTCCCCCTCAACATAGGATACTTTTAATGTAGAATATTGATAGAATAAGTGTCTGAAAATTATGGTAAGCTGGCCCCGGTTTCCGGAAACGGAAGCCGTATTCTATTTACAGGGGGAACTGTTGCATGAATGATGAACACAAAATCATCCAACAGGTATATGCTGCAAAAGAAGATCTACAGGCTGCAGACAGACTGATTGGTGCGTATATGCCGTTTATAAAAGCGGAGACTGCCAAATTTTTAAAACGTCCGCCCATTGAGGGACAGGATGATGAGCTGAGTATCGCAATGATTGCTTTTCATGAAGCGATACGGGGATATTCCAGAATGCGGGGAGCCTTTTTAAAATATGCGGCAATGCTTATGAGGAGCAGGATGATCGATTACCGGCGGAAGGAACAGCGGCATAGCGGCGCACTCTCGCTGGATATGCCGTCAGGAGAAGAGGAGTTATCCCTGGGAGATTCTTTGACTGATGGAAAAAATCATACAGAAGAACTAACGGCAAGAGAAGCTACACGGGCTGAAATTGAAGAACTGGCCAGACAAATGGAGGAGTTTGGTGTGAAGCTTAGCGATGTTGCGGATAACTGTCCAAGACAACGCCGTACCATGGAGACTTGCCGGAAAGCCCTTGAGTATGCGAAAGAAAACTCTGATATTTTGGATGAATTCCTACGCACAAAGCGACTTCCCCTCGCCCGTATGAGCGAGGGAGGCGGCGCAGATAGGAAAACTCTGGAGCGGCACCGCAAATATATGGTTGCTCTTTTGCTCATTTATACGAATGGATATGAAATTATCAGGGGCCATTTGAAGCAGGTGATGAAAGGAGTGGCAGGACAATGAGATATATGGTTATGGAATGCCGCCCCAGTTATGTAATTCTTCTGGACGAGAATGGATATTTTTTAAAGGCGGCAAATCTTTATTATGAAGTGGGGCAGACGGTGTACAATCCTGTCTTGATGAGGGAGAAGCCCGAAAATGAGAGCTGGTCTTCCCGCAGGGTGAGAGGGATGATTGCGGCAGCGGCGGCATGTCTCCTCCTGGCTTTTGGATTAGGATATTACCGTAATCATGTTCAACCTTATTCTTCTATTTACCTGGAAATCAATCCCGCGATTCGGATGGAGCTGAACCGCAGGGGAGAAGTCATTGCTTTGACGGGAACAAACGAGGAAGGAAGGATTTTGTTGGAAGGATATTCCGGTAAAGGCAAGGATAAGGTGACAGTTGCAGACGAATTGATTGACCGTGCAATTTATTTGGGTTTCCTGCAGGAAGGAGGATTGATCTCCTTTGCCATTGATGCTCCTGACCAAGAGCTGTTCCAGGAATATGGGATCGAGCTGCGCACAGAGGTGGCAAAATATCTTGAGGGACGGATTACGGTTACCATTGAAGTTGTGGACTTTGACAGCATTCCGGAGGGAGAACAGGGGGCGTCGGCGCCAACGGAGGAATCTCCTGCGGCGGAAATCACGGGACCAACGTCTGCATCTGAGCCAACTTTGCCAACACCTGAGCAGGAGGCGCCAATCATAGCGCCTGAAGCGGAATCATCCGTAGCGCCATCGGAACCTGTCCCGCCGGAGCCATCATCGGAGCCTGCCCCGTCATCTCCGCCGGAGTCCGTCCCGCCGGAGCCATCATCGGAATCCGCACCATCATCTCCACCTGAGCCTGTTCCGCCAACGGTACCGTCGGAATCCATACCTCCTGCCTCGGCCCCTGGGTCAGAGCCCTCCGTGCCAACGCCGGAACCTGCACCGCCTGCAGGAATTCCAAATGATTCAAATTATGGAAACGGTAATTCCGGTTACAGCGCAGGAAATTCTAATTACTATGGAAACAGCGGATACAGCGGATACAGCGACGATTATGATTAATAAATACATAATTTTTCCAAATTACCCCTGTTATTGCATCTACCTATCGTAATCTAAGAATATAAGGCAATAGAAAGCCGAAAGTTAAACATTTGAGAGGAGTAAATACTATGAAACTGAGAAGAAAAATTTTTGCAACGGTCTCTTCCCTGGCTGCTATGTCAACCGTCCTTCTGACCGGATGCGGCTCTCCGTTCATCGAGGGTACCATACCTCAGGAAATTGTATCCCAGGAAGCTGGAGTTCCGGGAACCATACAGCAGGAGGCTGTGCCTCAGCAAAACGTATCCCAGGAGACCATACCTCAGGATGTTACTATCCAGGAAGCGGGAACGATTATTTTGAGCGTCAATCCTGAAATTCAAATTGAGTATAACGAAGCGGGTCTGGTAACTGCGTTGACTGGGAGAAATGCGGAAGGAGAAGGCATTGTTGCCGGTTATCAGGATTTTATTGGCAAGGAATGTGATGCGGTTTTAAAGGATTTGGTTGTGGAAATCAATGAGGCCGGTTATTTTGTAGATGATATTGATGGAACGAAAAAGAATATTGTCATTCAGGTGGAGCCAGGCTCCGTCCTTCCAAGCGCTGATTTTGTGACAAATATCAGCGCCAGCACTCAGGAGGCGGTACAGGGATTGCAGCTTACATCAGGTATAGTAACCATTGATGGGGATGACTATGACCCAAGCTATGCGCAGGAAGGGAATCCTTCTCCCTATATTACACTTGACAAAGCAAAAGAAATTGCTCTTGCTCAGGCGGGAATCAATGCGGCGGATGCAGTTTTTGCGGAACGAGATTTTGACCATGATGATGGTACGGCTACCTTTGAGCTGGAGTTTACAGCAAACGGAAATGTTTACGACTACGAAGTCGATGCACAGACAGGCAAAGTGATAAAAGCGGAACAAAGAGCGGTGGTTCCGGCGCCTCAGACACAGAGCGGAACGGGTGCGACGACACCTCAGACACAGAGCGGAACGGGTGCAACGACACCTCAGACACAGAGCGGAACGGGTGCGACGACACCTCAGACACAGAGCGGAACGAGTGCGACGACGCCTCAGACGCAGAGCGGAACAGGTGCAGCAACAGTACCGCCTGCGACAAACATTCCGGCAAATTATAATGACACGGACTACGGCCCGAACAGCGATGGGGTGACAGATTACAATGACACGGACTACGGCCCGAACAGCGATGGGGTGACAGACTACAACGACACGGACTACGGCCCGAACAGCGATGGGGTGACAGACTACAACGACACGGACTACGGCCCCAATAACGATGGTGTAACGGATTATAGCCAGGCAGGCAGCAGTAATTATAATGATAACGGAAACACCAACTATAATGACGGCGGAAACAGTAACTATGACGACTGACACACGGCAGTCTGCAGCGTTGCGGCATGAGTGGAAGCACCGGATAAACCTTCGGGAGGATCTGGTGCTTTCCCAAAGACTCCGGAAATTGTTTACCCATGATAAAAACGCGGGAGACGATGGTTCATATGGCGTGACCAGCTTGTATTTCGATACGCCTTACGACAGCGCTCTTCGGGAGAAAATCGATGGCGTTAATAAGCGGGAGAAATTTCGCCTTCGGTATTATGGAAAAGATACATCCTTTATACGACTGGAGAAAAAATTTAAGGTGAACGGTCTATGCGGTAAGCGCAGCGCAAGAATCACGCAAAAACAGACGGATGATTTGCTTAAGGGCAGATATGCTTGTCTGCTGGAGTCGGGAGATCCGCTGCTTATAGAATTTTACAGCAAGCTGCAGGGAACTGGGCTGAGGCCGAAAACAATTGTCCGGTATGACAGGGAGGCGTTTCTGTATGGTCCGGGCAATGTGCGGATTACACTGGATCGCCATGTCCGCACAGGCCTTTTGAGTGTAGATTTTCTGAACACAGATCTGTTTTGCGTTTGCGCATTGGAGGAAGGTACTGTGCTGGAAATAAAATATGACGCATTTCTGCCCGAAATTGTCCGTATGGCGGTACAGGTTCCGGACAGAAGGGCCTCTGCCTGCTCTAAATATGCTTTGTGCAGGCGGTTTGACTAACGTTTACAGATATGTGTCAGAGCCTTCCATGATACATGGGATGAGAGGAAGAATTGCGGAATGACGTTTCGGGATATTTTTAAATCCAGCTTTTTGGATAATGCTGTGAGTATTTCCATGCTGGATATGGTAATTGCCTTTGTACTGGCTTTTTTAATTGGCCTGTTCATATTTTTCATCTATAAGAAATGCTACAGCGGAGTTATGTATTCTGCAAGCTTTGGCGTAACCTTAGTGGCTATGGCGTTGATTACCACACTGTTAATCATGACTGTGGTGAGCAATATTGTTCTTTCCCTGGGAATGGTGGGAGCGCTGTCCATTGTGAGATTCCGTACTGCTGTTAAGGAGCCTATGGATATTGTGTTTCTTTTCTGGGCAATCGCCGTGGGAATCGTATTGGCCGCGGGTCTGATTCCGCTGGCTGTTTTTGGAAGCATTTTTATTGGAATTGTTTTGCTTATCTTTTCGGGAAGAAAGGCGGCGGACTCTCCTTATATTCTGGTAATACATTGTGAAAATCATGAATTGGAAGAGCAGGCGCGGATTTTTGTGTCATCCCAGGTAAAACGCATGAGTTTGAAGAGTAAGAGTGTGGATAACGGCTGTGTGGAGCTTAATTATGAGATCCGCCTGAAGGATGGGGGCTGTTATTTTGTCAATGAATTGGAATCTATGCAGGGGATCAGCCGGGTGGTTCTGGTGTCCTACAATGGGGATTATATGGGATAAATTATGGTGAGGCATAAGTATGTAGACGGTATCTGTATTGGAGCGGCGCTGCTTGCAGCGCTGCTCACAGTCGTTTTTATGTTTGGGGAGCGTCTTGGTATATCGAGAGCAGACTCTCTGCCCGGCTATGCGCTGCGCCTGTTTGATGACAGCCGGGTGCATGTCATTGATATACAGATTGAGAACTGGGGAGAATTCATTGAAAATGCGGAAAAGGAAGAATATGTGGCCTGCACGGTGGAGATTGACGGTGAGAGGTTTCATCAGGTGGGGCTGCGGGCAAAGGGGAATAACTCGCTGCGTCTGACGAAGGAATACGGGCTGTGCCGCTACAGTCTGAAGCTGGAATTTGATCAGTATGTGGATGGTGGCAACTATTACGGATTGGACAAATTTTCCCTGGATGCATCCTTTCAGGATAACAGCTACCTGAAAACTTATATGGTTTATGATATGATGGAATTTATGGAAGTTCCGGCGCCGCTGTGCAGCTATGTATGGGTTACGGTAAACGGAGAGGCATGGGGGCTTTTTCTTGCGGTGGAAGAACCGGAGGAAGCGTTTTCCAGACGGAATTTCGGCAGAAGTTACGGTAAGCTGTATAAGCCGGACTATCGTTCTTTGCAGGAAGAAAATGCGGATGTGGCTCTGAAGTATATAGACGATGATCCTGAAAGCTACCTAAATATATTTGAAAATGCAAAGTTTAAGATTTCCGAGGAGGATGAGAGACGCCTGATTGAGTCGCTGAGAATTCTGTCCACAGGGGAGGAGCTGGAACGGGCTGTGAATGTGGATCAGACCCTTCGGTATTTTACCGTTCAGGTTTTTGTGATGAACTGGGACAGCTACGTCGGACATACGGGACATAATTATTTTTTATATGAGGAAGAAGGCGTGCTCAGTATCCTGCCCTGGGATTACAATCTGGCCTTCGGCACATATGCGCTGGGAATGAGCGAGCCGATAAAGGATCCCTGGATTTTGATTAATTACCCTATAAATACTCCTGCGGAGGGGGAAATTATGTTAAACCGTCCCTTATATCACAATCTGATGAAGAATGAGGATTATTTTGCCCTGTATCATGAGTATTTTTACAGACTTATTGAGGAATATTTTGAAAGCGGTCTGTTCCAGACAAGACTGAGGCAGACTGAAAGAATGATCGCTCTCTATGTACAGGAAGACCCTACTGCATTCTGCTCCTACGAGGATCATCAACTGGCGGTGGAGACCTTGGAGCGGATATGCCTGCTGCGTACACAGAGTATACGGGGGCAGCTTCAGGGGCAGATCCCTTCCACGATTCTCGGTCAGCAGGAGCAGCCAGATGTAAAAATAGATACTGCTGGAGTTCGGATAGAGCATTTGGGAGACTTTGAGGATCTGGAGTCCGCCTGGAAAAGACAAAATACAGCGCTGGAGAGAGTTATGTTTTCCACGGCTCCGGAATAGGATTCCGGTTTAAAACTTTTTAGGATTTGCACAGCTTTCTCTTGTGGTCAGAGAAAAGGGAAGATTCACTTTAAGAGGAAGCACATGTCCGCCCTCGATCCGGTCAATAAGGAGTTTGGCAGCCATCTGCCCCATTTCTGCAATAGGAATATGGACTGTGGTGAGCATGGGGGTTATATACTGTACCATTTCTATATCATCAATACTGATCAAAGAAACATCTTCAGGGATTCTCAGCTTGTTTTCCTGAAGTGCCCTACTGGCCCCGATGGCTGTAATGTCGTTTGAGCAAAAAACGGCGGTGAAGCTTCCTTCCGTTTTCAGCAGTTTCAGCGCTCCCTGATATCCTCCCTCCATAGTCATGGGAACATTAATCACCCGATTTTTGATGAAGGGGAGGTTTTTGGCCGCTAAAAAGTCACAGTAACCGGCATAGCGGTTTTCGTTTACAGTCTCTCCTAAGTAAGCGATTTTGGAATGGCCAAGCTCCCATAATTTCTCCATTGCCATAGCTGCGGACTGCTGACCATCGCAGATAACCTGGTCATATTTTGCATTCAGTGAATTTAAACCACTGTATACCACATAGTTGAAATGGTTTTTCAGAAAACTCAGCATCCTTTTATCGCATCGGCCCAACACTGCGGCTCCGTCCACATGGTTATCGGTAATTAGATGAAAAATAGAGGGATTGTCAATATCAAGCGGAGTAATAATGTATTTTACGATATAATTACGACGGAACGCCTCCTGCTCCACTCCCCGCGCCAGCACTGAGAAGAATGCGTCATTGATGGGATCGGCAGTACGAGCAAAAATGCAGGCGATAGAGCGCATATGCTTTATCTCAGGAGATGTCTGCCCTGTTTTCAGATCACGGGCGGCAGAATTGGGAGAATATCCGGTATTGCGTACAATCTCCCATATTTTATCCTGTACTTCTTTGCTTGCGGCAGACTGCTTGCGGTTAATAACCCGGGATACGGTGGAGGCCAAAACGCCCGCCTCTTTTGCAATTTCCTTTAATGTCATATAGAGGAATCCCCCCTTTCCGTAAAGGGTGCCGCTGAGGGAAACGGCGTCCTTTTTGTATCTGAACGACATCCTGACTTTAAGAATATTATATATTTATTTCTAGAAAAATTCTACAAATGCTAGGTATAAACATGTGAAGATAATGGGAGAAAATGGCATGCAATCGTTTGTGTAAAAATATTTTTTTTTGCATGGCAATTATGCTATAATTATTAAACATTCAAGTAAAATTATTATGCATTCAGTGTGCAAAATGGGAGGAGATGATGGCGTATGGATGTCAATAACGCAAAAAAGGAAAAAAAGAACAGAGATATAATTGGAAAAATACCCAATTGGGCGTGGCTGCTTCTTTCTCTGATGACTGCAATCGGATTATGGTATGTGCTGTCCATTAATCCTTCCACGGCACGCAGCTTCCCCTTTATTCCCTCCATTATAGAGGCGTGTAGAACTATGGCCGAGAGAGGGGTCTTGTGGCAGGATTTTTCCAGCAGTATGATATCTGTATTCCTGGGATTTATCCTTGGATTTGTGACTGCGGTTCCGGTAGCATTTCTTATGGCCTGGTACCGGCCGGTGAGGAATATTGTTGAACCATGGATTCAGTTTATCCGCAATATTCCGCCTCTGGCATATGTGCCCCTGGTTGTTATATCGGCCGGAGTGGGCAGGAGGCCTCAGGTGATTGTAATTTGGCTTGCGACTTTCCTTATTATGAGCGTCACTATATATCAGGGTGTAAGAAATGTGGATGAGACTCTGATTAAGGCAGCCAGAGTGTTGGGAGCAAAGGATAAAGATATTCTGGTAAAGGTCGTTTTTCCAGCCACAACGCCTTTTATTATAACAGCGGTGCGTCTGGGAGTCAGCGTGGCTCTGACAACTCTGATTGCGGCGGAGTCTACTGGAGCCATAGCGGGACTGGGAATGAGAATCCGTTCGTTGAATAACAGCTTTGAGGTTGCGCCCATGCTGCTGTACATAATACTTATCGGCATTATCGGAATGACCTGTGAAAAGGTGATCAAGATTCTTGAAAGGAAGCTTACGGGATGGCAGGAGAAGAGAGAAGTATAAAAGTAAAAATCGATCATGTGGAAAAGGTTTTTGAAACAAAAAAGGGAACCATGGTCGCATTAAACGGTGTGGATCTGGACATTAAGGAAAATGAGTTTATCTGTGTGGTAGGACCCTCCGGATGCGGAAAGTCCACTCTCTTGAATATTATTGCCGGATTGCTCCCTGCAACATCGGGAGCCGTGTATCTGGATGGAAAAAAGGTAGAGGGAACCGGTACGGAGCGAGGCGTTGTATTTCAGCAGTATGCCCTGTTTCCCTGGCTGACTGTGATCAAAAATGTTATGTTTGGCCTGAAGCTGAAAGGAATGGGGAAGGAGGAAGCCCGGGAAGTGGCAATGAAGTATCTGGAAAAGGTGGATCTGGTTGATTTTGCCGACAGTTATCCCAAGGAGCTGTCCGGAGGAATGAAGCAGCGTGTGGCGATTGCCCGTGCTTATGCGGTGCAGCCCGAAGTCCTGCTGATGGATGAGCCATTCGGCGCTCTGGATGCGCAGACAAGAACTCAGCTTCAGACAGAATTGCTTCAAACCTGGGAAAATGAGCGGAAAACCTGTTTCTTTATAACGCATGATGTGGAGGAAGCAATTGTCCTTGCCACAAGGGTGGTTATTATGAGTGCAAGACCCGGACGGATCAGAGATATCGTGGACATTGATATTCCTTATCCAAGAAACCAGGAAACAAAGATGAGTCCTCGGTTTATGGAGTTGAAAAACCATATTTGGAAGCAGGTATATCAGGAATATCTGGAAGTGCGCAAGTAATGGCGTAAAAAGCCATTTATATAAAGTTTAAAGGAGGACAATATTATGATGAGAAAAATTTTGGCAGCGGGACTGGCAGCGGCGCTGACAGTATCGCTGGCTGCATGCGGCGGTACCACGGAAACAGGAGGCGCAGGCAACAATGCAAGCAGCGCTGCAAGCACAACGGAAGCAGCGGCTGATACTACAGGCAGCGCTGAAGGCACAGAAAGCAGCGAGAGCGCGGCTGCGGAAACCGGCCAGGCCCAGGATGAGCTGACGCTCAATGTGGCTTATATGCCCAATTATGGAAGTCTTTGGTCTGTTATGACTGCCATTGAGCAGGGATATTTTGCGGAAGAGGGGATTACGGTCAACCTCATTGAGTTTCAGGATGGCCCCAATATTATTTCTGCCATGGAATCGGGCTCCGTTGACATAGGTTATATTGGACAGGGAGCTCACAGACTCTGTGTGGAAGGAAATGCCACAATATTTGCACTTTCCCACATTTCCAACGGTGATGCCGTTATCGGAGGGCCCGGCATTGAAACCATAGAGGATCTGGCAGGAAAGACAGTTGCATATGCATCCGGAACATCCAGCCAGGATATTCTTGAAAATGCGTTGAGCAGCGTGGGAATGACAATGGAAGATATTGAAGCTATGGACATGGCTCCGGAGAATATTGTTACGGCGATGGCATCGGGCAGCGTAGACGCGGCTGCAACATGGTCTCCGGGAACCCTTACCATTCTGGAGCAGGTGGAAGGAACCACTAAGCTGTGCGACAATATGACGTTTATTGATTCCACCATCTCTCTTGCGAGCTGGATCTGCACGCCTTCCTATGCAGAGGCAAACAGAGATGCGCTTGTAAGGTTTACAAGAGCCTTGTTTAAAGGAATGGACTATGCGGCGGAAGGAAACTATGAGCAGGTTGCAGAATGGGTTGCGGCACAAACTGCTACGGATTATGATACTGTTTACAGCCAGAGAGGCGACGCAGACTGGCTGACCGGACAAGAGGTTTCTGCAGGCGCGGCAGATGGAACGGTTGAAGGCTACTATACAACACAGAAACAGAATCTGATTGATGCGGGTACGGTTACTGTTGATCCTCCGGTATCAGACTATGTAATGCTGGATGTTATGGTAGAAGCAGGAGAATAAGATTTTGAAGAACTCAGGGCGCCTTCGGACGTCCTGAGTTTTTTGATGAATATCAGGAGGGCAGAGATTGATGAAAGAATATTATTTATATGACAAAGAGCAGCTTCTGAATAACAGCCCGCAGCTAAGACTTATCTGCGAAAAGGATAATGAAACTGTTTTTCAAAAAATGGCGCAGCAGATGGCGGATGAAATCAGCGCAAATAATTCCGCAGGGCGCAGGACAGTGATGATATGCCCTGTAGGGCCCGTGGGGCAATATCCTTATTTCGTTGATTTGGTGAATACAAACAGGATTAGTCTGAAGAATGTATGGTTTATCAATATGGACGAATATCTGGATGAGAACAAAAGCTGGGTGTCCGTAAATCATCCTCTCAGTTTTCGGGGATTTATGGAACGCGCCGTTTACACAAAGATAGATGATGAGCTTGTGATGCCAAAGGAGCAAAGGGTGTTTCCGGATCCGGAAGATCCCGAACGAATTTTGGAATTAATTGAGGAGCTGGGGGGAGTGGACATTGTCTTTGGGGGCGTCGGTATTAACGGACATGTGGCATTTAACGAAGCGGATCCCTCTCTCTCTGCGGAGGAATTTTGTGCGCAGAAAACCCGAATTCTGGAGATCACTCCGGAAACACGGACCGCAAACGCCATTGGAGACTTGAGCGGAGCCCTGGAGGATATGCCCCGCTATTGTATAACAATCGGTATGTTTGAAATTTTAAAATCAAAAAAAATCAGACTGGGCTGCTTCAGAAACTGGCACCGGGCAGTTGTCAGAAGAGCCGCCTATGGGGAGACCTCGACAGACTTTCCCGTGACGCTATTAAGAAAGCACCCAGATATTACATTGTCATTCACTGAGTATGTTGCAAAACTTCAGGATGAATAAGTAAGGAGGAGTACATATGTCTTTAATACCATTGAGGCCTGTTTTGGAAGCCGCATCAAAATATGGATATGCGCAGGGAGCCTTTAATGTAAATGCCGTGGCCCAGGCCAAAGCAGTCATTGAGGTTCATGAAATGTTCCGGTCAACGGCGATTTTACAGGGAGCCGATCTGGCAAACGGATTTATGGGGGGATGTGTTGATTTTATGAATGCCACCCTGGAGGATAAAAAAGCCGGAGCAAAAAATATTGCCAATGCGGTAAAAAAATACGGTGAGTCTGCAGAGATACCAGTGGTGCTTCATCTGGATCACGGAAAGGATATGGACTCCTGCATAGCGGCCATTCAGGGAGGATATACTTCTGTGATGATTGACGGCTCATCCCTTCCGTTTGAGGAAAATATGGAGCTGACCAGAGAGGTGGTTAAGTATGCGCATGCAAGAGGAGTCAGCGTAGAGGGAGAGCTGGGAGTTTTAGCCGGCGTGGAAGATCATGTGTTTTCCGCTGCATCCACATACACAAATCCCTTAAGTGCAGTGGAATTTGTGAAAAAGACAGGAGTGGATGCGCTTGCCATTTCCTATGGGACAATGCATGGTGCGTCAAAGGGAAAAAACGTAAAACTCAGGAAAGAGATTCCCATCGCCATCAGCGAATGCCTGGCATACGAAGGGATTTTCTGCGCCCTTGTGTCCCACGGCTCTTCTACGGTTCCGGGATATATTGTAGAGGAGATCAATGGGCTTGGAGGCCTGCTGCCCGATACGGCGGGGATTTCCATTGAGGAGCTGAAAGCGGCCATACCCTGTGGAATCAGAAAAATCAACGTGGATACTGATATACGTCTTGCTGTTACAAGAAATATGAAAGAGTTTTTCGTTAAATATCCCGAGAAGAGAAACAGCGCGTCCGTGGGTGGTATTTATGAACTTCTTGAGGCGAAAAAAGAGCAGTTTGATCCCAGAGTATTTCTTGCTCCTATCATGCACGCAGTTATGTACGGAGAAGTAAAAGATGAAGATACGAAAGAAATTCTTTGCTGCATTGAAAGGGGAGTAAAAGAAGCGGTGGGCACACTCATTGTGCAGTTCGGATCCTTTGGAAAAGCGCCGTTGTGCGAACAGATCAGCCTGGATGAGATGGCAGAACGCTATAAAAAAGAGGAGAATGCTTAAATCTCTTCATACTTACACATGCTCCATCAGAAGCGTCCCCCTCCTTGGAAGAGGGGGATATGTTTTTTCAAATGTCATATATCATACGGTGCTAATTGTATTTTTCCATCCGGGGCACCTGTATAATTCAGCAGACTTATGTTTTTCTTCTCATATTTAGACCGCATCTGAAGATATTTTATTACATTGGGATGAAAGGATTGTGCGATTGCAATGGAGCGTACCATTTGTGCATCTCCCCGTACCCTATTTTGGATAAACCAGGATTCATAGTCCAATAGCTGCTCCAGCCCTGCTTCATCAAATTGCTGCTTCTTGACTTCTATAATATCATAAGAGGATATAGTATCCGTTTTTTTCGGATGACCGTGAATCAGAAGCATATCGATTTCTTTTCCCCAGTTGGTTGGAACGTACATGGAGTAGTCGCTGTAATGATGCAGAACATCAGAATAAGTATGTGTTTTTAATCCGTCTGCCAGCAATGCCATTAAGGAAGACTCAAATTTGAGCAGTCCCTTTTCATAGTGAAGCCGCTTCATCAGCGGAGAGTCGCTGTTCCTATAGGGCTCAGTCAGGTATTGCACTGTAGGGCCATCTTGGTTCACCTTGATAAATTCATCGTAGATTACATCATACTCCTGGGCAGTCATTGAAAAAACTGCGTTTACAGAAGTGTGGTTGCGCATCAGCGCAAAGGTCCAAATTCGTCCGGTATCTATGAGATGGTAAATGTCGCTTAATCTGATAGGGGTTTTAAATACGGCTCCATCCAGTTCTTCCACACAGATGCGGTAAGGGTACACTTGGTCCGTCCAGACGGGGCAGGTATCATAAAAAGGCTCGCTTGAAACTTTCCACACTCCATATAGCTCTTTTTTGCTTTTCTCTTTTTTTATGCTGGACCTTCCCACGTAAAAGAGCACCGGATCACCGATGCGCATAAGTGAAAGGCGAGATATGAGAGTGTCGTTAATGTTTCCCCTTTCAGCATCAAATATTCCAGCCAATCCGTATTTTCTGCAAATCTCAAAATTGGTCTCATCCACCTGAAAAATATGTACGGGCATCAAGTCACCTCCAGTTTCTTCTCAAGCGTTTTGATTTTCTGCAGAACAGCTCTCTGCTTCTCCAAAAAAGTGACAGCTATTTTTTCTGCCGTACTTTTATCGGTGTGGTTTCATATATCAACGTGTAAGCTCACCGCTGTTATTGGATTCATAAGTATCATTATAAGGATTTTGGCTTGATATGATTACAATTGTAAAATATAAAACAAGAAAGCTACATTCCGGCCTTAATTACAGGGCAGAAATATAGCTTACGAATTTATCAATCGATGCGACAGGATTTGAACCTGCGACCTCTGCGTCCCGAACGCAGCGCTCTACCAAGCTGAGCCACGCATCGCTGTTCCAACAGTAAAATAATAAATAAAAAGGCGTTGATTGTCAAGTAAAAAACGGATATTATTTTTGGTATGGATGAACAACAGGGAAAGGAAAGTGAGCGGATGATGTATCAAGCGACAGTGACTTTAAAAAAGGGTGGGGGACGCACCCTGAAAGCCGGGGGAATGTGGGTGTATGACAACGAGATAGATTCTATTATGGGAGGATTCGAAAACGGAGACATCGTGAACATACAGGATTTTGACGGCTATTTTATGGGATATGGATTTATCAATATGAGATCGAGGATTGCCATCCGTCTCCTGTCAAGAAAAAAAGAGGACCTTATTGATGAAACATTTATGGAAAGGCGGGTAAGAGCAGCCTGGGAGTACCGAAGGGAGACCATTGACACGGAAAGCTGCCGTGTGATTTTCGGGGAGGCCGATTTTCTCCCAGGCATTGTAGTAGACAAATTTTCGGATGTGCTGGTGGTGGAGTCTCTGGCTCTGGGAATTGACAGATGGAAAACAGTAATTGTGAAGGCGCTGAAAAAGGTGCTTGCGGAGGAGGGGATTCTTATTCGGGGGGTGTATGAGAGAAGCGACGCCAAGGTAAGGCTTCAGGAGGGCATGGAGCGGTATAAGGGATTTATAGGGAAAGCCTTTGATACAAGAGTGGAAATATTGGAAAACGGTATAAAATATATTGTGGATGTGGAAGACGGACAGAAAACAGGATTTTTTCTGGATCAGAAAAATAATCGGATGGCGATACGGCGCCTGTGCCATGATAAAAAGGTGCTTGACTGCTTTACTCATACCGGCTCCTTTGCGCTAAACGCAGGGATAGCGGGAGCAAAAAGCGTGTTGGGAGTGGATGCCTCACCCCTTGCGGTGGAGCAGGCGAGGGAGAATGCAAGGCTGAATGGATTGGAGGGTAGAGTGAGCTTTCAGTGCGCGGATGTATTTGACCTTCTGCCAAAGCTGGAGAATCAGGGGGAAAGCTTTGACGTGGTGATTCTGGATCCTCCCGCTTTTACCAAGTCGCGCAGCTCCGTGAAAAACGCTGTGAAGGGATACCGTGAGATTAATTTAAGGGGAATGAGGCTGGTGCGTGACAGGGGCTTTCTGGCAACCTGCTCCTGCTCTCATTTTATGGAATCGGAGCTGTTTGCAAAAACCATTCGTGAAGCCGCACAAGGGGCGCACAGAAGGCTGAGGCAGGTGGAATTTCGGACGCAGGCCTGCGATCATCCCATTTTGTGGGCTGCAGACCAGTCCTTTTATTTGAAATTCTATATTTTTCAGGTGGTAAACGAATATTGACAGAGGATGTTGATACTTTTATTCAAAAACTCAAAAATTCTTGACAATTCTCGGATTATGGTATAGTCTAAATGCAAATGCAATTCATTTGCATTTAGACTACTTTTATACATGGACCGGAAAGACGACAAAACATGAATTTTGTTATGTCTGTAAAGAGATAGAAAATATCCGTTTATTCGCTGGAGTAAGATGCCTGAAGGAAAGGAAGGAGCGTATGCTACATATAATCGAGCACACATTGATTGACAGCCTGAAGCTGATACCATTTTTGTTTTTGACTTATCTTGCAATGGAATATCTGGAGCACAGAGCCGGTGCAGGAACGGAAAGGCTGGTACGAAAAGCAGGAAGAATGGGCCCCCTAATCGGCGGAATTTTGGGAGCCGTGCCACAGTGCGGCTTTTCGGCGGCTGCTTCCGGACTGTATGCGGGCCGCGTGATTTCTCTGGGGACGCTGATAGCGATTTATCTTTCTACATCCGATGAAATGCTGCCTATTTTGATTTCAGAAAAACAGCCTTTGGGACTGATTCTTAATATCTTAAGCGCAAAAATTCTTATTGGAGCGGCTGCCGGTTTTCTGATTGACATTTTTCTTTTCAGGAAGAGTGATAAGGAGGAGCATCATCACATTCATGACATTTGTGCACATGAGCACTGTCATTGTGAGAAAGGAATTCTGCGATCCGCAGTTAGCCATACGCTGCAGATCACCTTTTTTATCATTTTAATTACCTTTGTGATGAATGTAGTTCTGCATTTTGTGGGAGAGGAAGCTTTGGCGGAGCTGATTCTAAATCGTCCTGTGCTTGGACCTATCCTTGCGGGCGCTGTGGGACTGATTCCAAACTGTGCGGCCTCAGTAGCCATCACGCAGCTTTATCTCAGCGGAGCCATGAGCACGGGGGCCATGATGTCGGGGCTGCTTTCGGGCGCGGGCGCCGGGCTTCTGGTTTTATTTCGGGCAAACCATAATAAAAAGGAAAATTTGAAAATTGTATGTCTGTTATATGCTATTGGCGTTTTAACTGGAATTGTGATAGAATGGGTCATATAACAGGCGCACCGGCGGCTGACGGGCATCCGGGGCTTTCGCGATAAGGAAGTGAGGAGCATGAGCGGTCAGGAAAGAAAAAACCGGGAAATTTGGAATATCACATACCCAAAAGGAATCAAGTGGACAAAACAGCGCAAATGCGTATATCAGGTTCTTTTAGAGGCAAAGGAGCCTTTGAGCGCCGTACAGATTTATAACCGTGTGGAAAAGGATGAGTCAGATGCATCCTATGCAGTGTCTACTATTTATCGTATTCTTGCTGCTTTTGAGGAAAAAGGCATGGTCAATAGAACCAACTGGTTGGGGGACGGAACGGCGGTGTATGAGCTGAATCGTGGGGGACATACTCACTATGCTGTCTGCTTGGATTGCCATAAAAGAATACAGCTCTCGAGCTGCCCCTTTGCACATGTACAATTAGAGCAGGAAACAGGAGACTTTATCGTTACAGGACATAAACTTGAGCTGTACGGTTATTGCAGGGAATGCAGGCAGACTCACGAAAAGGAGAGTGGGCATGATGGGAATAAGCCTTATACAGAAATGCCCTCTGCCGATGTGTAAGCGGGCCATATGTCCGGCCGCTGCCTTTAAAGGGCAGTAAAATGCACAAATTTTAGAAATTATAAAAAAATTGGAAAAAATACTTGCATTTCAGAAAACAATATAATATAATAATTTTTGCGTTGTAAAACATTTATCATGAATGCGCTGCTAGCTCAGTTGGTAGAGCACCTGACTCTTAATCAGGGTGTCCAGGGTTCGAGCCCCTGGCGGCGCACTAAAGGTTCTAAGACTTGCGTGTATGCGGGTTTTGGGACTTTTTTTATTTGTGTTGATAGAAAATGGGACGGATATTCCCCTGAGGTCTCCCGGAGGCAGATGAAAGCGCTGTATATTCTGCACGAAAGCAGGTTGTGAAGGCTGTGAAATTTTAAAAGGAAGGTGTATAATGAGGGAGCATATCTGATATGTGTGGATTCGGAAGGATGCGCCATGGGATAATACTATGAGCAGTAAAACATACTTTGCTTTTAGTCATCTGTTGTGGAGGAGTGGGAGTTGGAGCCCTGGAGGGAACTCAGAGAGAGGCAGAAGATTAATCTTTATTCCATGAACCGAGGCATCAATCGATTTGCAGGTCTGGCAATCATGCTGCGCATGGCAAACGAAAAGTATGTTCCGATCGAAGACCTCACACAATATCTTGACTGGTCGTCAGGTTGCAGAAATTGAAACAGATGTTGGGTATGGATTCAAAAAGCCATTGAAAGCGCATTGTAAATTGAAAAAGGGAAAAATATGAGTTTTCAGAAAGGAATTGATTATGAAAAAGGGAATTATTATTTATCAGTCCAAATATGGAGCTACAAAAAAATATGTCGAATGGCTTCAGAGCATGACGGATTTTCAATGTGCAGAAGTGCTGAAAGTGACGGTGAATGAAGTGGAACAATACGATATAGTTGTATTGTGTGGGGGTATATACGCTTCTGGAATAGCAGGCTTATCGTTTTTAAAGAAGAATATCAGCAGAATAAAGGATAAGAAAATAGCTGTATTGTGTGTTGGTGCTTCTCCCTTTGATGAGAGTGCATTTGCACAAATTAAGGAACATAATCTGACAGGAGAATTAAGAGAAATTCCGCTTTTTTACGGGAGGGGCGCATGGGATGAAAGTAAAATGAACTTTATGGACAGAACTTTATGCAAAATGTTACAAAAATCTGTAGCAAAAAAAGATCCCAGTACATATGAGCCGTGGATGAAAGCTCTTATGTGTGCAGCAGGACAAAATTGTGATTGGACAGATAAGAAATATTTAACTCCATTAATGGATTATTTGGAAAACTAAGATTTCAGAAATATGAAAAGGCAAGATTAGCGGAGGCAATAGAACGGATGACCCCGATTATCTGGGAGGTCTGAGAGCATTTTTTGAAAATTTTTGCAGTACAGAGAACGCGAACATTTCTTGTATAGCAACAAAATTTCTATATAAATTTCAATGTGGAAGAATCTGGATATTTAACCCTTGACATTAGGGATTAGAACCAATATAATAGTTTTAGAATAATTCTAAAAAAGAAACGGGACTTATGACGAAATATGAAAAAGAAATTTATAAGCTTGTCACGCAATCCACACAGCATTTGACGGTGGAGCAGGTTTTCTTAGAATTGAAAAAATGTTATCCTGCCGTAGCTCTCGCAACGATTTACAATAATTTGAACAAGCTGTGCGAGGCCGGAATGCTGCGTAGAATTTCGGTGGAGGGCTCTGCAGACCGGTATGACCGGTCTATGAAGCACGATCATACTGTATGCAGCAAATGCGGAAGGCTTACAGACGTCTGCTTTGAGGATCTTACAGATTCTCTGAAAAGGCAGCTTGGCGATGGCTTTCTTTTCTATGACTTGAAAGTGTACTATCTGTGTGCCGAATGCCGTAGGAAAGCGGAACAGGAGTCTCGAGAATGAGCAAACAGATTTTTATGCCGCTGTATGAACGGCTTCGGCATGAGAATAAAAACAAAGGAAAAGCGAGGAAACAAAGATGAACAAATACGCCGGAACACAGACTGAGAAAAACCTGGAGGCTGCTTTTGCGGGGGAATCCGAAGCGCGCAATAAATATACTTATTTTGCGTCCGTAGCAAAGAAAGAGGGCTACGAGCAGATTGCGGCTTTGTTTCTTAAGACTGCTGAGAATGAGAAGGAGCATGCAAAAATGTGGTTTAAGGAAATGAACGGCATTGGCAGCACGCAGCAGAATTTGCTTCACGCCGCAGAAGGGGAAAACTATGAGTGGACCGATATGTACGATGGCTTTGCAAAGACAGCTGAGGAAGAGGGATTTCCAGAGCTGGCGGCAAAGTTTCGTCTGGTGGCTGCTATTGAGAAGCACCATGAGGAGCGTTACCGCGCACTGCTGCATAATGTGGAAATGGCCGAAGTTTTTGCCAGAAGCGAGGTAAAGGTTTGGGAGTGCCGTAACTGCGGACATATTATAGTGGGAACTGCCGCGCCGGAAACCTGCCCTACCTGTGCCCATCCTCAAAGCTATTTTGAGATTCACTGTGAAAACTATTAAGCAGGAGAGAGCAATTTCACATGCTGTAAAAAATCATATTTGGTAAGAAATGAAACCCGGATATTGCGGTCTTTGACATAATAATATCCGGGTTTATCGAGCCTGGAATTTTTCAGAAATGAAATGTGTTCGACTATTTACTTATCCAATTCTCTAATCTGACTTATTCAAATCGTTTCATTATAACAATCCCTTTTTTGGAGCAAACTTGTTTACTGTCTATAAAGCAAGCGTCGTCTGAAGCTGAAGAAGCCGCCTTTTTATGCTGGCCATATAGAAGGATTCTGATGTAAAAGCATAAGAAATGTCTCATACCGGTTTTGCAATTAAAAAATAGAAATTTGCTGTGTAATGCCATATTTATCATGATAAATTTATGTATATTAACAATATTAATTAAAAACTAAGCAACATCGCTATATCAATAAAGACGAAAAATCAATACACTTATAAAAAAAGTATGTACAGATTTTTGAGATGCGGGTGTGCGGAAGGATGAAAAAATCAATCGTGCTGGCTTCGTCAGCAATCGTAATAATTGTGGCAGCTGTGCTTATTGTCGGCTTTATTCAAGGCGGCAGCGGCTCATTTATGAAGATAGACGGTGAGGAGGTGAGTGAAGAAGAATATTTTCAGATCATGGAAGAAACCAGATTCAGCGTTTCTCAGTATTTTTTGGAAAAATACAGTACAGCGCTGGGAACGCTGGACGAATGGGAAACCGAATACGAAGGGGAGAACCCCGTCAGGATAATGATGGATCACGCAGTCAGAGCTCTTGCTTACAGGAGAGCTGTTTATAAATTGGCCGAAGAAAGGGGGTATGTGGGAGATGACGGCTATGAGGCGTTGCTTGAACGATGGCGTAACGAAAATGAAGAACGGGAGAAAAGTCTGGAGCAGGGACAAATTGTATACGGATTGACGCAATTTTCCTTGGAGCAATATATCAGCTATGAACTGGAAGCGCTGGAACAACAGTTTTTGAATGACAAGAATAATAAGGAGCTGGAGATTTCTCAGCAGGAGAGGGAAGAATATTTCAGAAACAATGAGTGGACGGGGCCTGACGGCTTTTCGGAACCTCAGCTGGACGAAATTCAGAGCGTAGTGGATGCTGCGCTGCAGAAGGAGAGATACAGGGAGCTGATTGCGGAATATGAAGAGGGGCTGAAGGTATGGATTGATGAAGGAAAACTGTACGACGTAACCTTGGAGAAAATTCGGAAATGGTATGGAGAATAGGTTAAGAGGAGGAAAAATGGCAATAGCATTTATTAGAAAAAAAAGGAAGAGCCATGAATGGAGAAAGAGATTGTCGGGAATTTTAATTGCTGCCATGCTGCTTGCGCCTGCTTCGGTAAGGGGAGCGCAGCTTGAAAATGTCGGCTCGTCGGTAAAAGAAAGCTCCGCTGTCAGCGGGAATAATACTGTCAGCGGAAATATGTCTGTCAGTGCCAACATGCTTTTAAAGGCTACGGTGGGAACCACTTATTATGTCAGCTCAGTTCATGGGAATGACCAAAATAATGGAATGAGCCAGGATAAGCCCTTTCGGACTCTGGATAAGATCAATGAGCTGACTCTTGGCCCGGGCGATCAGGTGCTTCTGGAGAGAGGATCTGTTTTTGACAGTCAGTATCTGCATCTGGAAAATGAAGGCGGAGCAGAGGGCGCTCCAGTCATTATAGGAACCTATGGTTCTGGAAACAAGCCGGTGATCAACACCAACGGAACTGGTAAATGGTATCAGGACTATGGAAAGCAGCTTGATAATGTCAGGCATAAATATAGGGGCTGGGTATCTACCGCTATCCTTTTATATGATGTGGAGTACATAGAAATCAGCGGTCTGGAAATTACCAATCAGGGAGGAAGCAACAGAGATGAGGAGAATCCCACAGGCGCTAATCTGCAGTATAACGATCCAAATGTAATGAACAGGACGGGGGTGGCAGGTGTTGCACAGAATAGAGGAACTCTGGAACATATTGTTTTGGATGATCTTTATATTCATGATGTGGTGGGCAACGTTTACGATAAGCATATGGTAAACGGCGGAATTTATTTTATCATGGCAAAGCCCGCCAATGAGGGACAGACGGGAATTCCCAGATTCCACGATTTGGTAATTCAAAACTGTCATGTGGCCAATGTGAACAGGTGGGGAATTGCGGCAGCCTATACCGGGGCGCACTCCGATAAATTTTCCGCAGCGGAAATCAGTGATGAAATATGTATGCGCTATGGAAATACGGATGTGGTAATCAGAAATAATTATATAGACGCTGCAGGCGGAGATTCTATCACCACAATGTACTGTTACAGGCCTTTGGTAGAGCACAATGTATCCGTGGATGCTGCACGACAGATTAATCTTACCGATTACAAAAGCACGGATTTTGGACGTGTGGCTGCCGCTATCTGGCCATGGAAATGCAAGGATGCCCTCTTTCAATACAATGAATGCTATGACACATTGAATGCCGGACAGGGCAACGGAGACGGACAGGCATGGGATGCAGATTCGGGGGACGGTACTCTTTATCAATATAATTACAGCAGCGGCAATACGGGTGGCGCTGTAATGTTCTGCCTGCAACAGGCGGTAAACAGTACATTCCGCTATAATATCAGTCAGAATGATTTGATTGGTGTGCTGAATGTGCCGAATAACCCTGATGCGCATATTTACAATAATACGTTTTATATGAAAGAAAATGTTCCGGTTATCAGGCCGGATATGAATACCGGAGCCGGAAAAATTGAGAATAATATTTTTTATTACAGCGGCTCTTCGCCCAGAAATGAAACCTGGAGGCCCAACAACCGTCTGACCTATGACAATAATCTGTACTATAATTATACAAATGTGCCTGACACAGACACGAATCCCATTCGCGTCAATGCAGGAGAAGCGGTATTTGCAGATCCGGGAAAAGCCCCCAGTGCGCCCGTTGCAAACGGACCAGGAGTGTATGACAGAAGCGTGTGGAAAGGATACCTGCTTGCGGAAGGCTCCAAGGCTATCAACCAGGGCAAGGTAATCGTGGATGACAATGGATTTGTGCCGGAAAAAGACTTTTTTGGAAGGAAAATCGGCGCCGTGCCCGAGATAGGAGCAGCGGAAAGCGATGAGGTCTCCCTGTTAATTACCTCCAGAGTTTATACGGTGGATACAAAGGGAATCGGACAGCAAAACACCATTGCAGGACTGGAGAAAAATACTACAGTAAGCCAGCTTTTGGAAAATCTGGTTTATGATTCCGGCGTGGAAATTGCCGTGATGGACGGAGCTTCAAAGCTGGGGGAAGAAGACATTGTAAAGCCGGGAATGGCAGTGACGCTTTCTCACGGGGGACAGACCATCAGCTACACAATTCTGGCCGATAATGACGCCACCCTCTATGAGAGCATTTTTATGGTGAAGGGAAATGAAATATATGTGCCTTCCACCCCTAATAATCCTTGTACGCCGGGAAGCCTTTTGAGTGGAATTACCATTGCCGACACGGCATCTGCAGCTGTGCGGAAAGGGAACCAGGAAGTGATTTCCGGAGCTCTGGAGGATGGAATGACCTTAAGAGTTCTGGCCGAAGATGGAATAACGCAGGAAAATTATACCATACGGATCAAAAATGAGTATCATTGGACGAGGGATTATGTAGATGAGCAGCAGGGAAATGTCTGGTTTGCCCAGTATCAGGATGGAAGCAGCGAGTATGTAAACTTTACAAATTATTCCAGCCAGTATGCAACCTGGGAAATTGCAAGCAACCGCTGGGACAATGTGGGGGCGCAAGGAACAAAGGGCAGTGTGACCGAGTCCAGCCACGGGCTGATTGTGGACTTTACGGCGGATGACGGATTTTATGTTTTTATGGCGTTTCGTGCGCCTATGAGCGGGAAGGTTACCTTTGAGCTGAAAGCGGACGAGCCGTTTTTAAGACAGAATAATACCGCGGGGAGCGTGGAGCTTGGCCTGTATCTGAACGAGAATCTGATACAATCCTGTGAAATGAGTCAGATGAACGTGCAGGGAAACTTCCCAGAAGCAGAGCTTACGGTACAGAAAGGAGACTGGATACGTTTGAGGGCTGCGGCTCAAAATAATCCCAACGCTCCCAGTATATATGCAACTCCCATTATTACTTATCTGAATGAGGAGGTAGAGGATATTGAAGCGCCCTCCGTGCCATCTGAGGTAGAGGCACAGGATATTACAGAAACCAGCGCCCTTGTGACGTGGAAGGCTTCTATGGACAATCGGGAAGTGACAGGATATGAGCTGTACCATCAGGGAACACGCCTTGCCGGCGTGGGAGGCGGCGCAAGCCAGGTCAGACTGAATGGACTTGAGCCCGACCATGCGTATAATCTGGAGCTGATTGCTCTTGACGCGGCAGGAAATAAATCCACTCCGGCGTCGGTAAGCTTTTCTACCAAGAAGGATGTTCAGGCGCCTGCCGCTCCGGGGACTCCTCAGGTTTCCGGTATTACCGAAAACAGCGTCATAATCAGTTGGAGCGCCGCTTCGGATAATGTTGGAGTGGAAGGATATGAAATTTATCATGGAGATGTTCTTTTAACGCAGACGGCAGGAGCTAAGACACAAGCGACTTTGGACGGGCTGCAAAGCGGTACGGAATATACACTTAGAATCTGCGCCGTGGATACAGCCGGAAACAGGTCGGATTACGTGGAAATAAGCTTTATGACAAACAAACAGACTACAGGCGAAGAAGAGGATGGAAACACTCCTGGAGGAGAGGATGGAAACACTCCTGGAGGAGAGGATGGAAACACTCCTGGAGGAGAGGATGGAAACACTCCTGGAGGAGAGGATGGAAACGCTCCCGGAGGAGGAGAAGGGAACAGTCCCGGTGAGGGAGAAGGCGGAAACACTTCCGGCCCGGGAAATAATGGGAATACCTCCGGAGAAGGAAGTGGAGGTTCCTCTTCAGGCGGCACGGGAGGAGGTACAGATACCGGAACAGGTCAGAATAATGTCTCCGGCTCTTTAGAGCAAAGCAATACCTGGCCTGTTACAAACAGACAGACACAAAGTAGGGATTCACTGAGAAATTCTGGGACTTTGATGAGCAGCATGGAACGAGTGCCCGTCAGCATTACCAAGCAGGACGAGGCTACAGGAATTGTGCTGGAAGGAGCAATGGAGAGTTCGTGGGAGCTGCTTGTGGAAATCAAGGAGAGTGAAAACATCGCTGAGCCTGTAAAGACATCTCTTGATGCGTTGGGAGAACGCTATAGGGCGTTTGACATTACCTTATTGCTTAACGGGAAACCCGTTCAGCCGTCGGATAGCATTTTGGTAAAAATTCCAGTGCCCGAAGGATATAATCCAGATCTTCTGAGCGTATACCATATTGATGATGAAGGTAATCATGAAAGTATTGCTTTCCGACTGTCAGGAGAGTACGTTGAGTTTGACGCAGACCATTTCAGCGTGTATGCAGTTGTGGAAAATGAACAGGTGCAAAACGCTCAGGAACAGGAAAACACTTCGGATACCGCTGAAAGCCGTGAGACATCCGGGGAAACGGAAAACAAGGAGCTTCAAGCGCCAACGGAGCAGAATGAAAACGGAGATTGGCTTTCTGCAGCTATCATTTTGATCATAGTGGTGATTGTTTTGGCTGCGGCAGGAATCGTTTTTTGGAAAAAGAAAAAATCACAATAAAACCAGGAAAGGGGCTTCCGCATTAATGCGGGGGTCCCTTTTTGGAGGAGGCTATAGGAAAACAACACTTCTTTCAGCATATTTTACAAATTTAACCTATTCTTTTTTATAACCTTCACTTTATGATAGACAATTCCAAACAAAATGATATAATATGAATTAGAAAATTTATATATTTTGTAAGAAGGGAATCGAGCTATGAAAATGCAGTCTAAAATTCTTGCGCTGGCGCTGGCGCCTTTGCTGGGGCTGGGACTTGCAGTGATCCTGATCGGGAATAACAGAATCGGTGACGCTCTGACGGAGAGCATTAAGAATGGCTTACGGGCTTCGGCGGTGGCGGTAAGGGAGACTTTGGAGCACGCGGATGAGGGGGAGTTTCGTGTGGACGGAGGCGTATTGTATAAAGGGGAGTTCAATGTAAGTGAAGCATCTGAGATAGCGGATCATATAAAACAGGCGACAGATATAGACATCACAGTATTTTATGGCCCAACGAGATACATGACTTCGATTGTTGATGCGCAGGGGAATCGTGTTGTGGGAACTCAGGCGGACGAGGCTGTGCTGGACAGGGTTCAGGGAGATGGGGAAGAATATTTTGATACGAATATCGTCGTAGAAGGACAGCCCTTTTTCGGATATTATATTCCTTTGTATGAGAGCGGAACGCAGGATGTTACAGGAATGATTTTTGCGGGTATGCCCCAATCGCACGCACAGGATCAGATCAGCCATATTATTATCCTTATGGCAGTGGCTACATTTATTCTTTTCGTATGCAGTGCCGCGTTTCTCTTTGCGGTGGTGTATAAGATGGTAAAGACACTTCATGAGGGAACCAATGCTCTGGAACGGGTATCCGTCGGAAAGCTGAACATAGAGCTGAGCCAAAGCACTCTCAAGCGGAAGGACGAGATCGGAAATATCAGCCGCAGCATTATGATGGTGAAGGAGGAGCTGCAGGAGATCATTGGGAGCATCAAAGAACAGAGTCAGGTTCTCAATGAAGCGTCAGAGCATCTGACGGAGGAAACAAAAATCACCTCAGAGCATATTGAGCAGGTGGACCGGGCAGTGGAGGAAATTGCGCAGGGGGCAACCGGACAGGCGGAGGAGACCCAGAGGGCTACGGAAAATATCATTGTCATTGGCAATATGATAGAAGAAACAGCGGAAGAAATTGACGCAATGAATGAGAGCGCCAAGCTGATTCAGCAGCTGGGAAAGACGGCAGTGGATACCCTTCATGATCTGCAGAGCGTCAATGTAACAACCAGAGAGTCCATAGACATGATTTATGCGCAGACAAATACGACTAATGTATCTGCCCAGAAGATCAAGGAGGCTACGGCTTTGATTACGGAGATCGCTGAAGAGACCAATCTTCTCTCTCTGAACGCTTCCATTGAGGCCGCGAGGGCAGGAGAGCAGGGAAAAGGCTTCGCGGTGGTGGCCGCTCAGATTCAGAAACTGGCAGAGCAGTCCAATGCATCCGCAATGCAGATAGAGAATATTATCAATTCCCTTTTGGAGGATTCCCAAAAGGCTGTGGGAACCATGGAGGAGGTTAAGACCGTCATGGGACAGCAGAATGATAATGTGGAAAAGACGGATAAGCAGGTGAGACAGGTGCTCAAGCAGGTAGAGCAGGCCATTGAAGCGCTGGGACGAGTGGCGGAGAAAACAGACAGACTGAACGAGGCCAAGGCGAATGTGACGGATACGGTTCAGAATCTGACTGCGGTAGCGCAGGAAAACGCCGCAAGCACTCAGGAATCTGCAGCATCAGTATCCCATGTCAGTGAAGTAATCCGCAGTATTGAGGAAATTGCCCGCCAGCAGAAGGACAGTGTGGAGAAGTTACATAAAAGTATGCAGATTTTTGAGGTATAGACCTGATATTGATATTGCCCAACAGAGGGTTAAATGTTAAACTAAAATCAGTAGGGACAGGAGAAAGACTGTTCCTGCTGATTTTTTTGAAAATGAGCTGGAGGAATAAACTTGACGGGAATATTTGACACACATGCCCATTATGATGATGAGGCCTATAACGAAGACAGGGAGGAGGTTTTGAGGGAGCTTCCCAGTCAGGGAATTCTGCGGGTAGTCAACATAGGAGCAGGAATTGCTTCTTGTAAAAGCACTATGGAGCTTATGGAACGCTATGATTTTATTTATGGGGCCATGGGCATACATCCCCAGGAAACAAAGGGGTTGAATGAGGAAGTCATAACATGGCTGAAAGAACAGTGCGGCCGGAAAAAGTGTGTGGCAGTGGGAGAAATCGGATTGGACTACTATTGGGACGAGCCCCAAAGACAGGTACAGAAAAAATGGTTTGCAAAGCAGCTGGCCCTTGCAAAGGAGATGTCTTTGCCTGTAGTGATACATTCCAGAGAGGCGGCAGAAGATACCATTGACATTATGAGGGCCGAAAAGGCGGGGGAGACGGGAGGTGTGATCCACTGTTATTCTTATTCCAGAGAAACGGCCCGCCGCTTTCTGGACATGGGATTTTATTTCGGCATCGGCGGCGTTCTGACGTTTAAAAATGCAAAAAAGCTAAAGGAAGCGGCAAAATACATTCCCCTGGACTATATTGTACTGGAAACGGATTGCCCCTATCTGGCCCCAGAGCCTAATCGTGGGAAGAGAAATTCTTCTCTGAATCTCCCTTATGTGGCGGCTGCGCTGGCGCAGCTTAAGGGAGTGAGTGAGGAAGAGGTAAGGAGAGCCGCATGGGAAAACGGAATGCGTCTGTACCGCATGGAGCAATCAGCGAATTCCTGAGAAAAATTTCTTTGTAGAGAGAAAAGCTATGGAAACAGGAAAATTATTTTCAAAAAAAGATTTGAGAAAGCTAATTATTCCTTTGATATTTGAGCAGACTTTGGCGATTACAGTGGGGATGGCCGATACCATGATGATCGCATCTGCCGGGGAGGCGGCGGTATCAGGGGTGTCGCTGGTAGATATGTTTAACAATTTGATTATCAGTGTGCTGTCTGCCTTGGCTACAGGGGGAGCGGTTGTAACCTCCCAGTTTATCGGTGCAGGAAAAAGGCAGGAGGCGTGCCGATCGGCCAGACAACTGATCTACACGGTGGGATTGATCACTGTGGCGGTATCGGCATTTGTAATCTTACTGAATCATCAGATTATTTCACTGTTTTTCGGCAGGATAGAGCAGGATGTTTTTAAAAATGCGGTAATCTATTTGATTATTTCGGCCTTTTCCTTCCCGTTTCTGGCAGTTTACAATTCCTGTGCGGCGCTGTTCCGATCCATGGGCAATTCCAGAATTACTCTGAAAGTCTCCATGCTTATGAATATTATCAATGTGGCGGGTAACGCCATCGGTGTTTTTGCACTGCATCAGGGAGTGGCGGGGGTGGCGGTTCCATCGTTGATTTCCAGGGTTGTAGCTGCCGTTGTGCTGTTTAGTCTGCTGAAAAATCCCAATAATATGGTGTATCTGACACGGGAACGGTTCCGGTTTGAATGGGATGTGATTAAAAAAATTCTTTACATTGGCATTCCGAGCGGTATTGAAAACGGTATATTCCAGCTGGGAAGAGTGATTGTGGTCAGCATTATAGCAGGCTTCGGCACGATGCAGATTGCGGCGAACGGAGTGGCCAACAGCTTAGATAGCATGGGCTGCATTGTGGGGCAGGCCATGAGTCTTGCTATGATTTCTGTGGTGGGCAGATGCGTCGGAGCCGGTGATTTGCAGCAGGTAAAATATTATACAAAGAAGCTGCTTTTTATTACTTATCTGTACACAGCTATTGTAAACAGCCTGATCCTCTTGGGCCTTCCGCAGATTCTGCAGCTTTATGGCCTTGAACGGGAGACTACGGAGCTTACATATATTTTGGTTATGATTCATAATGGCATGGCCATCTTTTTGTGGCCTCTTTCCTTTGTGCTCCCCAATATGCTCCGGGCCTGCAACGATGTGCGTTACACCATGGCGGTTTCCGTTTTTTCTATGTTTGTGTTCAGGATCGGTTTCAGCTACATTATCGGTGTAAACATGGGCTATGGAGCGGTGGGAGTGTGGATGGCAATGCTCCTTGACTGGACTTTCAGGGTGATATTGTTTGTAATCAGATATTTAATGGGAAAATGGAAAAAAATGGCCGTCAGTCCTCATGGGGCTGGATGAGACCCGCAAGCCATAAGGCGGATAGCCATTTGAAATGAGAGGGAAATATGCGGACGTATGAGACACTGCATCTTGTAAAGGGAGAAGACTTGAATCATCATGGCACGTTTTTTGCAGCGCGGGCAGCAGGCTGGTTTGCAGAGGCGGGATTTGCAGCCGCGGTATGTGAATGCAGATCTGGCTATGATGGACATTGCGAAAAAATGGGCAGGCCACCGACAGAATTGGGGGCAAATCCATTCGCAGTTGGAGATGTTTTTTGAAGAAAGGCTATCCGGACTATAAGCCGCTGCCGGTCTGAGAGGGCTGGTTTAGCCATGGCCAGGGCAGCCCTGCCTGACATGCCCTGACACTGCATTATAATACAAGCAAGAGAAGAACCTTAAAAAATCGGCTCTGCCCAAAGTAACTAATAATATATCTTACATCAGTTTTCTTAGTTTACACAAAACTTGAAACGGTCTTGTATCCAACATATAAGCAGAGTTTTTCAAGTTTTCCACTATCTGCAAACCAGTCTTTTCTGGAATCGCTGGTTCCACTTTTCAAAGCCAGATGAATCTCCTTAATAAACTCCTCAGTCAAAGCAGATTTTGCATGGTCAATGATCATATCAATACATCGAAAATGATTTGCGGTTTCAATCACATCATCTACATTGAGAACTTCGTTTTCCACACCGATGGTGTTAGTTTGAAAATATATCTGGTCTGATCGTGGGTCAGACGGCTTCCTTCAATATGGTTTGAGTTGTACGTTAAATCAAGAGCTGACAGCTTAAAATCAAATCGTTTTACAGCATCGGAATATTTTCCTTCAGATATTTACGTTGCATACGTCCGTATTTTCCGATAGGACGTTCCTCCACAGGCAGTTCCCAATCCGGAATGTAGTAATCTCCGACAAATACATAATCAATACCATTTTTTCTGAATCTGTTCTCCATAATTAGAACCTCCATTCATGATTTTTATGTCACATTGAGACTCATTTGTGTTAAAGACACTAATATAAAATGTTCGAGAGTTTTGATATATAATAAAAATATATTGTTTATCAATAAAAATATATTGACAATCACAAAAAATAGTGCTATATTGGCCATGATAAGAAGAGGAATGCGGCATCAGGACCGTATACCGCTCATAAAAGAAAAAGGCAGCGTTTGTCTGCCAAAAAGAGGTGCCACATGAAATTGGAAAAGGATTTAACCAGGCGAAAGCAGCTTTTGACCCGCTGGACTAAGCTCCTTCTGGATATTATGTACTTCGGAGGAATGGCTGTAACTGCCTCTCTTCCCTTGAGCATAAGAGGGCTGTGGGATTACTTTCCCCAGCTTAGGGAGTATTATGAAGAAAATGTTATTATTTACTTTGTGTTGGGAGTGGCGGCCATTGTGCTTCTCGGCGAGCTTCGGAAAATTTTTCGCACTGTGCTGGAGGAAGACTGCTTTGTCATGGAAAATGTTTTCAGTCTCAGAAAAATGGGAAACTGGAGTTTTTTTATCGCAGGGATGTCGGTGGTGCGCAGTATTGTTTACTGGACTGTTGCCATGGCGGTTGTGGTTTTTGTCTTTGTGATAGCGGGACTGTTCAGCAAGGTTCTTGGAATGGTATTTGAGGAGGCTGTGCGTTATAAGGAAGAAAATGATCTCACCATATGACAGTATCAGAAGCAGGCCGCATGTGCGCAGCACCCTGCTTCTTTCCAAATATTGAATGAATGGCCTCCACGGCGGGCAAGGGGTGTACTTATGGCAATTGTTGTGAATCTGGATGTGATGATGGCAAAGCGAAAAAAGAGTCTTACGGAGCTTGCAGGCGAAGTGGACATTACGCTGGCTAATTTATCCATATTAAAAAATAATAAGGCAAAGGCAGTTCGGTTTTCTACATTGGAGTCTATTTGTAAAGCGCTGGACTGCCAGCCGGGAGATATTCTGGAATATGTACCTGATGAAGTGTAAAAATGTCCGCTAAACGGACGGGAGGTGTGTATGAATCAAGAAGTTCAAAGCCAGGAAGTGCTGAGCACAGCAAAGCAAAATTCAGCGACGCCGTATGTGGTGGCCGCTCAGCCGAAGAAGGAGGACACGGAACGGACAAAGAGGCTAAAAAGCCAGTTTGGCTTCTTTGGACCGGCAACCTTTCTTTATGCGGCTTTTTATGCCTTTTGCATGTTTCGTAACGGATCCGGGATTACTTTCCCTTTTTTCGTGGCGGGAAGTCTCTTGTATTTGTGCTTATGTTTATCAAAACTGGAGATTTCCTTAAAAAAAGGCAGCGTCTTTTATATGACGGGGATGATGCTTCTGGCGGTATCCACTTTCTGCACCGACGACTATAAAATTATAAATCTGAATAAGACAGGGATTTTTCTTTTGATGATGAGCCTTTTGCTCAAGCAGTTTTATGAAACTGCCAACTGGAAGCTGGGAAAATATCTGAGCGCAATATTGCAGCTGATTTTTTCAAGCCTGGGGGAGGTCGGCCGTCCCTTTACGGATGGGGCGGCATATCTACGGGGAAGAAAAAAGGACAGTAAAATCTGGTTTGCTGTTCTGGGACTTGCTGTGGGCCTGCCTCTGCTTTTGTTTGCGGCTTCTCTGCTGAGCAGCGCAGATGCAGTATTCCGGCAAATGACAAAGGATTTTTTTGACTGGTTACGGCCGGCCTATATCTGGAATGTGGTATTTCGCGTTGTATTTTTGTTTTTTGCGAGTTATCTGCTTCTTGCATACTTGTGCAGGCACAGTATCAGAGAGGAAGTAAAGGATCACAGAAAGGGTGAGCCTGTTCTGGCGATTACTGTGACGGGACTGTTGTCTTTACTGTATATTTTGTTTTCGGGTATTCAGATTTTCGGGCTTTTTCTAGGCAGAATGCAGCTTCCGGAGGGATACACTTATGCGGAGTATGCAAGAGAAGGATTTTTTCAGCTTCTTTTTGTAAGCATTATGAATCTTGTGATTGTGCTGTGCACTATGAGCTTTTTTAGAAAAAGCAGGCTGCTGCAGGTTATACTGACAGTGATGTCGCTTTGTACCTTTGTGATGATTGCATCCAGCGCAATGAGAATGATTCTTTATATCAGTACTTATGACTTGACCTTTCTTCGCATTTTTGTACTGTGGACGCTGACTGTATTGTTTGTGCTGTTTGGAGGTGTAATTGCCGGGATATTTTGGGAAGGATTTCCGTTATTCCGTTTCAGTGTTGCTGTGGTCACCGTATGCTATGTGGCTTTGTCCTTCAGCCATCCTGACTACATGATTGCAAAGGTGAATCTTGCTGACGCTCCCCGAAGCGCTGAGCAGGAGGCGGCTGACGCCCGGGATGGAATCTATGACGGAGGCTATACAAACGCTTACGGTGTGGACTTTTCTTATCTGGCATCTCTGAGCGCCGATGCCGCGCCGGTGTTGATTCCTTATATGAAAGAGCTGGGATATGACCTGGAATTGTACGAGACCGAAGAGACGATCTGGCATGCTTCCGGGCTGGAGGCTGAAGACAGATATAAGGCCCAGGGATTTGGATATGTATATTTGGATCGGTTGAGACAGAAACTGGAGGAGGACTCCCTTCGCACCTTTAATATCTCAAGGCATATGGCCAGGGTGCAGCTTGAGCGGTATGGATAAATTCAAATTTTTCGGAAGCTGATAATGTGCTGCTAAATAGATAAACAAATAAAAGCTGTAAGGCTGAAAAATGCTTTACAGCTTTTTTATTGCACAAATACTCTGGAAATAATAATTTTTTTCCAGAAACATGTAATTCGTTTACAGAAAAAAAGTGAAAAGCTATAATAATCACAAATTCGCCTGTATTTTTTGATAATTCGCCTGTTGAATATTCTGGGAGGGATACTTGTATGGTTAAAAATCCGAGTTTTCGTTATTTCACTGTGTTGTCACTGCTTTTTTGGCTTTCATTTTTATGCACAGGATGTGGCCTCTGGTCTCGAAACAGTATGAGGATTGGGGAGTATGTAGTCAGCGGCGAGGAATACGAGTTTTTTTATGACATGCAGAAGGCTCGTGCAAGCGGAGATTTTTATGCGGAATATGGAATCGATGTGTCGAAAGGTGAACGAGGCTGGCAGACACCCAATGAAGAAGGGCTTACGGCAGAAGAATATGCCAATGAACTGACCAGAGAAGCAATTGTAAGATATGTGTCAGTTCGTTCGTTGGCAGAGGAAAGAGGAATTCCAGTGTGGGAAGGCTTTGAGGCGCTACAGCAAAGGGCTGCGGAGCTGAATGAAGCGGGAACAGGTCCAACAGGCTACGGTATGACCCGCTGGACGGAGGAGAGCTTATTCTTATATCTCTATCAGGATCTGGAAAATCAACTCTTAAGATACATGGCGGAAAATGAATTTGATTTCACAGAGGATCAGCTGCGGGAGGCTTACGGGCGAATGGATATAACCGGGGTGGCTATGAGAGGGGATCTTCAGGCGACTGTGGATATATGCTATTGCTTCAATCCCGGGGAAACGGATTCTATTCTGTTAGAGGATGCGCTTGACGCTGTCTATGAAGCGTGGAGACGTGGAGAAGATATTGCGGATGTCAGAGAGGGGCTGAATTTGCAAATCTTGACAAAAACCCAGGTCTCCACAAAGGATGTGGGCAGAGATGATATGTTTACGCAGACACTTTTGACAGAGCTGTTTTCACATGAGAAAGGGGATATATTTCGAGGGGAATTTGCAGGTTTGCCCAGCGTCTGCAGGGTACGCGAAATAGAAAGGCAGGGAGGTGACTTTGAGTCTTCGAAAGATCTGGTGAGAAATTATTTGATAAGAGAGCAATATGAGAAAGCTGTGGAGCAGAGAATGCAAAATCTTGAAGAGCTGTGAAAGTTTGGGGATGTATTCTGCTCCCAATGATTTGGAAGAGAAGGAAAAGGAGTGGGAAATGAAAAAGGCAGGAAGGAAAAGATGCAAAGCATGGCTGGCCTTGGGGTTAAGCATGGCTTTGGTTTTGGGTGCCGCCCCTATCGGACGGGAAATGCGTGCCCGAGCGGCGGATGGTTCCCAGACACTGACGGCTGTCAGAAACGGCTATGTGCAGGGAAATATGAGCGGGAAGACGGCTTCCCGGTTTGCTGCCGATGAGGGCTATCTACGTGTCAAATATAGCAACAGCAATGCTTCTGATAAGGAAAATTACAACAGGAGAGCCTATATAGAATTTGACATAAGCTCCATTAACAACGAGAGCGAGGTAGGACAGGCTTTATTGGAGCTGACAATTCGAGACAAGGATAATAATTACAGCAATGCGAATCCGTATTATGTGGGAACTTTTGACGGGGATATGGATGCGGTGAACACATCTCAGACCTATGCCGATTGGCTTGCGAACAGTAAGCCTGCGGATGCCAAGGCATTTTATCTGGAGGCAGCAGGCCAGAACGCGCTGACGGCAAGTTCCGTGCCTGAGCTGAATGCCGCTGTAGCTGTTCCGACAACGACAGTGAGCGGCGGAGATGCTGCTATGATAACGACAGTGAGCGGCGGAGATGTCGCAGACATAGGAAGCGCTGGCGCTCCTGCGGTGTCCCAGCAGGCAGATGCAGCCCTGGGCCGAGCAGCTGAAAACAACTCGGCGAATGCGGGCGATAAGATAATGGTGGACGTTACGGAGATGGTCAAGACTGCTGTGGCAGGTTCGAAGGATAGGATTACCTTCTGCCTGTTTATTGAGACGCGCGTCGCTAATAATGGTGTGAATATTTGCAGCCTTGCGGAGTCTGATTCAGAAAAGCATCCCCAGCTCAGCATAATGGAACCGGTGAAGAAGACCATCGGCCGCGTACCCGATGTGCTTTGTGCGGTAGGCCGGGGAGAGATATTTCAGCCGCCTACGGAGGTATCTGTGGAGTATCTGGAGGGTGGCACCGGAAAGGCCCCCGTCACATGGAATTCCACAGAACTTCAGGCAGTGAATACGAATGAGATTAAAACCTATACGGTTACGGGAACCGTGGACGGGTATAGCGGAGGGGTCACCATGTATGTAACGGTACAGGAGAATACCTCATCCACGGCTTATCCTGAGGCGGATACCTACGTACAGGCAGGAAGCGATGCAGGAAAGACCGGACAGATCCTGATGTCCGGCATGGCTTCGAAGCTGCAGGATCGGCTGCGTCTGAAAACCACGGATGGCTCCAATTTAACGTATACCAGACGAATCGCGATGAGATTTGATCTGAATAATCTGGACAGGGAGGGAAAGGATCAGTATGTTTTGACCTTTCAGACCCACGACGGAGAACAGAACAATCCCGGGGCGGATTTTAGTTCCTTTCAAATCCAGACCTTTACCCTGGATGGCTGGACGAGAGACACGCTGACGTGGGACGGACTGGAGAACGCCATGGCTGCCGGCGTGGGAACTGCCGTGACCGTGACGGCCCAGAACCGTGTAAATACGGTGCAGCTGGACTATCCCAGCTATGTTTATGAGGTGGATGTGACGGAGGCTGTGACTGCAGCGCTGGAGGAAGGAAACACAGAGCTTTCCTTTGTGTTTTCCATAGACACACAGGCGGCGAATAATCAGCATGACCTTTTTGCATCTACAACAACAAGGGATAATGTGCAAAAGCCCGCTCTGATTGCGAGAGTGGCGCCCATGATAAAAAGCGTGGCCGATGTGGAGATAGAGGTAAGCCTGGGAGAACCTCCGGTACTTCCCGCCGAGGTGGAGGTGGCCTACAAGACCGGAGCCGTCGGTATGGAAAAGGTTCTGTGGGATTTCATACCTGAATCTTCCTATGCAGATCTTGGTTCCTTTCAGGTCCAGGGAAGGTTGATTTCCTATCCGGATATTACAGTGACCGCGCAGGTAACGGTGCGATATGACCTGACCTATACAGGGCAGACCTATTATGTGAGCAACGGCGGAAACGATGCCAATACAGGGACTTCGCCGGATCAGGCATGGAGCACTCTGGATAAGGTAAACGCCATGGAGTTCCGGCCGGGGGATAAAATTTTGTTTGAAGCGGGGGGAATCTGGAACGGATACCTGAGGCCCAGAGGAAACGGGGATGAAGGAAGGCCCATCGTGCTCAGCTCCTATGGAGATATCCAAGCGGCTGGAAGACCCCTGATCAACGGCGGGGGAACCAGCTACAGTCTTTACAGTGCGACCATTATGCTGGTAAACCAATCCTATTGGGAAATCAGTAATTTTGAAATAACGAATTACGGAGCGGGACAGAGTTATGGAACGCGTTATAACGAGCAGTATGTAAGAGCGGGCATTTATCTGTATACATATGATCAGAGCCAGCTGATGAAAGACTTGACGGTGGAAAACTGCTATGTGCATGATGTGGTGTCAAATACGACCGACAGCGTAGCCAACGCCAGCCCGAAAATGTCAGGAGGGATCATTGCCCTGGCAGAGTTCAGGAATCCTCAGGGACAGAGTCAAGCGCCCGCTACCAACAACCAGGCCGGCTTTGATGGAGTGACCTTGCAGTATAATACCGTATGGCGGACCATGCACGAAGGAATCCGTACAAAGGTGGAGGGAAATTACAGCACCGGCTATAACAGGAATAACAGGAACGTGTCCATAAACAACAATTATATTGAAGATACGCTGGGAGATGGAATTGTCCTCGAGGAAAATGCGGAAAACGGCGTTGTGGAATACAATGTGGTGAACGGTTCCGCCTCCATCAACCTGAACAGCGTATATTACGCCGCAGCGTGGACTCATTATGCAACAGATGTTTTGTTCCAGTACAATGAAATTTACGGCACTGTCTACGGACAGACGGATGGTCAGGCCTTCGATGCGGACAACAATTGCTATAATTCGGTGTTCCAGTATAATTATAGCCATAATAATCAGGGTGGCGCCCTGCTTTTAATGAGCAGTCAGAGAAACACTGTGTTCCGATATAATATTTCCGCCGCCGATGCCTGGGGCAATAATCAGGAGGTATTTCAGGATCACAGTAACAACGGAACGGTGAATGGAGCGCCTATTGTATACAATAATACTATTTATATAGTAAAGGATAACACATATCTGTTCTCCAGCATGAATACCAGAAACAGTGCAGAGTATGTGATTTTTATGAACAATATTGTGGATGTAAAAGAGGGAGTGACGGGGCTGAAATTTTCAAAATCAAACGTTGGTATTGCCCCCGGTTCCACCATCACCAATAATCTGTTTTCCAAGGAGGGAGACTTTGGAATTACTGATGTCAGCTGGCCCGGCAATTATTACGGGGACGCACAGATGGCCAACCCTGAAGCGTACAAAGATCATGAAGAAGGACTTGCGGAGGGCACGAGAAACTTGGCTTCCGTGGAGGATCTCAAGCAGGATCCTCTGAGGATTCTTCGAGAGCGGGCGGCTAATTACATTCCCCAGAATAAAACTATGGTGGAGGGGAGAGGTAAGAAGATCGATGGACTGGAGCTGACCCGTGATATGCTGGGAAATGTGATTGCAGCCGACACACCCAGTATCGGCGCTTTAGAGGTGGCGGTGCACAGTCATACGGTTTCCTACCGCAGCCTGACGGATAGCGTCGGTCTGGAAGGCTTTTGCAGCGTTTGTGGAGAAACCCTTGGAAGGGCTATGCTGACTTCTCCTGCAAATACAAAGTATGACGGAAGCGAGAAGGAGGCAGTTTTATCTTTCAGCCATGAATGGACAGCCAATGGTCTGGACAACTTGAGTGTGATTTACAGACAAGGAGAAGAGGAGATTTCCGGAGCGCCTGTGGAGCCTGGAGAGTACACGGCGTCCATTGAGGCGGGAGGCGCATCGGCCACCGTAAGCTTCAAGATTGAGGGAAAGGAAGAGCCCCAGGAGCCGGTGAACCCCGAAGAGCCCCAGGAGCCGGTGAACCCCGGAGAGCCTCAGGAGCCAGTGAACCCCGGCGAAATCCAGCAGCCTGACGGGGGAGGAACACCCCAGACGCCGTCATCTGCAGGACAGGGAGGTTCGGGAACAGACACAAGTGAACAGCTTCAGGGGTCCGCTGCGGCAAGAAACGCTGCTTCCATGTCAGCAAGGAGACCATATACTGTGGCGGCGGCTTCTGAGACAGAAGCCTTTGCAGTCAGCCAAATGGTTACAAAAAGACACGAGGAAACAGGCATCCGGCTTCATGGAAATATGGAGGATACCTGGGAACTTTCCGTGGTTATTGCGGAGCTGGCTGAAGGCCAGGAGGCAGCAACGGATCTTGAGGCTTTGGGAGAAAAGATTGCTGCTTTCAACATTACGCTTTTGCTGAATGGAGAGCCGGTACAGCCTTATGGCATGGTGGAGGTCAGAATCCCAGCGCCCACAGGCTATGACCGAGATAATCTGAGCGTATATTATGTGGATGATGAAGGAAACGCGGAGGCCCTGGATTTCAGGCTGGAAAATGAAGATGTGGTGTTTGAGACAGACCATTTCAGCATCTATGCGGTAGTGGAAAATGTAGCACAGGAGACTGCTGTACCCGAGACGGAGGAAAAAGAAGCGCCGGAGGCCCGGAACGGAGAAGCTCCTGTGGAAGAAGCGCAAGAACCTGCGTCTAATGGCCAAAATCCTGTCCTACTCTTTGTACTGCTGGCCGTTGTCATCGCGGTGGCAGCGGTGGCGGGCGTAGTGGTGTATAAAAAGAAACAGGATCAATCGTAGCAGAGTCAAATGGCCCGCTGTAGCACAAAGCTGCAGCGGGTTTTCCTATATGGACTTGCACTCATACAAGATAATAAATTCTTAAGAAAGGTGTTTTGGAATTTTTTAAAAGAATAGGGTATACTATAACCAGCATTATAAGGAAGGAGTCTTATTATGAAAAAATTATCGGTTTTACTCAGTGTGGGGGTCATGACGCTTGTCCTGGCTTCCTGCGGGGACAACAATGGAAGCTCAGATCAGTCCGCCCAGCAGACTGCTGAGGGCGGAGCGGAAACTACAGCCGTTCAGGAAACGGAAACATCTCCGGCGCCGGAGACGGGTCTGTCCTCTACACAGGAGGAAAATGAGACATCGGAGACAAACATGGATCTGGCGGAGGGCTGGAGCGAGGAAATGACGGCTTTGCGGGATGCCGTGGCAGAAGCCCTTGGAGAAAATTACTGGCCCAACACGGCTATTACTCCGGAAATGTTGGAAGGAACCTTCGGTATCACTTCAGATCTGTATGAGGATTATATGGGCGAAATGCCAATGATCAGCACAAATGTAGATACTTTATTGATTATCAAAGCAAAAAGTGATAAGGTAGATGCAGTAGAGGAAGCCTTGAACGAATACCGGGACAATCTGATTAACAATACCACACAATATCCAATGAATCTCGGGAAGATTCAAGCCTCCAGAATCGAAAGGCTCGGGGACTATGTCTGTTTTGTGCAGCTTGGCGCTGATACCACAGCGGCCTCTGAAAGCGGCGATGAAGCCGTTATCACACAATGTCAGGAGCAGAACGAGCTGGCGATTGAAATTCTGAGCCGCAATGTAGAGCATTAATGGAGCGTAAGAATGGTATTCAGCAGTATTTTGTTTCTGTTTCGGTTTTTGCCCATATTTTTTATTTGCTACTTTTTGGTTCCCCAGAGGATGAAAAATTTCATCCTCCTTTTGGGGAGCCTGTTTTTTTATGCCTGGGGTGAACCGGTGTACATATTGCTGATGCTGTTTTCCACGGTTTCTGATTACATTCATGGCATACTGATAGCAAGGTATGCCGAAAGGAAGGCCGCTGTTTTTCTGTTAACCTCTTCTGTGGTAATAAATTTGCTTCTTCTGGGATTTTTCAAGTATGCGGACTTCCTGATCGGCTCCGTAAATTCATTGGCTGGAACGAGCTTTCCTTTGCTGAATATTCCGCTTCCCATCGGTATATCTTTTTATACCTTTCAAACCATGTCCTACACCATCGATGTCTATCGCGGAGAGGCAAAGGTACAGAAAAATTTTCTGGACTTCTGCGTTTTCGTGACAATGTTCCCTCAGCTTATTGCAGGGCCCATCGTAAAATACCGTCAGGTGGAGGAGCAGCTTCACAGTCACAGGCCGGATCTCTATCAGATAAGCGCCGGAATCAAGCGGTTTGTTGCAGGGCTTGCAAAGAAAGTTTTGATTGCCAATAATCTGGGTGTGCTCTGGACGGAGATTTCCGCCATGGATTATGGGGAGATCAGCGTTCTGACGGCCTGGCTGGGAATAGGAGCCTTTGCCTTCCAGATTTATTTTGACTTTTCAGGCTATTCGGATATGGCGATTGGCCTGGGGGCGTGTTTGGGATTTTATTTCCCAGAGAATTTTAATTATCCCTATATTTCGGCTTCCGTTACAGAGTTCTGGAGAAGATGGCATATCTCGCTAAGCAGCTGGTTTCGGGAGTATGTGTATATTCCTCTTGGCGGGAACCGTAAGGGCCTGCCTCGACAGCTTTTGAATCTGCTCATCGTTTGGGCGCTCACCGGAATTTGGCACGGAGCGGAATGGAGCTTTTTGGTGTGGGGGCTTTGGTTTGCTTTTCTTTTGATTCTGGAAAAGCTGTTTCTGGCAAGAGCTCTGGCAGCTGTCCCCAAGATATTCGGGAGAATTTATACATGCCTTGCCGTCCTTCTTGGCTGGGTGTTTTTTGCCTCTCAGTCTCTCGGTCAGGCTTGGGGATATTTTGGGGCAATGTTTGGCTTTGGAGGCGTAGGAGTGGACCGGCAGGCGCTGTATTTCGGTACAGAATATCTGATTCTGTTTGTAGTGGCGATTGCCGCGTCAACGCCTTTTCCCGGCGGAATGATAAAAAAACTGGAAAAGATCAAAACAGGCTGGGGTATAGCCCTGTACCGTCTGGGAGAAAAGGTAATGCCGCCTCTGCTTTTGCTGTTGTCCATAGCCTATATTGTGGATGCCAGCTATAATCCCTTTTTGTATTTCAGATTTTAGAGGAAGGAGGCCGCTATGGATGAAAAGAGGAACGCGATTTTGACCATCGGTCTGGTTTGCGCCATTTTGCTTGTGATTACTGTGGCCGATATGTTTCATAGCGACAGAATTTATTCCGAGACAGAGAACCGCGTACTTGCCTCCAAACCCGAGATGACGGAGGAGGGTATAAAGAGCGGTGAGTATGGCGCTGAATATGAAGAATACATTACGGATCAGTTTGTGGGAAGGGACAAATGGATTGGTATAAAGACGAAAAGCGATATTCTGCTGCAAAAAAAGGACATTAACGGAGTGTATCTTGGGGAGGATGGGTATCTGATAGAGCAGCACCTGCCAGAGGAATATTCCGGTGCCCAGGAAAGGAAAAAAGTGGCTCTTTTGGAAAAACTGACAGAGGACTGGAATGCCACAGTCATGCTGATACCTACGGCAGACAATATTATTACGGATAAGCTTCCGGCAAACGCGTCTTTCTATGATCAGACCCAACTGCTTGCCTATGTGGCACAGAGGATTGGCAGCCGACATTATATAGATGTATATACTGCCCTGAAGGAGCATTCCCGAGAGGAGATTTACTATCGGACGGATCACCATTGGACCAGTCTTGGTGCATATTATGGTTATCTTGCGTGGGCCCAGGCCGCCGGGGAGGAGCCCTATGACTATAATGTATCGGGAATGAGAACCGCTTCGGATGATTTCCTGGGAACTTTACATTCCCGTCTGAATATTCCTATGGATGGGGAGAGGATCAGCTATTTCCCGGAGACGATAAAGCGTCCTGTGTCCATCGTCTATGATTTTGAAAAAGCTGCGGCTTCCTATTATGAGAAGGGCTATTTGGATACAAAAAATAAATACGGCTTTTTTCTGGACGATAATCATGCTTTTACGAGCATTGACACGAGTTATCGTAGCAAAGGGACGCTGTTTGTGATAAAGGATTCCTATGCCAACAGTCTGATTCCGCTTTTAACACCCCATTACAGCAAGATATATGTGGTGGATTTGAGATATTTCAACGGAAGTCTATACAATCTTATGGCGAGCTGCGAACCGGAGGAGGGTATGGATGTGCTGGTAGTCTATAACTGTATTCATTTTCTGGAGGATTTTCAATACTATGAATAAAACTGTGATTTTTGATATGGATGGCGTATTGTTTGACACGGAAAGACTGTGCATCCAATGCTGGGAAAAAGCGGCAAAGGAGAGAGGCATAGAGGGAATAGAGGAGGTGTCCAGACGCTGCATCGGGCTGAATGATAATGACACAAAGACATTGGTGCTGGAAGCATGGGAGCAACGTTTCCCGGGACAGGCGTTTCCATATGAAGAGTTTCGGAGGAAGGTTTCGGAATGGTTTCGGGAGGAAATTCAAAAGAACGGGCTTCCCTTAAAACCCGGAGTAGAAAAACTGCTTCCTTACCTGCAGCAGGGGGGCTTTCGGATCGGTCTGGCCTCTTCCTCCCGGTATGAATCTGTAGTGAGCCATTTGAGGCAGGCGCAGCTCATTGATTATTTTTCAGTGATTGTATCGGGAGATATGGTGGAACATTCCAAGCCCCGGCCAGATATTTATCTGCTTGCCTGTAGAAAAATGGGAACGCTTCCGGAGCATGCCTACGCCATAGAGGATTCTCCCAACGGGATCCGTGCTGCTGCTACAGCCGGAATGCAGCCGATTATGGTGCCGGATCTGGTGGAGCCGGACGAAGAAATTAAAAGGCTCTGCCTCCTTGTCTGCAGGGATCTGACGGAAGTTATGCGGTTTTTTAATCAATAGTGTATTAACTTTAGGAGAAGTGAGATGGCAAATCTTGGGATACCGCAGAATACCATTGCGGTGCTGCAAAAATATCATTTTAATTTTCAGAAGAAATACGGGCAGAATTTTCTCATAGACCCCGGCGTACTTGAAAGGATTGTCTCCGCTTCACAGATTACGGAGGATGACTGTATTCTGGAGATCGGACCGGGGATCGGCACAATGACCCAATACCTTGCGGAAAAAGCTGGAAAAGTGATCGCAGTGGAGATTGACAAGGCGCTGATCCCTATTTTGGAGGAAACTCTTTCTCCCTACAAAAATGTGATGGTGATAAACGGGGACATCCTTAGGACGGATATAAATGAGTTGGTGCGGGAGAGAAACCAGGGGCGGCCCATTAAGGTAGTGGCCAACCTGCCCTACTATATTACTACGCCAATTATTATGACTCTCTTTGAAACACAGGTGCCTCTTATCAGCGTAACGGTCATGGTGCAGAAGGAAGTAGCGGATCGTATGAAGGTTGGGCCCGGCACAAAGGATTACGGAGCGTTATCCTTGGCGGTACAGTACTATGCGCGACCTGAGGTTGTGGCAAATGTACCGCCCAACTGCTTTATACCCAGACCCGGGGTGGGCAGCGCAGTGATACGGCTTGTCAGATACGAAGAGGCGCCTGTGAAAGTGAGGGATGAGAGGAAAATGTTTGGGCTGATCCGGGCGGCCTTTAATCAGAGGAGGAAAACTCTGATAAACAGCCTCGGCAATGCCTCCGAATTACATATATCAAAGGAAGAGGCAGCTCGAGCTTTGGAAAAGCTGGGACTGCCTTCCACTGTGAGGGGAGAGGCGCTGACGCTGGAACAATTTGCCGTTTTGAGCGATCTATTATAACAGGATTATGCGCCTGCATATTTTTTGCCGTTTATTTTGACATACTGTTGGAAGCTATGATAAACTTTAGAAAAGTGTGGAATATAAACGAACCAAAGACCAAAAAGGGAGCGGAATACCTTGGATAAGTATGAATATAAAATAAGGGCGGATGAAATAAAAGAGATGATCGCGCAGGGGGAGTACGCTCAGGCGGCGGAGATTGCCGACACCATTGACTGGAGGAGAGTCAAAAGCGTGATGATGCTGTGCACCATCAGCGACTTGTATAAAATTAACCGCAGGTACGAGGATGCCCGGGATATGTTGCTGCTTGCGTATGAGCGCCGACCCGGGGGCAGGACGATTTGCTATTCTCTTTGTGAGCTTTCCATAAAAATGGAGGAGTTTTTACAGGCGGTAGAATATTACAAGGAATTTGTACAGATAGCCCCCAGGGATCCCGGGCGCTATATTCTTCAGTATAAGCTATATGAGGCTCAGGATGTAAGTCTCGAGGAGCGTATTGAGGTTTTGGAGGAGCTCAAAAAGAGAGATTATAGGGAAAAATGGGCCTATGAGCTGGCCTATCTGTATCATAGAGTAGGGCTTGCAACCCGCTGCGTGGAGGAATGTGACGAGCTGATCCTCTGGTTTGGAGAAGGGAAATATGTGATCAAGGCCATGGAGCTGAAAATGCTTCATCAGCCCCTGACCTCAGAACAGCAGGAAAAATACGATCACCGGTTTGAACCGGAACCCGCCGGGGAGGTACAGGATTATCCTGATACGCAGGAATACGAAGAAGCGCAGGGCTATGAGAATGCTGATGGCTATCCGGAAGAGGAAAGCTATCCTCCTGCAGAGGACTATCCGGCAGAGGATGAGCCTCCTTCAGAAGGAGAAGAGGAGACGGGCAGACAACAGGAGAACATAGACATCCAGGTGAAAACTATGGATGTAGGGCAGTATAATACCATCAATCTTCAGGAAGAGTTGGCCGCCGGGCTGAGAGAAGTGCTGGGAGACGAGCCTGCCAAGGAGGCTTCCGGTGATTCCCTGCATTATGTCAATCCGGAGCCAGAGGTTCAGGAAGCGGATATTTTGGAAGAGGACGAGCCTGCGGAAAACATATGGGAAACAGAGAGTCGGGAGGGAGTTTCTGCAGAAGATATACGGGAAATTGCCGGGCCCCGGGAGGAAAGAGAGGTGCGGCAGAGTTGGGATGAAAGGACGCCAGCAGGAGAGGCACCGGCGGACAATACTCTGCGCAGAGAAGAGATAGAATCTTCAGAGGTATTCTTCGGAGAGACCGGAGAGCTGGGACATATCTTGGAGGAGCCGGATGGATCCGAAATAAGTCTGGAAAAGAATGAAACGAAAACGGAGGACGCTGTCGATGTGACCGGGGAAACGGTTTTGGAGCAGATGCGGAAGGAAAGCGCTGAAACCGTTTTTCAGGAGGCCTTTCAGGCACAACCGCCCCGGGAGCTTGCGAGTGTTCTTTCCCAGGAGACGGATGGCCAGATCAGCCTGGTTATGCCGGAGAGTGAACCTCTGGAAAAACAGATTACGGGACAGATGAACATACAGGACGTCCTTGCGGAATGGGAACAAATGAAGAAAGAGAACCAGGAAAAACGCAGGGAAGAGGTTCGTCTGCATGTGCTGCAGCAGACCGGAAACATGTTTACGGAATTTGAAGCATCCGTAAGAGATGGCCTTCTGGAGCAGCTTGAGAGCGGAAATGCCCCTGGAGTTTTCGGGACTGAGGATGAATTTACACAAGAGCCTCTTCCGGAGTACGGGGACACGCAGGAAGAATCTTTCCAAGAGACGTTCCAGGAGGCTGTCCCAGAGGAGACAGCGGAAAAGTTTTCTGAAGCTGAGGAAGAGGGAGCCGAATTTACAGAGGAGCTTGAAGCGTCAGAAACCTCTGAGGTGCTCCAGGCTTTTGAAGAATCTGGAGATTTTGAAGAATCTGAAGAGCTTGGACAACCGGATATATCTGCCCATGGCGAAGCCCAGGGCAGGGAAAGGGACGATGTGCCGAAAAAGGAGCCCTCAGGTTCCCGGATAGAGGTGGAGCGTGACAAAGCCAGGGTCAGAAACCTGACGAGAGAAGAAAAGGAGCTATATGCGCCGTTCATTCAAAGCAAGACCGCCAGACAGCAACTTGTAAAGGTGATTGATGGTATCAGCCTGGCGGCCTACACGGGAAATGTGATTCTTACCGGAGAGGAAGGCATGGATACGTTGACTCTGGCAAAAAACATGATTCGTGAGGTGCAGATTACAGACAGCAATTTCTCAGGAAAGGTGGCAAAGATTTCAGGCCAGGCATTAAATCGCAGGAATGTGGAAGAGATTCTTCTGGGGCTGAAAAACGGCGCGCTGATCATTCAAAAGGCATCGGGGATCAACGAAGAAACCGCAGCTGCGCTGTTTAAGGCGCTGCAGCAAGAATCCATGGGGATTATTGTGATTTTGGAAGATACCAAAAAGTCCATGGATAAGTTGCTTTCGGCACAAAAGCGGCTTTCAGCATGCTTTACCTGCCGTATGGATGTTGAGGCATTAAGCAACGATACGCTTGTAGCCTTCGGAAGGCAGTATGCGAGAGAGAGGGAATATTCCATTGATGAGCTGGGGGTGCTGGCCCTTCACACACGGATTGAAGATATGCAGACCATCGATCATGTGGTGACGGTGCTGGAGGTCAAGGAGATTGTGGACGAGGCCATCCGTCATGCCAACAGGAAGACTCCGGGGCATTTTCTGGATATTTTGTTTGCGAGACGATATGACGACGAGGATATGATTATTCTCACGGAACAAGATTTTTCATAATGGAGGCGGGGAATGGCGAAAGCAGAGCAGAGGATTTTTATTTCCGAGGCAGATCAATATCTTTTTGGGCAGGGAACTCATTATGATATTTATAAAAAACTGGGAGCTCATTTATCCTGTGAAGAGGGCGTGGAGGGGGTTTACTTTGCTGTGTGGGCTCCTAATGCGGTCAAGGTGCATGTGATCGGCACTTTTAACCAATGGAAGGAAGACGCCCATCCAATGGAAAAGCTTGGAGAAGGAGGAATCTGGGCTCTGTTTGTCCCTGGAGCGGAAGAGGGTGCAATGTATAAGTTTCTGATAACCGCAGGAGACGGAAGGAAGCTGTACAAGTCGGATCCCTTTGCCAACCTGGCGGAGTGCCGTCCGGGTACAGCCTCCGTGGTCGCTGACCTTTCCGGTTTTGCATGGAAAGATGAAAAATGGATGAGCAGGCGCGACGCGCTTGATATGAACAAAGAGCCTATGGCAATATACGAATGTCATATTGGCTCCTTTATGAAGCACCCGGATGGAACGGAGGGGTTTTACAGCTATCGGGAATTTGCCCAGCGGATTGTGGAATATTTGAAGGAAATGAAATACACCCATATTGAGCTAATGGGGATTGCCGAGCATCCCTTCGACGGCTCCTGGGGTTATCAGGTCACCGGTTATTATGCTCCTACTTCCCGCTATGGCTCTCCTGAGGATTTTATGTATCTTGTAAATGAGCTCCACAAGGCAGGGGTGGGAGTGATTCTGGACTGGGTGCCTGCGCATTTTGCGACGGATGCTCACGGTCTGGCGGAATTTGACGGACAGTGCGTCTATGAGCATCCGGATCCCAGGCTTGGAGAGCATCCGGACTGGGGCACGAAAATTTTCAATTACGGAAAACCGGAGGTCAAAAATTTTCTGATTGCCAATGTATTGTTCTGGCTGAGAGAGTTTCATATAGATGGAATCAGAGTGGATGCGGTGGCATCCATGCTGTATCTGGATTACGGCAAAAAAGAAGGACAATGGGTTCCCAATCGATACGGGGGCAACCAAAACCTGGAGGCCATTGAATTTTTCCGGCATCTGAATTCTGTAGTGAGGGGAACCTATCCGGGATTTCTGACGATAGCGGAAGAATCCACTGCATGGCCCCATGTGACCTGTGGGATCGGGGAAGATGGCCTGGGGTTCGCCTTTAAGTGGAATATGGGCTGGATGCACGATTTCTGCGAGTATATGAAGCTGGATCCTATTTACCGGAAGGGTTGCCATCACGCCCTGACCTTTGCTATGAGCTATAATGACAGTGAGAATTATATTCTTCCCCTTTCACATGATGAGGTCGTTCATCTGAAGTGCTCCATGGTCAATAAAATGCCTGGGTATACGGCGGACAAATATGCAAATCTCAGAGTGGGCTACGCTTATATGTTCGGACATTGCGGCAAGAAGCTTCTGTTTATGGGTCAGGACTTCGGCCAGGAGAGGGAATGGAGCGAGGAAAGAGAGCTGGACTGGTATCTTTTGCAGGAAAAGTATAATAAAGGCATACATGAATTTATGAAAGAGCTGCTTTTGCTATATCGCAAATATCCGGCCATGCATGAAATAGATAATCGCTGGGAGGGATTTGAATGGATGAATGCAGATGATGAGGAGCACAGCACATACGCCTTTGTGCGCAGGTCCTCTTCCGAAACCAGAAATCTTTTGTTTGTGCTGAACATGACTCCCGTAAAGCGTGAAAATTACGTAGTGGGAGTTCCCAGAAAAAAGAAATATCGTTTGCTGCTGAACAGCGATGAAGAAAGGTTTGGCGGATGGGGGAATGAAATTCCTAAAGAAATTATGGCCAGGAAAAAGTCTTTTCATTATCAGGATTATTCTATCTGCTTCGATCTGCCTCCCTATGGGGCGGCAATATTTGTGTTTTGACCAATACTTTCTGCCGCTTTGATTTCTTCCTCACAAGTAGAGAATAATGGGGTAAAGAATCCCGATGTTTGTACCGAAATAAATGATAACGAAGAGAGACGCCCTCAGGAGAGATGCCTGAGAGCTGTGAAAAACCGGACAATCAGGGAGACGAAACAGGTGAAGATTACATTTCAGACAACGGCGCCAGAGCAGACGCCGGCAAAACAGACTCAGAGGTTTGGCGCCGTTCCTATGGAAAAGGCAGGAGCGGCCTATGAGACTTTTTTTGCACCGGATACAGATATGGTGCTTGGGAATGCTTCCAAAAAGTCCTGGGCGGAGATCCGTCAGGATGCTGAAAACAAGGATATTTCCGTGCAGCAGGATTATATGACGCTCATGTCGCATACCATGTCGGAAGAAGATTATGCAAAACTGGAAGAGGAGGGCTTTCATTTTGAAAGCCTGGACCCGGAAGAGGCAGTGACGATCTTGGATAAGATCAAGGCGGAGCTTGCCAGATCTGGCCAGAATATCGTGGGCTATACGGATGATCTGGACTTGAGTACTTTGTCGGCGGCGCTGGGCAGCGACAGTCTGGCCAGAGCAATCACCCAAAGCTTTCGGGAGGCGGATGTGCCTTTGACGCCTGAAAATATAGAAGGAGTCAAGAAAGCTTGGGAAATGGCTTCTCAGCTTACACAAATGGGAGAAGGCGCCGAAAGGTATCTTGTGGACAACGGCATGGAGCCGGAGATTTGGAACATTTATCTGGCTCAGAGCAGCGGCGCGCGGGGCAAAGAAGCTTCATTGGGACAGACCGGGGGAAACAGAGCTCCGAAGTATTACGCGGAGGAAATCAAAGGGTATTATGCGGAAAGCGCAAAGGGCGGCGAGACCCAAGGTCTTGAGGAGCAGATAGACAGGGTGGTGGAAAAAGCCGGACTTAGGCCGGACGCAGACGGCAGAAAAATGGGACAGTGGCTTTTGGAAAACGGCCTGCCTCTTACAGAGGAGAATCTGAAGAGACTGAACGCCATACAGGAGCTCCGGCTGCCGATGGCGGAAGAAGATTTTGCGGCGGCGGCGGCCAATGCAGTTGCAGATGGAAAGGAACCTTTCCGTGCTAATTTGGAGAAAAGGGACAATATTTATCAAAGGGCGGCGGATATTCTGTCTTACTATCAGAATCTGGATCTTCCTCAGGGAGCTGAGAGTGTTGCCGCCAGGAGGCAGCTGGAGGAAATTCGCCTGCGAATGACGGCGGAAGTGAATGTAAAATTGCTGAAAAGTGGATTTTCCATAGATACGGCGCCAATGGAGGAGCTTGTTGAGGCTCTTAAGGAAGCGGAGCAGAAGCTTGCCGCACAATATTTTCCCAAGGATGCACAGGCAGTTGAAAAATACCGGTCTTATCAGGAAAGCAGCAGAATTCTTGCACAGCTGCCGGGACTGCCTGCCCGGATTCTGGGTCCCTGGAGCGTTTCCGAAGGGGCGGGAAGCCTGACGGAGTTTTACAAGCAGGGCAGCGCTCTGAAAGAGGCATACGTGAAGGCTGGCGAAAGCTATGAGGCACTGATGACCTCTCCCAGAAGGGATCTGGGGGACAGCATCAGCAAGGCTTTTGCCAATGTGGACGCTATTTTAGAGGATATGATGCTTGAAACTTCTGCGGAGAACAGGAGAGCTGTCCGGATTCTCGGCTATAACAGCATGGAAATCACTCAAAGCGGAATTGAGCTGGTGAAGGCTGCGGATGCTCAGGTACAGTCTCTTATGGAGAAGATGACCCCTGCGGTCACATTACGTATGATCAGAGATGGAGTAAATCCTTTGGAAAGGACTCTCCAGGAACTGGACCAGTATTTTGCGGAACTTCCTGAAGAATTCCAGGAAAGTGCGGAAAGCTACAGCCGTTTTCTTTATGGATTGGAACAAAATAAATCCATCACACCTGAGGAGCGGGAGACCTATATCGGAATTTACCGTCTGCTGCGCCAGATAGAGAAATCAGATGGCGCAGTAATAGGGGCTCTTGTGAACAGCCAGGCGCAGCTTCACCTGAACAATCTTTTGTCGGCGGTGAGAACTGGAAGATTCAAACATATGGATGTGCGTGTTACGGATGAGCTGGGCACAATTTCGGAGCTTCTGCACCGCGGAGAAAGTATTTCCCATCAGATTGAGCGAGCTTTCGTGAAAAATGCCGAAAATGCACTGACGGAAGCGGCATATAGTGAGGAGGCTTCGGAGTCCTACAGGAGTCAGGAGCTTAGCCGGCTTCGCCAGGCTGTGATATCAGATCAGGAATGCTATGCATTGCTGCAGAGAGGACAGATTACTCCCAGTGCCGGGAATCTTCTGGCGGCACAGGAGTTGCTGAAGGATATGGGGATTTTCCGGGGAATTTGGAAGGATAGGGGAGAGGACTCTGAAAAGGAAACAGCATCCGCAGAAGAACAGGAAGCATCCGCTCTCTGGGAAAGCCTGGATGAGAAAGATACCTTCCGCAGCCGGTATGAAGATCTGGTGGGACGCGCAGCAAAGGAAGCCGAAAGAGCTGTGACGGAAACAGACAGTTTTCTGGATGTGAGAAACCTGCGTCTGGCTCACAAGAGGCTGACGTTGGCAGGAAGCCTTGCCGCGCAGGAGGAATATTTTCTATCCATGTATATTGGGGAAGAGCTTACGGGTATTCACCTTACAGTGGAAAGAGGAGAAGAGGAAACGGGAAGAGTCCGCATAGACTGCCGGTTTTCACAGGAGGAAGGCATCACCGCGCGGTTCCGATTAAAGGATGGCACCATCTTTGGAGATCTTTCAGGAAATGAAAAAACGGAGGTTACGAAACTGCTGCAAATTGCCGATACATTCACCAGTGAAGCTTCAAAGCGCTGGACGGTCGAGGGAATAACTCTCGGGGAAGGTACATTAGGCGGTGCTGAGACCTTAATAAGTCGGGAGGCGGCTCCCGGGGCCGCGGAAAGCCGGCCTGACAACGGGGAGCTTTACCGGGTGGCAAAGATTTTTTTGGAAGCAGTAAGACAGTAGAAAAGAGGTAGCTTATGAGAATTAATTACAACGTATCAGCAATGATATCCAACAACGCGCTGTCAAACAGTGAGGATCTGCTGGCAAGATCTTTGGAGAGACTTTCATCGGGATTAAAGATTAACCATGCTAAGGACAATCCGGCGGGATTGGCTATGGGTAAGAGAATGAATGCGCAGATAGAGGGGCTGTCTGTGGCAAACCAGAATACCAGTGACGGTATTTCCATAATTGAAATTGCAGATGGGGCTTTGGCGGAAGTAAGTGAAATGTTGCAGAGAATGAACGAGCTGGCGGTAAAGGCGGCCAACGGCGTTAATACCGATGAGGATCGGCAAACCATTCAGGAGGAAATTACGCAGCTTAAAGAGGAGATTACCCGGATTGCGGAAACCACGCAATTCAACGGACAGCCGCTTTTAAACGGAGAGTTTGATTTCAAAGGATATACAAACAATCTTGAAGTAAAGGTGAATTCTTATTCAAAAGATGTGACGGTGAAGGAATACACCATAACCAGCATTACCCTTACCAAGGAAATCGTAAACGGTCAGGAGACAGGAAATTATCTTGTGGACCTCAACAACTTAGATCTGGGCACCGATTTTCCTGCTGGGGCAACTGTTTCCACAAAGGATAATCTGGTGACGATCAAGGGGGCGGATGGATTTGAGATGGTACTGGATGTCTCCGGAGTAAATTTTGGAACGGCACAGTCGGTAACCTTTAGCGAGGCGGGGGGAAATGCCCTGATGATTGACGCTACGGGAATTGGTGCCATGCGTCTTCAGGTGGGGGCTAACGAAGGACAGATTTTGGCTGTGGATATTCCCACAATCTCCCTGCAGAACATGGGAATAGAGAATGTGGATGTTTCTACGGCTGATGGAGCGGTAGACGGCATTCAAAGGCTGGATGGTGCTATTAAGTATGTCTCCAAAGTAAGAGGACGTCTGGGGGCATATCAGAACAGACTGGAATCCACGGTCAACAGTCTTGACGTCACCTCAGAAAATATGACCTCGGCTTACTCTCGCATTATGGATGTTGATATGGCTGAGGAGATGACCTATTACACTACTTATCAGGTTCTGACTCAGGCCGGAACTTCTATGCTCGCCCAGGCGAACGAGAGACCTTCTCAGGTGCTGCAGCTCCTACAGTAAAGCGGGGAGCGGGTACGGGTATTGTTGAATTTGGTTCCGCTGAAGCGGATAGAGAGGCGTAAAAATGACAAAAGAACGCAAGCAACAGTATACGCTGAAAATATCTCAGGCAAATTCCACACAGCTTGTAGTGATTTTATATGAGATGCTATTGGATTATCTTGAGGAAGGCAGGCAGGCCCATGAGGCGGATGCCCAGGAAGATTTTAAAGAGTCCATCCGCAAGGCAAGAGGATGTCTCAATGAGCTTTTGAGCTCTCTGAACTTGGAATATGAGCCGGCTCCCTCGCTTAGACAGCTTTATTTATTTTGCATCAAAAGGCTTGCCTTCGGAGAGGGCAGATACGATTCCAAACCGTTGGAGGAGATCGAAAAAGTGATCCGCCCTCTGCATGACGCATACGAAAAAATTGCGCCCATGAACGAAAACGGTCCCTTGATGAACAATTCTCAGGCAGTCTATGCCGGACTTACCTACGGAAGGAATACTTTAACCGAAAACATGACTGACCAAGGCTCGAATCGGGGAATGTTGGCATGATCTTTCAGCTTCTGCAGAAGGTTCCAAAGCTGCCAGATCAGTCAGGTGTTTATATCTTTTTTGCAGAGAATTAATTTCATAAATGTAACTGTCGATCATATCCACATCAACGGCGTTATCGAAACCCGCATAGGCCACATCCAAGGCCTCGCGGGTTTTTTCCATGGCTTCCCGCAGGCTGACAGGAGTCAGATCTTCCTCAGTTAAACGAGAGGAATCATAGTTGCGACTGAAAAATATTTTCATGCTGATACAAAGCCCTTTCAAATTTGTTGTTAAAAGTATAGCCCTCTTAATTGGAAAATATACCAATTCCTAGAAAGAATGGAAAGAAAAGTAATGAAAGCATATTTATCAGGGCGGACTGGGGTTATAGCGGATGGAGATATACATATAATCAGAAAGAAAAGTACAGGAATATTTTAAAATGCAGGACATAGATTATAGCAAAGAAAAAAGAGATTGCGACTATGGAACAGAATATGGGTACTATGGTGATTGTTTTGACATGTGCTGCGGTACTGCTGATGGGAGCGGTGCGCAGAAAAATAGAATGGCTTTTAAATGTGGTGATGCGCAGCGTTCTTGGCACGATTGCCATTTATTTTATTAATTCCATGCTGGCTGCCATGGGGATTTCCCTGGGGGTGGGCATCAATATAGTTACAATTTTGACATCAGGAATACTTGGAATTCCGGGGCTTCTGGTTCTTTACGGAATCGGGATTTATCAAATGTTGTAGAAGTTTAACAAAAATTATTTATTTGCTTTTTTCCTATTGCAAAGGAGAAGGAGAGGGGCTATAATGTGTCTTACAATCAATCAAAAAAATTCTAAAGTATCACTGAGACTCTTTCGTCTCGCATTATCCATAAGAATAAAAATATAATACGAAGGGAGACGATGCTTTGGCGTCATTATGTGTATTCCTGACAATGGCCTGCATTTACGACTATCTGCGTCATAAAATACCTAACTGGCTATTGCTTTTGTTTTTTGCACTTGGATTGGGACAGGCGATGATCTGGGCCAATCCCGGACGACTATTCTTGTGCCTTGCTGCAACGGCGGCCGTTGCAATGCTGACATATCCTTTATTCAAAATAGGCTGTATTGGAGGAGGAGATGTAAAACTTTTAGGTGTCTGCGCCGGATACTTTCCAATTCAAAAAATTCCTTCTTTTTTATTCTTTTCTCTACTCGTGGCAGCAATTTTTTCCCTGATTAAAATGTTAAAGGAGCATAATGCAAAGGAGAGACTGTTTTACCTGGCAGATTATACCTTATCTGTTCTGCGCAGCGGTAAATGGAAGCTTTATACGGAAAATAACGGCAATCACAGGTCTTTTGGAATTTGTCTTTCAGGTCCGGTTTTTCTGGGAGCTTTGCTGTGCATGGGAGGTGCCGGTTGAAGAATTATGAATTATCTGTTTTGAGACTGTATGATCCGGAGGAAGAATATGCACAGCTTTTTACGGAATTTTTGAAAAAGCGAGAGGGACTTCCATGGGAAGTGCATACCTATACAAGTGTGGAAGAGATAGTCAAAGAAACAAGACAAAACAGAACCGCCGTGCTGGTGGTGGCAGAAACAGCTTTTTCGGAGGAGCTAGCAAAATTACAGGCGGGTTGCACTGTAATCTTGAATGAAAGCGGTGTGGTGAAATGGCCTGAATTCAGGAATGTAAATAAATACCAGAAGGCGGAAAACATATTGCAGGAGCTTTTGGAAGCTTATTTGGAGTTTGCGGAAATTACGTTTCCGAGGCTGACTGAAACAGGCAAAGCAAAGCTTGTAGGAATCTATTCGCCTGTGAGAAGATGTCTGCAGACCTCCTTTGCCCTGACCATGAGTCAGATGTTGGCGGAGGAGTATACCACACTTTATCTAAACTTTGAACACTATGCCGGGATCACAGGGCTTCTGCCGGATATGCAGACTAGGGATCTTGCAGATTTGCTATATTTCCTAAATGCGCAGGGGCAAGAGTTTTATCTCCGAATGGAGACCTTGATCCGAAAGAGAGGGCAGCTAGACTATGTACCACCGGTGAAAGCCGGGCAAAATCTTTTGGCAGTAACGTCTCAGGAATGGCAGAGGCTTTTGCAGAAAATAGATGAGTCAGGAAAATACCAATACATTGTTCTGGATCTGAGCGAGAGCATGCAGGGACTGTTTGACATTATGAAAAAATGTATGAGAATTTTTACATTAACGAAGAATGACAGGGCTGCGGCCTGCAAAATGCTTCAGTACGAGCAGCTTCTTGGGATGTGCCAATATGAAGAAATTTTGGAAAAGACAAGCAGAATCATCCTTCCTAGGTTCGATAGAATACCGGAGGAGCCGGAGCAGTATACAAGAGGAGCTCTGGCCGATTATGTCAGAAGCATACTGGCGGAAGAAAGGAGAGCGGGAACATGGAATATACAGAGCTGAAAAAGGAGCTGCGCAGGGAGGTTCAGAAGAAAATGGAGCTTGTCAGAGAATTTTCTGATAAGGAAGTGGAGGAAGCCATAGACGAAGCGCTTCTTGCTCATAAGGATACAATGCTTTACACGGTAGAAGCCCGTCGGAAGTTAAAAAGAGAGCTCTTTGATTCCCTTCGACGTCTGGATGTTCTTCAGATTTTTGTGGATAACAAAACGGTCACAGAAATAATGATCAATGGTAAGGATCACATTTTCATAGAGCAAGAAGGGCGATTGAGAGAGTTGGAAGTGGGTTTTGAATCCGCTGAGAAGCTGCAGGATGTCATTCAGCAGATTGTAGCAGGATGCAACCGTGTGGTAAATGAAGCGTCTCCTATTGTAGATGCCAGACTTCCTGACGGTTCAAGGGTGAATATCGTAATGAGTCCCATTGCGCTTAATGGCCCTGCGGTGACTATCAGACGCTTTCCTGACAAGCCTATTACAATGGAATACCTGGTTCAGAACAATTCCATATGCAGGGAAGCGGCAGACTTTTTAGAAAAACTTGTCCGTGCAAAATACAATATTTTTATCAGCGGGGGCACCGGAAGCGGAAAAACCACATTCCTCAACGCGCTTTCCAAATTTATTCCTTCTGATGAAAGAGTGGTGACCATAGAGGACAGTGCTGAGCTGCAGCTTCAGGAGCTTCCAAATCTGGTACGCCTGGAAACACGCAACAGCAATGTGGAGGGCTGTCGGGAAATTACCATAAGAGAGCTGATCCGTTCTTCACTCAGAATGCGTCCAGACAGGATTATCGTGGGAGAGGTCAGAGGACCGGAGGCATTTGATATGCTGCAGTGCCTGAACACAGGTCATGACGGGAGTATGTCCACAGGACATGCAAACAGTGGCATGGACATGCTTGCAAGACTGGAAAATATGGTTTTAATGGGTTTAGAGATTCCGCTACCGGCAGTTAAACAGCAGATTGCCTCAGGACTGGATATTCTCGTCCATCTTGGCAGGCTCCGGGATAGAACCAGGAGAGTGCTTGAAATAACGGAGGTTGTGGGATGGGAAGGAGATAAGATCAGGCTGAACCCTCTATATGTTTTTGAGGAAGAGGAAGAGGATGACAATGCCAAAATTACAGGCCGGTTAAAGAAGAAAGGAGGTTTGCTTTGTGGAATTAAGCTTAAAGCGGCGGGATTATCATAAATACTGCTGGGGGAAGAAAGAGCTCCTGGGAGAAATAATGAAGTCTATGGCAATAACGGCACTTCTGGCCGGATTTTTTTACCGCAGCCTATGGGCGGTGATTCCCCTGTCCGTGGCAGGAGCCGTATTTTTTAGAAATACTGAGCGTAAAAAAGCACAGAAGGCAAGGGATGATTTGACTGTTCAATTTCGGGAATGCATTTTATCAGTATCATCATCCCTTCGGGCGGGATATGCTCTTGAAAATGCTTTTCTGGAAAGCCGGGAAGACATGGAACTTCTCTATGGAAAAGAATCTATGATTTATGAAGAGCTGGAGCTGATCCAAAGAGGGCTTTTAATCAGCGTTTCTCTGGAAGAGCAGCTGACAGATTTGGCAGAAAGAAGCGGAAGTCCGGAAATACAGCAATTTGCAGGTGTTCTTGTAATTGCAAAAAGAAATGGTGGGAATATGGAGGAAATTATAAAATCCTCTTGTGATCTGATCGGGCAGAGAATTGCCGTGCGTCAGGAAATACAGACAATTTTGAGCGGAAGAGAGCTGGAACAGAAAATGATGAAATTAATGCCTTTTGCAATTTCCGTTTATATAGGGCTGGGGAATCCAGGATACTTTGATGCTCTGTATCATAACCTGCAGGGGGCCGGCATTATGACAATTTGTCTGGGTATTTATATTGGAGCCTGTATCCTGACAGAAGTGATTATGCAGAGGATTATGACAGAAACGTTTTTTTAGCAATGCGGGAGGTACTTTTGTGTATTTGGCAGCGCTGTTAATTAGTTTAATGTATGGGATATGCTTTGCCCTTTCCAGGAAAGAGGAAGCTCCCAAAGGGAAGCCAGCCCCTTTTTACAGAATGGCAATCTATCTATACAAATTTTCTTATATAAAAAGAATACCGCTGTTTCGTTCGAAGCAGGTGGAAGCGGACATAAAGAGGCTTTATCCCGGGGAATCGGGGCAGAGAGCGCAAACAGATTACTATGTCAAGAAAATTTCCCTGTCATTAATTATACTATTTGCAGGCACGGCGCTGGGAGTGCTGGTAAGTATCCGAGAAGAGGGTCGTCTGATATTGGACAAAGAGGGAATTGTTGTAAGAGAAGAGGATGAGCAGACGGTGGAAATAGCCGCTCTTACAAAGGGACAAGAAGAAGCAAATGTATTTACAATACGGATTGCCCCCAAGATACTGTCGGGGGAGAGGCTGGAAGAGGTTCTCAGGGAATTTGAGAACAGTCTGCCGGAGCTGATTCTGGCAGAAAACACTTCTTTGGAACATGTCAACGAAAACCTGAAGCTCCTGGAGGAATATGAGGGCTTTCCGTTCACTGTGGAATGGACTTCGGACAGACCGGATGTAGTCGATGGAACAGGGAAAGTTTATGTACCGGCAGAGACGACGGAAGTAGCATTGACAGCAGTGCTTTTTTACGGAGAGAGTCAGTGGAAAAAAGAAATAACAGTGTGTGTGACGCCCAAAATTCTTTCTTACCGGGAGCAGGTTCGTTTTGAGCTGGAAGAGCTGCTGACTCTTTCTGAAAAGGAGAGCCGTATGGAGGAAACCTGGAGACTGCCAAAAACTTGGAGAGGAGAAGAGGTGGAATGGAGACAGGTAACCAGCGATAAAGGGTTTCTGTTATGGGTTATGACACTGGTTGCCTCCGGAGCCGTATACCTGTTAAATGACAGAGATTTACACGAGAAAACAGAAAAAAGAAAGAAGCTGATGAAAAAGGAATATTCGGAAATTGTGCACAGGCTATTATTATATCTGGGAGCCGGAATGACCATCAGGGGAGCGTTCCAGAAGGCATCCTCACAACCTTTTAAAAGCAGAGGAAAAATACCGTCTCCTGCATACGAGGAAATGCGTTATACCTGCAGAGAGCTTCAGGCAGGCGTATCTGAAAACGCTGCATATGAGCGTTTTGGAAAAAGAAGCGGAATGCAGGAATATATCAGACTTAGTACTCTGCTTGTGCAAAACCTGAAAAAAGGAAACAGCGCACTTCTTGATAGATTGAAGGAAGAGGCGGACAAGGCTTGCGAGGATCAGCTTCAAAATGCCAGAAGGCTGGGGGAGGAAGCGGGAACAAAGCTATTGCTGCCTATGGTAATGCTTTTGTTGGTGGTCATGATTATGGTCATGCTGCCTGCCTTTTATACTATGGGAACATAAGGAAATTAATCTAAACAGCCCGCTGGGGCGGAGAGGAGAAAAATAATGAAACTGAAAGGAGTACGCCAGCTTCTTGCTGAAGAAGAAGGAATGGGGACGGTGGAAGTAATATTAATTATCGTTGTGCTTGTGGGACTGGTAATTATTTTTAAAGAGCAGATAACGGATATTGTAAACACCATCTTTTCTAAAATTACGAAACAGACTAACAAAATTTAGGATAACGGAGCCGGAAAGGGGAATGGAAAAATGGTGAAAAGGACAGACGCATATTTGACGGTGTATCTTACGCTGATTTTAGCGATTCTCCTTTCCCTTTGTCTTGCGCTTGTGGAGGGGGCGAGAAGAAATGCAGCCGCTCTGGAGGCGGAATGTATTGTGGATATTGGGCTGAACAGTGTTCTGGCAGAATACCATAAAGAGCTTTTTCGTCAGTACAATCTTTTCGCCATAGACATCTCTTACGGAACAGCTATGGCCTCCTTTTCCAATACGGAGCGGCATTTGCAACAATACCTGGAAAAGAATATGTCTTTGGATGGAGTTATTCTTTCTAACTACTGGTACCGGGATTTCCTGTGTCTGCGGCCCGAGGAAACGGAGCTGACAAAAGCCAGTTTGCTTACAGATAGGGAGGGCGGCGTGTTTCGTCGGCGGGCTGTGGAGGCAGTAAAAGACGATGTGGGGCTTACCCTGCTGAAAGAGCTCACGGAATGGGTTAAAACTGTGGAATCCAATGATCTCGAGGACAGAAGAATTGAAGAGGAAAAACAGGAAATTGACCGCCGCCTTCAGGAATATGACGGATTAGAAATTTCTGCAGATAATAAGATTCAAATCGTTGATTTTCAAAATCCTACTCAAAAGCTGGAAGACAAAAGAAAACAGGGAATTTTGAAGCTGGCGCTGGGTGAGAAAGCAGAGGTTTCCGTAAGAGAAATTTCGGGGCCTCCTTTGATTATGGAAAGAATGCGGAAAGGGGAGATAAACCGGGGAAATATGGTATCAGAGGGAAAGAGAGAAGAATCATTGGTCGATCAATTCCTGTTTCGGGAATATCTGCTGAATTACATGGGATATTATGGAGCCGAAAAAGAGGAAGGGGCTCTTATGTATCAGGTGGAATACCTGATTGTCGGAGACCACAGGGATATGGAAAATCTGAGAGGAACTGTGAACCGCCTGCTGCTTTTAAGAGAGGGGGCAAATGCGTTATATCTTTTCTCTGACAGTGAGAAATGTATGGCGGCAGAGCTTGTGGCAGCGGCCATCGCCTCGCTGCTGCTTTTGCCGGAAATAACAGAGCTGCTGAAAATTTCCTTGCTGCTTGGATGGGCATATGCGGAAAGCCTTTATGATGTAGAAACGCTTTTGGCAGGAGGAAAGATTCCCCTTATAAAGGATGACGCAACATGGCATTATGACCTGCAGGGAGCTCTCCAGGCGGATACCCAAGAAAATTTTCAGGAAGGAACAGGCCTTGCCTATGAAGATTACTTGAGGATTTTTCTAATGCTTTCGGATACAGATGTACTCACGGGGCGGGCTATGAATATGGTGGAGGCAGATATCCGGCAGACCCAGGGCAATTCCTGCTTTCGTTTGGATGGCTGCATCGACGGCCTGGAAGCACGGTTTCTTATACAAAGCACATATGGATATGAATTTGAAATCATCAGACAGAAAGAGTACTGGTAGATTAGAAGGGAGGTGAGCGGCGATGTCCTCTTTATGGAGAAGAAGAACGCAAAAAAATGGCAAAACAAAGAACAGCATCACATTCAACAGAAAAGAACAAAAAAATAAAATTAAGAAAGAGAGACCTTTTCCGAAACAAACATACAAATTTAAAAATCTTATCCAAAGTTTAAACTCCCATACACCCTTCTTACCTATGCGTGTCTCCATAAAGGGGATATCGCCGTTTATGTCTCTTGAAAGAAAAATGGAGGCCAGTATGACGGTAGAGGCTGCAGTAATCCTTCCTCTGTTTCTGCTTTTCTTTCTAAATTTAAGCTGCGCACTGGAAATACTCCGTCTTCACAGTAATTTGCAGCTGGCGCTGCGGGACGCAGGCAACAGACTCTCGGTATATGGCTATGCGTTAGAAGAGATGACGCCGCAGGAAAATGCGGCGGGTGTGGCGCTTGCTTATGGGTACATAAGAGATGAGTTGGTACGGTATGTTGGAAAGGACTATTTGGACGCATCTCCCTTAAAGAACGGAGCGTCGGAATTACAATTTTGGGAGAGTACTGCATTTGGCGCTGGAGACCGGTTTGAGCTAAATGTAACATACTCCGTTTCTCCTTGGGCGGATGCCGTAGGATTTTATTCCTTTCGAATGGCAAACAGATATTATGGTCATTTTTGGACTGGATATGAAATACCCGGCAGCTCTGGAGAAAATATGCCGGAAGCAACGGTGTATGTTGCCGAAAATGGGAGTGTATACCATGAAGCAAGAGAATGCAGTTATTTAAATATTACTATAAATAAAATAATCTTTCAGGAAATAGAAAGCTGTAGAAACGAAAATGGGAGAAAATACAGCCGATGTGAAAAATGCTGCATGGAAGATAGGAAGGGGACGGTGTTCATCACACCCTATGGAGATCGCTACCATTACAGCGAAACGTGTCCCGGTTTAAAGAGAACGGTTTACTCGTTGCTTAGAATAGAAGCTGAAGAGGAATTTGCTCCCTGCAGCCGATGCTGTGGGAGCTTGTAGATAAGGGGAAAACATGCTGATCACTATTTTTGTTACGATATATCTGAGCATTATGAGCTTTTATGACTGCAGGGAAAGAAAAGTGCCGACTGTAGGTCTCATGATAGGCGGTGCAGCAGTGGTTGGCTACACTGTTTGCCAAATAGCGTCCGGCGGCTTTTTATGGTTACGCTTTATAACTGAATTTCTTCCTGCTGTAGCACCGGGCTGCGCGCTGCTGCTGGTAGCTTGGGGAACTAAAAAGGCGGGCGCCGCAGATGGAGTGATTTTGCTTGAACTTGGGTTGCTGACAGGATATCGAAAGTGTATTTTCATATTCTGTGTCAGTCTGCTGCTTATCAGTATTTTCTGCGGTATTCTGCTGTTTTTACGTAAGACGAAAAAAAATAGCAGAATCCCTTATCTGCCTTTTATACTGCTTTCCTTTATTTTTATTGGTATATTGTGATATTAGTATGGGCTGGCATCGGTATCATATTGTGAAAGGAGAAAAAATATTGGACAAATGGGCATTGCATAGAGAGTGCAAAATGCAGGCATATTTTACAGTGGAGGCTGCATTGGTTTTACCCCTTGTGCTGGGAATTATCTTTCTGGTAATTTATCTATGGTTTTATCAGTATAATCGCTGTTTAATGGAATTGGATATGAATTCCCTCGCTCTGAAAGGCAGCGCAGCCTCTGCACAGGACAAAACGGAACTCTTGTACCAGATGAAGAGCTGGGCTGGTGAAATCAATATGGAAAAGTTCATTGCATGGCAGCAGGGTCAGATAGAAATAAAACTGGAGAAGGATACTGTGCTGGTGGAGAGAACAGGAGCGCAGGAATTTCCCATAGGAGAAATGGATTTTTGGGGCGGAGAAAGCTTTTGGGAGGCGGATGCCGTATATGAGAACCATAGAATTTCTCCTGTTTTGACTGTGAGGAATCTCAGAAAAATATTGGAGGAAGAATGAATGCTTACAACAGAATTTGTACGGAGTCTGAATCATAATTATGAAAGAATGCTTTTGAACCAAAAGCCTGAGGAAAGAAAATATCAATATTGTATCCTGGGGAGGGGAGGAATCAAAGGACTGCTTCCCTGCAGTCTTAGGTACATCGACGGCTTGTCCTATCTGTATTATGATATTACTTCACGCCAAAGTCTGGCCCAGCTTTACCAAAGACGCTGCCTTAGCCGACGCTGGATTCAGGACTTTGTATGGGGGATTGGACAGCTTCAGCAGGAATTGGAAAGATTTCTTCTTGATTATTGTAATGTTCTATGGCAGCCGGAACAAATATTTCAGGAGTTAGAAAGAAATGTATTTTCATTTATATACGTGCCATATTATGATGGCGAGAATCATTTTATAAAGCTGTTGGATTTTTGGATAGAACATATCGACTATGAGGATGAAGGGCTGGTGGAATGTGTTTACAAAATGTACGAGCGGTTTGAGCAATGCGGAGATACGTATCTGCAGGCTCAGATATTTGAAGATGTGAAATCTCTTGAAAAAAAGGCTCCTGGAAGAGTTTCTGAAATACCTGTGAGGGATGAAGAGAACAAGGAAAAAGAAAGAAAAGAAAAAGATAAAAAGAACGCCGCAGACGAAAACGTTGCAAAGGATAGAGAGTATGAAGATTCCAGAGGGAAAAGAGGGTTTTTTAATTTTCTGGAAGGAAAAAAGAGAAAAAATAAGGAAACCCGAAATCTGTACAGACAGGAAATGGAAAGAACAATAAATGGATATGCAGTAGCAGAAGAGAATACTTATGACGAAGAAGAGCTGGGAAAAACAATCTACATAGAAGAATCCGGGGAAAGCATGGAAAAGATACACGGACTTTACACGGCTGAAGGAAAACTGCTTGTACGGCTGGATAAGAATATTCTCTCAATCGGCAAAATGAAAAGTGAATCTGATTTGGTGCTGGAAGATCATGCGGTCAGCAGAATGCATGCCCGCATACTGAAGGAACCGGAAGGAATATTTCTGGAAGACATGAACTCTACTAACGGAACGTTTAAAAATGGTCTTAGAATGCAGCCCTATGAAAAGAAAAGGCTGGAAGAAGAGGATGAAATTAAGCTGGGCAAAACAATATTGTTTTTTAGATAAAAAAATAACAAGAAAATGCTTTTGTTGACGGACAGTGGTAAACAGTGGTACATTGTAAAGAGATATTTTTGAGAGGATGCGTGCCCTGTGTTGCAGAAGTGGAAAAGCTGGCCTGTTGTCAGCGCTGCTTTGGTGCTGACTAATGTAATTATTTTTATTATATGTACTTTTACCGGAGACTTGTTATATAATAAGGGAATACTGGACGTATGGCATGTAGCTGTAAAGAGAGAATATGGAAGAATTATATGGGCCATGTTTCTGCACAGCGGCGTCAGCCATATTTTTAACAATATGTTCATCCTCTTCTTCCTGGGAGCCATGATTGAAAAAGAGATAGGACATATAAGATATGGAGTTCTTTATTTCCTCTCGGGAATTGGAGGGAACCTGGCATCGCTTTTTTTTAAGCTTGTGACAGACGACATTTCAGGTTCTATTGGCGCAAGCGGGGCTGTATTCGGATTGGACGGCGTTTTGCTGGCAATGGTGTTGCTTTTTCACAGACCTATGAAAAATGTAACTCCGGTCAGAGTAATGCTGATGATTTTCTATTCTCTGTACAGCGGATTTACAGGCAGCAATATTGACAATGCGGCCCATATAGGAGGACTGGCAACAGGCTTTGTATGCGGGAGCCTGATGTGCCTGCTGTGGAAAGGAAACAAACGACGTAGTTAGAGAGGTGTAAGATTGAATATTAACATTTATTATGGCGGAAGAGGAATTATCGACGATCCTACCTTATTTGTAATCAATAAGATGCAGGAAATTCTTGAAGAGTTGCGGGTAAATGTGACCCGGTATAATTTGTATGAACATAAGAATACCATTCCTACGCTGCCGCAGACATTAAAAGATGCGGATGGCATTATTCTGGCTACTACAGTGGAATGGTACGGTATCGGAGGGTACATGCAGCAGTTTTTGGATGCCTGCTGGCTGTTTGGAGACAAGGAAAAAATTGCGAAAATATATATGTGTCCAATCGTTATGTCCACTACGTATGGCGAACGGGAAGCAAAGCTGAATCTTTCTACTGCATGGGAGATTTTGGGAGGACTTCCCTGCAGCGGCATCTGCGGCTATATTGAAAATACAGTAACGCTGGAGATGAATTCGGAATATGTCCGAATTATTGAGAAAAAAGCTGAGAATATGTATCGGACAATTAACCAGCATATGGCCAGCTTTCCTGCAAGTAATCAGGCGGTAAAGCAGAAGGTATCCATTTCACCGGCAATCGATCTTACTCCACAGGAGACGGAGCAGCTGTCGCAATATGTGTCCGATGAAAGCTATGTTCAAAAACAAAAGGAAGATATTCAGGAGCTTACAAGTTTGTTTAAGGATATGCTGCATCATGGAGGAGTCGAATCTGAAGAGGAATATTTGAAAGATTTTGAAAGCTGTTTTAAGCCACAGACGGGATTTAAGGCGGAATATTCCCTGGGCATGGAAGAGATCAATCAAAAATTGATTTTGAACGTGGATGGTAAGGACATGCAGTGCTTTTATGGAAGTCCTAATCAGCCGGATGTTGAAATTCAAATGAGCAGAAGCACGATGGAGGATATTGTAAACGGAAGAATGACTTTTCAGAGAGCCTTTATGGCGGGCTCTATGAAAATGAAAGGGGATTTTAAAATACTCAGAACGTTGGATCTGCTGTTTCCTTTTGAACAGAAAGGCGCCTGAAAGATGAGATGGAGGTAATCATGAAAAAAGAGGACTGTGTTTTCTGCAAAATTGCAAATGGAGAAATTCCCTCGAAAACGCTATATGAGGATGAAAAATTCCGGGTAATACTTGATCTGGGGCCTGCCACAAAAGGACATGCGCTGATTCTTCCAAAGGAACATGCAGCAGATTTATATGAACTTCCGGATGATACCGCCGCAGATGCGTTGATTATTGCAAAGAAACTGGCGATAAAGATGAAGGAAAAGCTCAATTGTGCCGGACTTAATCTGGTGCAGAATAACGGAGAGGCCGCAGGACAGACGGTTGCACATTTTCATATTCATTTGATTCCGCGGTATGAAGGTGATGGACAGAGTATTAATTGGAGTCCCCATGAAACTGATCAGAATGAGCTTGAGGAGATACGCGGACAGATTGTGGAGTGATAAAACGGCATGAGGGTAGTGGATGTAAATGAGGTGACGCGCAGCATTAAAGAAATGTGCATCGAAGCTAACTATTTTCTGCCCAGAGATATGAAAAATGCTTTAAGGAAAGCGTCTAATATTGAGAAGGCACCTTTGGGCAGACATATTTTGAAGCAGCTTCAGGAAAACATGAACATTGCAGAGGAAGAAATGATTCCCCTTTGCCAGGACACGGGGATGGCTGTTATTTTTATGGAAATTGGACAGGATGTGCATTTTGCAGAGGGAGTTCTGGAGTGCGCCATTCAGGAAGGTGTACGCCAGGGATATGAGCAGGGGTATCTGCGTAAGTCGGTAGTGAGGGATCCTGTTTTGCGTGAAAATACAAAGGATAATACGCCTGCAGTGATTCATTATGAGCTTGTGCCGGGGGAACAGGTCAGAATTACAGTTGCTCCGAAAGGATTTGGCAGTGAAAATATGAGCCGGGTATTCATGCTGAAGCCTGCAGATGGTCTGGAAGGAATTAAAAATGCGATTCTGACAGCTGTAAAAGATGCAGGGCCGAATGCCTGTCCTCCTATGGTAGTAGGAGTGGGGATCGGAGGAACCTTTGAAAAATCTGCTATATTGGCAAAGAAAGCTCTGATTCGCCCCATAGAGGAAGCATCGGCGATTCCTTATGTGAGGGAGCTTGAAGAGGAGATGCTTCAAAGAATAAACGGATTGGGAATTGGGCCCGGAGGACTGGGGGGAAGCACAACGGCTATCGCGGTTAAGATCAACACATATCCTACCCACATTGCAGGTCTGCCGGTAGCTGTTAATATCTGCTGTCATGTGAACCGTCATGTATGTAGAATTATTTGAATAAAACTGTATACAGCCCAGTATTTCTCAATAATATAAAAAGGGAAGCAAAAATATGGATAAGCATATTAATCTACCACTTGACGACAAGACGGTTTCATCTCTCAGGGCAGGCGATTATGTGTGTTTGACAGGGACTATTTACACTGCCAGGGATGCGGCTCATAGGAGAATGTATGAAGCTTTGCATAGAGGAGAAGAACTCCCAGTAGATGTGAAGAATAATGTGATATATTATATGGGACCATCTCCTGCAAGAGATGGAATGCCTATCGGGTCTGCAGGTCCTACTACTTCAGGAAGGATGGATAAATATACTCCTTTGCTTTTAGACTTGGGACTAAGGGGAATGATAGGGAAGGGGAGAAGAAACCAGGAAGTCAAAGACGCTATCATGAGAAACGGTGCAGTCTACTTTGCTGCAGTAGGAGGAGCAGGAGCGCTATTGGCAAAGGCCATTGTATCTGCACAGGTGATTGCTTATGACGATTTGGGTACAGAAGCCATACGTAGACTGGAGGTAAAGAATTTTCCAGCAATCGTTGTGATTGATTGTATGGGAACTGATTTGTATGAGTTGGCAATTACCCGCTACAAAAAAGAATAATCTGTTCATAGATGGGAGATTCTAAATGAGACGTATTATTTTAATGGTTATCCGTCTTTTGTGGAAAGTGCCTTATTATTTCTACTTGATCTGGAAATGTGGAAAAGACGAGAAGATCGGCCTCGAAGAAGCATATGCCCGGGTGAAAAAGGTTACAAAGGCAGCAAATCATGCGGGGAGAGTGAAAATAGAGACTTATGGCATTGAGAATATTCCTAAACAGAACGGATTTATGTTCTTTCCAAACCACCAGGGGCTGTTTGATGTACTAGTATTTTTGGACTCTTGTCCGGTTCCTTTTTCTTTTGTTATTAAAAAAGAGGCAAGCAATATTATTTTACTGAAGCAGGTAGTGGCTGCTTTGAAAGCCATACCCATTGACAGAGAGGATCTGCGTCAATCAATGCAGGTGATTTCCCAAGTGACACAAGAAGTGAAAAAAGGAAGAAATTTTTTGATTTTTGCCGAGGGAACCAGAAGTGGAATGGGGAATAAACTTCTGCCTTTTAAAGGCGGGACATTTAAAAGTGCGGTAAAAGCGAGATGTCCTATTGTACCCTGCGCGCTGATTGATTCTTTCAGGCCGTTTGATGAGAAATCAATTAAGCCTGTAACAGTAAAGCTGATTTACCTTCCTCCCATTTATTATGAGGAATATGGGGAGATGAAGACGACAGAGATAGCGGAAGAAGTCAAGAGCAGGATAGAGAAAGCAATAGAAAAATACGAAAATGCTAAGTTTACTATGTAAGTGCGACAAGAGAAAATAACTCAAGCACTTACCAATATTCGACAACAAAAAAGTGCTGTAAGAGTATTAAAAACTCTTGCAGCACTTTTTTGTTTTGCCAATTTTAGAAAGGTGGGAAGAGAACGTGAGAAAAGGCAATAAGCGCATTGCGTACCCGGACAGAAAGAAGATTGAAGAAATGGAACGGGCCGGGAAAAAGGTAACGGAGATTGCGGAAGCAATAGGCGTTCACAAGGCAACCATATATAACGAGTTGCGCCGGGGCGGTACGCCGTATAGCGCAGACGTGGCACAAAAGACGGTTTAAAGAGATACGGCGGCAGGAAGAAAGGAAAACGCATTATGAAAAAAACAATATCTATATCTATTGAAAGCATAAACAATAGAGATTTAAAGAAAATCCAGGAAGTAAAGGCGGCAATCCGCACTATTAACGAATTAGCGCAGGATATGAGAAAAAAAGAGAGAGGAACAAATGTTGAAGTCCTGGAAGCCATAGCAAAGGCAGACCAAGAAGAAACAGAGAATACAACCCCAGCTTTTTCATATTTCATTATGACCGTTGACGTTGACAGCCTGGAAGAAATCATGGAGAAAATCAGCAGAACAACGGATGAACTGGAAGCAGAATTAAAGGAATTAACAGGGGCTTTATACATGGCGATTTCAAATGAAAAACCCCAGGCGTAAAGCCCAGGGTATTCACGGAACTAATGGCACGTTTCCAAGTAGTCAGAAACGGCCATGCGGATATTGTTTAAAACGGTTACATTATCCGCAATCAGATTAGACAGGCAAGCGGCAGTGTTATTATCCAGGGTGGCAGCCCTCAAAGTTTCTTCCGCAGCCGTTTTGTAATGGTCTATAAGATGCGCAATTTGTTCATCAAGTACGGAATAATCCATTTCCACATCCCCTTTCTATGATATTCCGGGCATGGGCCGCCCGGTAAAGCAATTATATCATAGGGGCAGCAGGACGAGAAGAAAGCGAGGAAACAAAGCATGACCGAGAAAATGGAAGCAATAACAATACTCTTATTAGAAAAAACAGAAGAAAGAATGAAAAAGGAAACCACACTGAGTAAAAAGACACTCAAAATGATTTCCTTATCAGAAAAATTATTTTCAGCCGTCAGAACGTGGGGAAGCTGCCTTTAATTTTTCAGCAATGATTTTTATGGAACATTCGCCTTTAATATTTAAAGAGTAGTTGTCGCCGAAAGTATCAATTATAAAAATAAACCAAGCGGAAGAGTTGGTGGACTGATAGAAAGAGGTGCGGAACTTAACATGGAAACGTTATTAAAATATCCGGGGGCAAAAAACCGCCTGGCAGAATGGATAATTTCTTTCATTCCGGAACACAGGGTTTACCTGGAATTATTCTTTGGAAGTGGGGCGGTGTTTTTTAATAAAGACCCGGCAAAAATAGAAACAATAAACGATTTGGACGGAGAAGTTTATAACCTTTTCAAAGTGATAAGGAACCGTCCGGAAGAATTTGCAAAAGCACTTGAAATGACGCCGTATAGCCGTGAGGAATACGAAAACGCCTATAAAGAAGTTTCAGCTGAAACAGAGTTGGAACGGGCAAGAAAATTTATGGTGCGTTGTTGGTTGGGTATGGGAAGCAGTAACGTTTATAAAAACGGGTTCCGTTCAAGCCAACAAGGAAATAGTCCAAAAACAACAAAGCACTGGAGTGAATTGCCGGACCGGGTCTTATTGGCGGCGGAGCGATTGAAACACGCACAAATAGAAAAACTTCCGGCATTGGAATTGTTGAAGCGGTATGATACGCCGGACGTATTTATATACCTAGACCCACCGTATTTACCAGGAACAAGAAAGGGTTATCTGTACAATATCGAAATGACGGAAAAAGACCATATAGAACTTTTAGAAGCGATACAGGAACATCCGGGAAAAATTCTCATAAGCGGATATGACAATGCCATTTACAATGAAATCCTGAACGGGTGGAATAAAGCTCAAAAGCAGACCCAAGCAGAACACGGACTAAAGAGAATAGAAACGGTATGGTTTAACTATTCAAGAGAGTATCAAATGAAATTTTAGAAAGTGAGGGAACACAACATGAAAGAGTTTTACCAGGTACGGGTTACCCAGGAAGTCCCGTTTATAGACTATGACGAGGACGGGGAAGAGAGCGTGGAGAGCAGCGGACACACAGAAACCTATATTGCCGAAACATTTAAGGCGGAGCATAACGCAAAGTTGTTTAAAGAAGCCCTGGAAAAGAAAATTGCAGAGGGAGCAGGATTTATAATAAATCATTTCACGCCCAGGGTATCAGTTATCAGAGTGAGCCGGACGGAAGAAGTATTAGAGAAATAAAAGACGAAAGCGAGGAACTCAACATGAAAATTATTTTAAGGAAAAGCAGCAGTTTAACGGATTTAGAGGAAACAGTGAATAAAGATTTGGAAGAACTGGAATATGCCGCAAGCGCAGTAAAGGGGATTACATACGCAACACATACCATTCCGAAAATGAGAGGGAAAGAGATTGTGGCTTATGATGTTTTCTATTCCGTAATGATTACATACGAGGAATAGGGAAAAAGCCAATGAAGCGGACATTAAAAGTAAATGATTTTTTTTGCGGATGCGGCGGCATGGGGATAGCTTTTAAAAACGCCGGGTATGAGATAGCCGGGGCATGGGATTTTGATAAATACGCCGTGGAAACCTACCGGGAGAATGTCGGGGATCATGTGCAGGAAGCAGATATAAAAGACTTGCACCAGGCAGATATACCAAAAGCGGATGTATGGGCGTTTGGTTTCCCTTGCCAGGATTTGAGTGTTGCCGGGAAGCAAAAGGGAATGGTTTTAAAATGTGAGGATTGCGGCAAGGAAATAGAGATAAAGCCGGAAGAATACACAGGGAACACGGTATGCCCTGGATGCGGATGCACAGACTTCAAGGCGGCAAGCCGCAGCGGATGCTTTTTTGAAATCATGCGCCTACTGGAAGAAACGGAACGGGAAAGGGCGGATGCCATGCCGGCCGTTATCATTGCGGAGAATGTGCGAGGGTTACGGCTGTATCTGCCAGTGCTTTGCCTGGAATATGAACGCCACGGCTACACGGCGCATATAGAGCGGTTCAATTCAAAATATTGGGGAGTACCGCAGAACAGGGACCGTTACGCCGTGGTGGGGACCAGAAATAAAAAAGGAATACAATTTACATTCCCGGAAGAGCAGCACGAACTTGTCCCGAAACTTTCCGACTATCTGGAAAAGGATGTGCCGGAAAAGTATTATCTGCCGGACGAAAAGGCACAGACGATTATAACCCAGGCAATGGAGAAATTAGAGAAAATGGGAAAATGTCATGCGTGCATCACGCCGGACCGCATCAACAAAAGACAGAACGGACCACGGGCAAAGGCAGAGGAAGAACCAATGTTTACGCTTACCGCCCAGGATATACACGGCGTTATTGTCTTAGAGGACGGGCAGACGGAAGAAAGCGTTATTGCGGATATTTCAGAGGAAACAGGCCTATTAGACCCAAACGGATGCGGAAAGACGCTTAGAGTTGGGGGGGGGGCGGAAGCCTAACGAAGAAACACAATTACCAATATATTTTAATCAATCCGGGCAGCAGGAAATAGATTTCCCGGTTACGGTAGCGGTAAACCAATGCGGAAGGAATGTTTTAAGGATTACGGACATTTCCCCATGCCTTACCGCCAGGGACTATAAGGGGTATACAGGAAAGAAAGACATGATAGCGGTAATTGAAGAGCGAAAGGAACAAGACAATGGGAAGAGCAGATAACCAGGGCTGCAAAATGGTGGGGATGCTTGACATAAAAGGGAAAGAACAATGCCGCCGGGTGTATTCCGTGGACGGGATAGCCCCAACCCTTACAACATCCGGGGGGGGCAGAGAGAAGTGAAGATATTTGATACAAAGCGCCTACGGGTACGGAGATTAACGCCGAAAGAATACGGCATTTTGCAAGCGTTTCCTATGGACGATTGGAAACAAGTGGTATCAGACAGCCAAGCCTATAAACAATTTGGGAACGCCGTAACGACAACGGTTTTTACCGCAATAGCGGAAGAGATAGCAAAAAGCATTTATGCGACAGAGGAAAGCGAGGAACTGAACATGGAAGAGAACAAAGAATTTACCGGGATGAATAAGACGGAAGAGCCGGGAGACGAGCCGGACGTAAAAGGGACAGCCAAGGCAGCAGCACCAGAAGCGGCGGCAGGAGAGGAAGCAGAGCCGGGAGCAGGACGGGAAGAAACCGCCGGAAGCATCCAACCGGGGGAACTGGCTTTTAACGTATGCGAGTTTCTTTTTAATGCCGGATTTATCGCCCGTGTATGCGCCAACCAGGCGGCGGAGAAGTTGGCAAAACATATTGAAGAGGAAATGGACGGGCTTGTGATAGGGGAAGAGCCGGAAGCATTAAGGAATTGGGAAGCGGCGGAAGATGCCATAAAAGATATGTTATCAAAATATACACCTGGCGGATATTTTGGAAAAATCATTTACCCCGTGCTTTTACCATTGAAAGAACGCCTGGAAGCCGGGGAGAGGACGGCAGACCTATACAACGCCATTGTAGAAGCTACAAGGTAGGGGCGGCGCATGGTTTTAGAAGAGGTATTGGAAAGAATGGCAGGCCCGGACCGCATCCGGGTAATGGCAGGAGAAAAAGAGGTATACGCCGGATTTGCCGGGGCTTTCAGATATGAAGCGGAGTATAGGGAGCATTTAAAATCAGAAGTGGAGCGGCTGGGCGCAACCCTGGACATAACGCATAGGAAGCACAAAGAAAAAGGATTGCTGCCGCCGCTGCACCCGGAACAAACGCCGGATTACAGATTTAGCGATTTGCAGACAACTTTATATTTCAAAATCACGATAAAAGAAGAGGTTTAGAACATGGCAGAAATGGAAATTAAAATTTCCGTTTTGGATATGCCGGAAGTGAAGCGGCTGCTAAAGCGTTATAAGGAGATACAACGCCGCCGTGCATGGACAGGAAAAGCCAGAACGGGGAAAGCGAGGAAAAGAAAATGGAAGTAAAAGCAATGATGCCTATAAATAACCAGATAGATCCGGATTTTTTGGAACACATTAAAAGGACGTTCAGAAATTGGACTGATTTACACGCCCAGGGGGTAACGGTGGGCGTTAGGGAACTGAACAATTTTGCCTTTACATTAAAAGGCGCATCCATGAACAGCCATTTGGGCTTTAAGTATAACTTCAATCCAAGGGGGACGGATGCAGACGGAAACCCGGCAATCACATTGAAGTTATACACAGAGCCGGAGCAGATGAACCCGGCGGCGGACCGTCCGCAATATGAATTTTCCGCCCCGTATTTGGTTTAGGCGGCAGCAGGAAAGCGAGGGAACACAATATGGCAATGAAAAAACTGAAAGAAGAAATGGTGGTATCAGCAAACAAGGAACTGAACCGAGCAAACGAACGCTTCCCGTTGTTCCAGTCAAAGCATGAGGGGGCGGCAGTCATTTATGAAGAACTGGAAGAAAGCAAAGAAGCCCTGGAAGCCCTGGAAACGTCCTTTAAATGCCTATGGGATGATGTGAGGGGGAAAGAAACGCCGTGTTTTCTGAAAGAAGATATAACGCCGCTGAAATTGGCGGATATGGCTTTAGACCTTGCGTGTGAAGCGGTACAGACCGCCGCAATGCTTATGAAATATGAAATGAGCCTTGCGCCGGGAGCAGAAAGCGAGGGCGAGTAATGGCGATATATGCAATTGATTTTGATAATACGTTGGCGGTAACACGTTTCCCGGAAATCATAGGCCCAAACAAAAAAATGATTGCGTTCACAAAGGCAGTAAAAGCCCAGGGACACAAAATAATTCTATGGACCAGCAGAGCCGGGGAAGATTTGGAAAACGCCGTGGCATGGTGTCACGAACAGGGCATACAGTTTGATGCCGTAAACGGGCCGCTGCCGGAGCAGATAAAGCGGTGGGGGAACGATACACGTAAAATCTATGCGGATTTCTACATAGACGATAGGAACATGACAATAGACCAGGCGGAAAGCACTATGGACAAAATAAAAGAAATTATGGAAGAAATGACGGAGTAATAAGGAGGGAACAAAGCATGAGCCAGTTTGAATATTATAGCGTTCTGGACACACACCCATTTACAGGATTAAGAAAATTATCAGCGCCATTCAAAGCGAGAATAAAAGACAACGAGCATATAAGAAAGTTTTTTAACGGGACGCCAGATGTTGAACAAGTGGAAAATGCCACGATTGGAAAAGTATATGAAATCCATGCAGTAGAGGGGTATGGGGATGCGGCGGACTTTATATTTACGGATAATACGGGAAAGGAAGCAAGTTTAGGAGATTTCTTTTTTGAAGATGCAGAAGGAGAGGAAGAATAAATGGGATTTTTAGACAATTTTACATCAGATACCCCGGTTACGGTAAAACAGCCGGATTATTACGCAATGGTAAAACAGGCAGCAAAAATGGAGTTAGTGGAAAATGCCATTAACGCCGGAGTGCCGAACCCGTACATAAAAGCAATGTTTACGGGAGAACCGCCCAAAGAGGACGGATTTTTGGTAAAAAATTTTGTTTGTGGCATTGACCTAGCAAGCGGAGCGGATTTTACATTTACACCGCCCGAAGAAAAAGAAAGCGAGGAAAAGAAACATGACGATACCGGGAGCAGTGCAGAAGATACAGAGCAACCCGTATAGAGAAGCGATAGACAGCGCATATTTAGCCGGATATATGGATGCCATGCAGCAGGAGCGGAAAAAGAGGACGGCGGCCAGACGTAGGAGAGAACGCAAAAGGTATTTTGCCATGCAGAAAATAACGGGAGTTGCCATGCTGATATTCACGGCGGCAGCAGTAAAGGCTTTAGAAGGGGATGCTACCATAGCCCTTATTACGGTCCCGTTGGGGTTATCCCTTTTACTGTCCCGTGAAATGCTGATTATCAATAGATATTACTGGAAATGCCAGGGAGAAACAGAAAAGGCGGTGGAGTAATGTTATTTATCATAGGCGGAATGAAGTACAACACGGACAACATGGAAAAAATTGCGGATGTAAAGAAATGGTATGAAGTACAAAACTATTTTACACAGGCGTTATATCCAGGAAAAGAAGTAGGAAGGACATATGACTGCGAGTTATGGAGAAGCAAAAAAGGGAACTGGCTTTTAACACATGAAGCGGACTACCGTTATATAGGGGAAGCTATCGAGGAAAAAGAAGCAAAAGCCCTTTTGATGAAATATGCAACGGGAATTTACGAAGAAATATACGGCGAACTGCCGGAAGCATAAAAAAGCGAAGCCCCTATTGCAAAGGTGGGGACCTGAAACAATAGGGGCTTTGGAACTCAACATGGACAGTATAACACAACATATTGTGTTTGTAAACACAGAATACCTATATATAGTAAAAAGCGGCTGAAAGAGGCGGAAAGGCTGGGGCGTATGAAAATAGTTATCATTGCGGCAGTATTGGTTATCGGATGTATGGTTTTGAAACTTATCTTATTGGCGTTTCTGGGATGCTTAAAAACCGCACAGGCATTTCTGGAACTTTTCGAGGACTGGACCGGCAGGATTTAATTTTTTATGACAGGAAACCAGGTTTTCCCGTCCTTGTAATGGGCCTTAACACATCAACCATATTTTATGGATATAAGATACATCCGCCTGGAATGGTGGGTTTTACATAGATAAAAAGGTGGGGCAATGGCAAAAAGATATTATGACAATTACGACTATGAGGAAGCGTACAAGGAGCAGTGCGAGAAATTACAGGAAGCGGAATGGGAGAGGTTTCTGAAAGAGGGGTGGACAAACTGCCTTTACAGGACATCCACCTACAAAAGCACGAACCTAAAAGACAACACGACATTGCTTGAAAGCATGGTGTACCCGTCCTTTAAAGTAAAGGCGGATATGCCAAAGACAGCAAAGAAGAGAGAGACAAGCCCGTCACAAAAGAACCTAAACGACAAGAACGCAAGGCGGTATTTAATCCGTTTAGCAAATATCAATTTTGGCAAAGGGGATATATGGGCTACGTTTGGGTGGAATGACGGGTTATTGCCGGAAACATACGAGGATGCAAAAAAAGACGTGGTAAATTTCATCCGGCGCATAAACAGGAAACGGAAAAAATTAGGCTTAGAGAACGCCAAGTATATATACATAATCGCATTTGGGGAGTACAAACGCCCACATTTCCATTTGCTCATATCCGGGGGGATAGACAGGGACGAACTGGAAGCCATGTGGGGGAAGTGCGACAGACCGAACACAAGAAACATAGCCCCGGACGAAAACTTTTTATTGACCGGGCTTGCCACATACATAACACAGAACCCACACGGAACAAAGCGTTGGTGTCCGTCCAAGAATTTAAAAAAGCCGGACGAGCCAAAGAGAAGTTACAGCAAATTTAGCAAGGCAAAGGTTGAGAAAATGGCCTTTGATTATGGAGTGCTGAAAGAAGAAATGGAAAAGGCATATCCGGGCTATACGTTCCTGGATGCGGAAGCCAAGCACAACAAAGTAAACGCAGCCTTTTACATATACGCCCGTATGGTGAAAAAGGGCGAGAAACCAAAAGACAAGCCAAAAAGGAGAAAGCGAGGGAACGCAACATGAAAATTATCTGCACACTGAACTTAAAGGGCGGATGTGCCAAAACGACAACAGCGGTCAGCATGGCGGAACTGCTGGCAGACGGCTTTAAATCAAAGCGTGGGGCAGTAGAGCCGGGAAAGGTGCTTTTGTTCGATAACGATAAACAGGGGAACGCAAGCCGCCTTTTTGATGCCTACCAGAACCAGACAGAAGCCCCGGCGGCAGCAGTCTTGAAAAATGCCGTTTTTAACGTAAGGGATATAAAGCACACCAAGAACCGGAATTTGGATATTGTGCCGTGCAATTACTTTATGGAGTTGGCAGAACTGGAAATAAAGGCAGACATGGAAACGCCGCAGCATGACAGATACCGCAGAGCGTTTGAAAATTTAAAGGATTGGGACGGGGATTATTACGACTTCTGCATCATAGACAATGCGCCGGATTTAGGAATGAACGTAATCAACGCCCTTGTGGCGGCGGATGAAATCATCATTCCCGTAAACCTGGACTGCTACGCCCTGGACGGGTTGGAAGAATTGGTGGAGCAGGTAAACAACATAAGGCAGCTTAACAGGAAATCCAGGCTTGCCGGGGTGCTGATTACGGATTATGAGAAATCCGACACAAGCGAAGCGGCGGAAACATGGTTGAGGACAAAAAGCGGACTGCCCGTCTTTGATACCGTGATACGCCACTCAAAGAAAGTAAAGGACAGCACATTTTACCACAAAACGCCCATAGCCTATTCCGTGCGGAGCGGGGCGGCACAGGGATATAAAAACTTTATCCTGGAATACATGGGGAAAGCACAGGCGGCAGGCCGGAAAGAGAGGGCATAACATGGCATTTAACATCATGGACCTTATGAACGGGGCAACCAGGGCGGCGGTTGAGGGTGTGGAGAATTACGAAGAAATCACGCTTGACCTGGACGAAATCAAAGTGACAAGGCACAACCGTTACAGCATGGACGATTTGGAAGAACTGGCAACGTCAATCCTTATGGACGGGCTGCAAGAGCCTTTAATCATTGGCCGGGTAAACGGGGAGTATCTTCTTTCCGGCGGACACAGGCGAAGAGAAGCCCTTGTGATATTACAAAACGAGGGACACACGGAAATTACAAGGAATATACCGTGCCGCTTTAAGGACATGACGGAAACGCAGTTTAGGTTATCGCTGCTGATTGGCAACACATTCAACCGCAAAATGACAGATTATGATTTGATGAACCAGGCGGCAGACTGGAAAGAGGTCCTAACCCAGGCAAGGAAAGAAAAATTGTTAGTCCTGGAAGCCGGAAAAAGGGTAAGGGACTATGTGGCGCAGATATTAGGGGAAAGCCCGACCAAAATAGCGCAGTTGGAAGCAATCAACAACAATGCGACTGAGGAAGTAAAAGAGCAGTTTGCAAACGGGAATATGGGTATCACAAAAGCCTATGAAACAAGCAAACTGGCAGACGGCGCACAAAATGAGGTTGCGGCAGCAGTGGAAGCCGGGGCGGACATAAAAAGCGAGGAAATAAAGCAGCTTGCAGAGGGCAGCAGGAAAAAGCGGAAAACCGCCGAGGACACAGCCAGGGAGCAGAACGTGTCAGATACAGACACAAACGAGGAAGAAAAGGCGAACGCCAAAAAATTACACGCCGTAAAGATGCTTGAAAAGTATTATATCTATCTTTCCGAAGAGGAAACGGGCATTTTGGAACGGATGTTAGAGGACTGCAAACGCCGGAAGCGGGAATATGCCTTAGACGAAGAATAGAAAATGGCGGAGATTATTTTATTTCCAACACATCCGGACTATTGCAGAAGGTGTATATCTTACAACCAAGAAAACGGGGCATGTGAAAATCCAAAATACATAGAAAACCAATACAAAGTAGTTTGCGTGTGGAAATACTGCAAATACCGCCGGGAAAGGGGACAGAATGGAACATGAAAATGCAGAACATGAAGCGGAGCGAGACAACAGAACAGATTGTGTTATTCGATTGGGCGAAGAGGACAGAAAGCATACTGCCGGAACTGGCATTGATTTACCATGTGCCAAACGAGGGAAAAAGGACCAATGGCGGCATATTAAAGGCGGCGGGCCTTAAAAGCGGAGTGCCGGACATATGCTTGCCAGTGGCAAAAAACGGGTTTCACGGGCTTTATATCGAATTGAAGTTTGGGAAGAACAAAGCCACGAAAGCCCAGGAAGAGTATATGGCAATGCTTGAAACACAAAGATATAAAACGGCGGTATGCTACGGCGCAGAGGAAGCCAGGGAAGAGATACTTGCGTACCTCTCAGAGCCGGGGCGGATGCCAAAGAAAGCGTGCATCAATGCGCCGTGGATTGCCGGAAAATGTGACGGTATCAAACTGCCGTCCCGGATGTTTGGTAGGGAAGAGTGCCGGGGATGCAGGTATTACAACCCAGGCAGAGACGAAAAGGCAATGAATAAGCAATTGGCAGCAGTGCCGGGAGAATACGCAAAGGGAATAAAACAGACAATCATAGATTTGTCGTGCGGAATAGGGTTTGCAAAAAGAACCCTGGAAGAAACACTGGAAACCACAAACAGGGATTTGACAACGCTTGTACGGGAGCAGTATTTGACCGTGGAGCAGTCGGCGGCAGTTTTGACAATTGCAATGAAAGCCTATGAGACAGGCAGGAAAGAGAGGGAATAATATATGGCGGCAGAAAAAAACACAGCGGCAGAGGAAGAGAAACGGGAAATGCCGGACGGCTTGCAGGAGCAGACGGGATATTGTAAATTTTGCGGACAATCCGGCATGGTGCGGACAATGGCCGGGTGGAACGAAGAACGCATAAACGAACAGGTTACATTACAATGCCAGTGTGAGGAAGCGAGGGCATACGCCAAGGCAGCGGAGAGAAAGGAAAAGGCAAAGAAGCGCATCCATGAATTATTTGGTGACGGGGCAGAAAAGCCAGTGAAAGGAAAAGTTGTGGAAATCCTGTTATTAACCGTGGATGCCATAGAGGACAAGGCAATGAAAGGGATAACGGTTGATGTAGGACACGGGGTAAAAGCGAAGGTTTCCAAAATGGCGAAAGAGAGCATCAAAGTTGAACGGTCAGAAAATAAAAAGACAACCTACGAAGAATAGCGGATTGGGGGGGCAGTATTGCAGAGAATTGATGATGATATAAAGGCCACGGTAAAAAAGATTATCCAGGGCAGCGAGAAGCGCAAACGCCGGATAGCAAAGGGGAGCGCATCCGAGTTTGACAAAACGGCAGCAGGCGTGATAGAAGCAGCCCTTAATCAATCATGCCATAACATAGACGGAAGAGCGGCACGGGAGCAGCTACAAAGGCAGATATATAAAAGCGTGGTTTATTCCGTGCCGTATGAAAGCATCTATGGCGTGATATGCGGCCGCCGTAAATTCTACGATTACCGCAATGAATTTATAACCGCAGTAGCCGAGGGGCTGGGGATGCTGCCGGACGGGAGCAGGACGCAGACATAAACGGGAGCAGGAGCATAGGAACGCCGGACGGCAACAGGATAAAGGGGCATAATAGCAAGGCAAAAGAATTTATAATTGGGTTATGGGTAGGGATTACGCATAGCCCATAAAGCATTTACAGAAAGGGCGGTGGGATCATGAAAGAATATGCAAAGGAATTTTATAAGTCTGCCGCATGGAAGAGGGCAAGGCAGCAGGTGATCACAAGGGCTAATGGATTGTGCGAGAGGTGCAGGGCAAGAGGGATTTACAAGCCGGGTTACATTGTGCATCACAAAGAATATATTACACCGGGGAACATAGGCAACGCAGACATCACATTGAACCTGGACAACCTGGAATATGTCTGCGAGGACTGCCACAACAAGGAGCATAAGGCAGCACATACACCAAAGCGTTATGAATTTGACGAAAACGGAAATTTATTACCGCCGAAAGAAAACAGTAAAGCAGACCACACCCCCCGGCCCGTGAATTTTGGCCGGGGGAAAAGAACCGAGGGAGTTACTTCAAAAAAACTCTGCAAGGTTGCGCACATATGAGGGGGGTTAATTCATGGTAGAAAACAAAGAGAAGATAGGCGCAGATAAGAAAAAAAGGCCGAACAAACTTACAAGTGCGAGGATTAAGAAAGAGATAGATTTTTTAGAAAAAATGTTTGTTGGGATAGATGATGAACATAAAAGAACCCTTGTAAATTCGCTGATTGAGGAAGCCGCATTTTTAAAAGTGGCGTGTTTCCAGGCAAAGGAAGAATTAAAAAAAGAGGGCCTTACAACGGAAACCGTCAACGCATCCCAGAAGTTTGTAAAAGCGCATCCGTCAACGCAGATTTACGAAAAATATTCACGCCAATACACCGCAATTATACATTCGCTCATTGAATATTTACCGCCAAAAGAGAAAGAAAAAGTGGACCGTCTGGCGGCATTACGGGATGAATAGTTAATGGATAACTGGATTTTCAGATACCACGAAGCAATCCAAAAAGGCGAAGTAACAGTAGGTGTATGGGTGCGGTTGTGCTATGAGATTTTAACAGCCGGGCTATTGAATGGCGAGTGGGGATTTAACGAGAAAAAAGCAAATAAGGCGATAAAATTCATAGAGAATTTCTGCCACCATTCCGAGGGGCGCAGCGACCTTTTACACCTGGAACTATGGCAAAAGGCGATTGTTTCCGCCATATTTGGCGTAACGGACAAGGCAACGGGGTACAGGCAGTTTAGGGAAGTATTCATAATCGTTGCCCGTAAGAACGGAAAGACGCTTTTTGCGGCGGCGATAGCCGCATACATGGCGTACATAGACGGGGAGTACGGGGCAAAGATTTACTTCCTTGCGCCGAAATTAGACCAGGCAGACCTTGTATATGATGCCTTTTACCAGATTGTGCAGTCAGATGATGAACTGGACATGATTACAAAGAAACGCCGGAGCGATATTTATATAAAGGCGTTCAACACAAGTATAAAAAAGATTGCGTTTAACTCAAAAAAATCAGACGGTTTCAACCCCCAGCTTGTTGTAAATGACGAAATGGAAGCATGGCCGGGAGACCAGGGATTGAAGCAGTACGAGGTTATGACATCAGCCCTGGGGGCAAGAAAGCAGCCGTTAATCATATCCATAGCAACCGCCGGATATGTGAATGACGGCATTTATGATGAACTGTTTAAAAGGGCAACGGCGTTTTTGAAGGGCAGCAGCCGGGAAAAGCGCATCTTGCCTTTTATTTACATGATAGACGATATAGAGAAGTGGGACAGCATAGAGGAATTAAAGAAAAGCAACCCAAACATGGGCGTGTCCGTATCAGAGGAATATTATTTGGAGCAGATAGAGATTGCCAGAAATTCCGTTTCAAAGAAAGTGGAGTTTATGACAAAATTCTGCAACATCAAGCAAAATTCCGCCGTGGCATGGCTTGACTATTGGGACGTGATGAAATGCGTACATGAGGACAAGCCGCTGCGCTTGGAAGATTTTAAGGGATGTTACTGCGTGGGCGGCATTGACCTTTCCAGGACAACGGACCTTACCGCCGCAAGCGTTGTCATAAACCGGGACGGAATAAACCATGTATTCACACGCTTTTATATGCCGCAGAAACGGTATGAAGTGGCAGTAAATGAGGACAACACGCCGTACAACATTTACAAGGACCGGGGATTTTTATTTATATCCGGGGAAAACCAGGTGGATTACAGGGACGTTTATAATTGGTTCATAGAACTTGTGAAAGTATACAAGATAAAGCCGCTGAAAATCGGCTATGACAGGTATTCCGCAAATTACCTTGTGGAAGATTTGAAAACGGCCGGTTTCCATACGGATGATGTTTACCAGGGGACAAACCTAACGCCTATCCTGCATGAGTTTGAGGGGAATTTAAAGGACGGGCTTTTTGATTTTGGGGACAATTCCATGCTTGCCACACATTTTCTGAATGTAGCGGTGGACATCAACCTAAACGACAGCCGCATGAAGCCCGTAAAGATTGAAAAGCGGATGCGCATAGACGGCGCAATGAGCGTATTTGATGCCCTGACAATGGTATCAAAGTACCACAACGAGATAGGAAAGAAGCTATTAAACGAGAAAAAAACAGCATAAGCCGGAGCGGCAGCAGACGTAAAAGTGGGTCAGAATTTCAACACGAACCATTGTAAGATAAAGGCGTGGGAAATCTGGCCCTTATTTTTTGAAAGAAAGGGGGAGAGCGAAACGGGAATAATTGCAAATATTTTTAATGCGTTCCGGGCTAAGTACAGGCCGCTGCTATTGAGCCGGGGAGAGTATGAGCCAACGGGGACGCTGCGGGACAATGATATTGTGGGAGCGATTGCGGACGCAATCGGAAAGAACGTGGGGAAGCTAAAGCCCCAGGTAATTCGCCGGGATGAAAAAGGCATGGTAATAAAAAACGATTACCTTGCAAGGCTTTTGTCCTTGCGCCCATGCCCGGAAATGTCAACCTATGATTTCTTATACCGCATTGCCGTTGATTTGGTTTACACATCCAATTCCTTTTCCGTCATTTTCTGGAATAAGGATTTTACCAAGGTAGAGAGCATACAGCCAATCACAACAACGTCTTACCGGATTTTTGAGGATGAAAACAACAACATCCTTTTCCGCTTCCGCTGGGACTATGACGGAAAAACCTACACCGTGCCATATCAGAGCGTAATACACATCAAGGCAAGGTACAATAAACGCCGCTTCCTGGGGACAACGCCGGATATGGAACTGAAAAGAAGCCTGGACCTCATAGAAACATCCGGGGAAACCATAAAGAACATTGTAAACCGTTCCAATTCCCTTGCAGGGTATCTGAAATATAACAATATCGCAGACAATGAGGAACTAAAGCAGATAGCCCAGGACTTCCAGGACGCATATATGAACCGGGACAACGCCGGGGGCATTGCCGCCATTGACAACACAGTGGAGTTTAAAGAGATTGCGCAGAGAACGCCGAACATACCAACGAACCAGATTACATTCCTGCGTGATAACGTATACCGTTATTACGGTGTAAATGACAAGATTTTGACATCCACGCTGAACGATACGGAATTTATCTCTTTTTACGAAAACGTGGTTGAGCCTATCAGCATCCAGCTGTCCTATGAATTTACATTCAAACTTTTAACGCCCCGTGAAATCGGGTACGGAAACAGGATTGATTTTGTGGCGAACCTTTTACAGTACGCCACATTGCAAACCAGGGAAACCATAGGCGGCGGAATGTTCGACCGTGGGGCGTTGACAATCAACGAGTACCGGGAATTGATGTATTACGGACCGGTAGAGGACGGGGACCAACGCCTTGTATCGCTGAACTACGTAAAGGTTGGGGACCAGTCTTTATACCAGGTGGGGCAGCAGGACGCACAGCCCAAAGAGCCGCCGGACGATACCGGGGCAAGCGACAGGGAAAAACGGGCAATGAGGGCGGCGGCCCGTGCCTATATGCAGATTATGAAAGGGGGTTAGGAAGATGCCAAAGGAAAAACAGTTTATTGCGTGCAAGAACAGCAAAAATGCGACCGTGAAGCCGTTCTGTGAGATTAAGAACATGACGGACACCACGGTGGACCTGTACTTTTACGGGGACATTGTTTCCGATTGGTGGGGCGCATGGCAGGACGAGGATCAATACCCGGACGCAATTAAAAACTTCCTTGCGGAAGCGGCCGGACGGGACCTTAATATTTACATCAACAGCGGCGGCGGTTCAGTGTTCGCCGGGATTGCCATTTACAATATGCTGAAACGCTACCAGGGAAAGAAGCACTGCTATGTGGATGCGCTGGCAGGTTCGATAGCGTCCCTTCTGCCGTTTGTGGACAGCGACAGGCCAACCATACCGAAAAACGCTTATCTGATGATACACAAGCCCTGGTGTGGATGCGAGGGCAACGCCAACGAATTGCGGAAAATGGCGGACACGCTGGAAACCATAGAAGCCGGGATTTGGAGCATTTACGAAGAGCATCTGGCAGAGGGCGCAACAATCGACCAGATAAAAGAACTTATGGAAGCGGAAACGTGGCTTTCCGGCGAGAAAGCCGCCGCATATTTCAATGTGACGGTAGGGGAAGAAAATACCGCCGTTGCCGCTGTCCAGGATTACACAAGGCTTTACTGCAAGAACATGCCAAAGGAACTTGCCGGGGGAAATCCGCCGGACGAAAAAGAAGCGGCGGCGGATGCCAAAGCCAGAAACAGGATTGCAAGCATAACCATTCAGCACATGGATTAGAGAAAGAGAGGACGAGAGAATGAACAGAGAACAGTTAATGAAAATGAGCAAAAAAGAACTGAAAGCCCGTCTTGTTGCGCTCAACAAGGAAGCCCAGGACAAGGGCGGCAAGGAACTGAACGCAATCGTTGAGGAAGCGAACACCATAGGGGAAATCCTGGACGAAATCAAGGCCCGTGAGAACCTGGCCGCAGCCGCCAGAGCGGCGGAAGAGGGCGAAGAGCCGGGAGCGGGAGAACCGGGCGGCGAGGGGAACGAACCCAAAGACCAGGCGAGAGCCAAGAGCGGAAGAGCGTTAAAAGACGGAAAAAAAGTAACATTTGCGGCAAAGGTACTTGTTGCGCCAAAGGCAGCACTTACCACCACGGACGGAAGCGTTGTAATTCCGCAGCACACAAGCCCGGACATCATGCCGACATTCAACAATGTTTCTTCCCTGATTGACCGTGTAAAGACCGTGCCGCTTCCCGGCGGGGAAAGCTATAAACGCCCGTTCGTGGAAAGTTACGGGGACGGGGCAGGAAGCACGAACGAGGGGGCGGACTACAACCTTTCCGAACCTAATTTTGGCTATGCGGAAATCGTGCGTGAAAAAATCACAGCGTATGCAGAAGAGCCGGAAGAAATGGTAAAGCTGCCGGACGCAGACTATGACGGCGTTGTGGAAGAGAGCGTAACCCGTGCAATCAAGCGTTACGCATCCAGGCAGATTTTAATTGGACCGGGCGGCACGGGAAAATTCCGTGGTATTTTCTATAACCCGGCAGAAGAGGATGAGCAGATTATTGACCCGGCAACCGACATTACGACCATTACAGCAATCACGGAAACCACGCTGGATGAAATCATTTATTCCTATGGCGGGGATGAAGAGGTTGAGGACGTGGCCGTGTTAATCCTCAACAAGAAAGATTTGAAAAAGTTTGCCATGCTGAGGGATAAACAGGGAAGGAAGGTATACACAATCAAGAACCACGGGAACACGGGAACAATTGATGAAGTGCCGTATATCATCAATTCCGCATGTACGGAAGTGGGCGGCACGGCAGAAGCCTACTGCATGGCTTACGGCCCGCTGTCCAATTATGAGGTTGCCGTATTCTCTGATATTGACGCAAGGAAATCCGAGCATTACAAATTCAAACAGGGACAGATTGCCTACAGGGCGGATGTATTCATGGGTGGAAACGTGGTTGCGAAAAACGGTTTTATCCGTGTGAAGAACCCGGCGGCAGCAGGATAAAAGAAAGGCGGCTAAAGCATGACAAAGGAAGAACTGATTGCCAAAGCCAAGATAAGGATTAGGAAAACGTCAAGCGACATTTTGGACGAGGATGTGGGGCAGCTTGTAGAAGTTGCCCTTACAGACTTAAAGCGCATTGGCGTAAACAGCGCATATCTGGATGAAGCAGATATTAAAGACCCTTTAATCATTGAAGCCGTCCTGGTTTACTGTAACGCCAATTTTGGAAACCCGGACAACCAGGAAAAATTACTTGCGGCATATGACACCATATGCACCAAGATAAAAGGCGGTGGGTATCATAGAGAAATCAGTCAAACTATTGATTAAAAAGAACCAGGCGGAATACCTGGAAACGGAAGTGATTGCCAAAATCAACCCGGTGGGGCGTGATGAATTTGCGGCCGCCGGACAGCTGGGATATAAAGCAGCGTTCCAGCTGGAAGTATGGGATTTTGAATACGCCGGACAGACGGAAGTTTCCATAGACGGGAAACGCTATGCGATATACCGTACCTACGGGCCAAGGCCGGACGGAAAAACGGAATTGTACGTTGAAGAAAGGGCGGGGAAAAGTTGAACGTAACCATTGAGAACCTGGACGAAGAAATTATAAGGCAGTTGAAAGAATTTAACGTAGAGGTAATACGGACAGCAAACGAAAGCATCAAGGAAGCGGCAAAAGAAGCGGCGAAAATGCTCAAGCAACCAGGACCATACCAAAGCAGAACGGGAAAGTACGCCAAAGGGTGGACGGCAGGACAACGTGAAAAACGAAAATCTGTAATAGAAATTCAAGGTTACACGGTATTCAACAAAGATAAAAAGCGTTACCAACTAACACACCTTTTGGAACACGGACACCAGAGCCGGAACGGCGGACGGGTAAAGGAATTTACCCATATAGCCCCGGTTAATGAACAAGTAGGGGAAATGGTAACAAGGAAGATTGAAAGCAAATTAAGGGGGTAAGGCATGGTAACGGCAGCAGGATTGACGGAAAGGGCGAAAAGTTTAGGACTGCCAGTCACAAAGAACGCCTTTACGGGGACCGTGGACGAACCCGTGCCGCCGCTTCCCTATATGGTTTACCTTATGCCACGGGAAGAGACAGCCGGGGCGGACGATATGCCAAACGCCCTTGTGGCGGAAGACTGGCAGCTGGAACTTTATACCGTGGCGGATGATGAAGCGGCGGACGAAATAAGGGCGGAGATTGAAAATAAGGTTTTGTATGACGTAGATTATGTAAAATTTGTGGCCTATATAGACAGCGAGGAATGTTTCCAGACGGCCTATGAGGTCACGGGATTATTACGGAAAGCGAGGAAGCAAGGATGAACAAAGAAAGCATTGTATTAGGCAGCGGGGATTTGTACTGCACAGACTTCCAGGGGACAGATACAGAAATCCCGGCGGATGATGTGATTGAAACGGAAGAAAACCGCCTGGGGCATATCAAGGGCGGCGCAGAAATCGAATATGCACCGGAATTTTACGAAGCAAAGGACGATATGGGGAAGGTTTCCAAGGTTATCATCACGGAAGAGGAAGCAACCCTTAAATCCGGCATTATGACATGGTGCGGCACAACGCTTGAAAAGCTGTGCCAGACGGCGAGGGTAACGGAGAGTGCCGGGAAAAGGACGGTAAAAATCGGCGGCATTGGGAACGCAACGGGAAAGAAATACCTTCTGCGTTTTGTCCATAAAGACACCCAGGACGGAAACATCCGGGTTACGGTTGTAGGAAACAACCAGGCAGGATTTACGATTGCGTTCGCAAAGGACAACGAGACCGTGATTGATGCGGAATTTAAAGCGCAGCCCATGGACAAAGAGGGTACGTTAATCCTTTATGAAGAGGATATGGAAGCCGCAGCAGACCCGGAAGAAACTTAACCGCAGCATAGGGAAACGAGGACACAGGCGGCCAGCCCACACAGCGGGCCACCTTATTATAACCGGAAGAGAGGGAACACAGAATGGCAGTTAAAGAATTTAACATGAACAAAATTAAGCGTACTTTCTGGCCGTTTACTTTAAAGGACAAGACGGATGAAGCCGGGAACGTGGTAGAAAAGGGCCGGAAAATCCTTGTGCGTATGCCACAGAAACAAGTGTTTGAAGCAATCAAGGACCTGGAAAGCGTGGACGAGGAAAGCGCAACGGCGGAAGATATGGAAAGCCTGTACCGCCTTTTGGTTGCGGTACTTAGCAATAATATGGGGAAAGTCCCGGTCACGGAAGAGGATGTGGCGGATTATGACATAGAAGAGTGTACCGAAATCCTCAAAGCCTATATGAAGTTTGTGGACGGGCTGAAAGCAGACCCAAACTGAAAATGCCCTATTATCCCAGACAGGATAAAAAGGGCGAAATTCCATATACAATCCTGACACGCCCGGAAAAATCGGTTATGGATTACTGCCATATCAACATTTACGAAGTCCAGGAAATGGAGATAGACATATACCTTTTCTTTCTGCGGGAAGCCATGATTTTTGAAAATTCGCAGACGGAAGAGGGGCGGAAGTACCTAAAGGATTGCTACCGCATGGAGCAGACGAAGCCGGACCGTGGGGGACTAAGGAAGAAATTTGGAAAGAAAGGGGGAAAGGCCGGTGGCGAATAATATTAAAGGCATTACGATTGAGATAGACGGAAAAACAGATAAACTTCAAAATGCGCTACAAGGCGTAAACGGCAATATCCGGGACACACAGGCCGAGTTAAGGGAGACAAACAAACTCTTAAAATTAGACCCCAAGAACACGGAAGCATTGGCACAGAAACAGACCTTGCTTGCCAATGCGATTTCCGAAGCAAAAGAAAAATTGGATATTTTGAAAACGGCGGAAGCCCAGGTACAGGAGCAGTTTAAAAAAGGCGAAGCGTCCGAGGAACAATACAGGGCCGTAAAACGTGAGATTGAGCGGACAACCTTAGAAATAAGGGATTTGGAGACGGCGGCGGCAGAGACGGAAAAAGCCGTGAAGCAGTTAGGCGATTCGTCCCAGCTGTCCGGGGATGATTTGCAAAAAGCGCAGGAAAAAGCCGGAAGCCTGAAAGACACCCTGGGAGATTTGGGGGAGAAAGCGGCGGCCGCCGCCAAGGCATTAGGGGCTGGGTTTGTTGCGGCAGCCACATACGCCACGAAATTTGAAACGGACTGCGACAAGGCGTTAAATACCGTCATTACCCAGACCGGGGCGGCAGATACGGAAGTTGAGGGGCTGGAAGATACCCTTTTAAGCATCTATAAAGATAATTTTGGTGAGGACATAAACGACATTGCCGCCGCCATGTCGGCGGTAAGGCAGCAGACAGGGCAGACCGGGGACGAATTAAAGAATACCACGGAAAACGCCCTTTTGATGCGTGATACGTTCGATATGGACGTAAACGAGAGCATCCGGGGTGTAAATGCCATGATGAAGCAGTTTGGCATATCGTCCGAGGAAGCCTACAACCTTTTAGCCCAGGGGGCGCAGAATGGATTAAACCAGAACGGCGATTTGGCGGACCAGCTGGCGGAATATTCCATATATTATGCAGATTTGGGGATTTCCGCCGAGGAAGCCTTTAACATGATTGCGAACGGGGCGAAAAACGGCACATTCCAGATAGATTATCTGAATGATGCCGTAAAAGAATTTGGCATAAGGGCAAAAGACGGGACATCAGATGAAGCGTTCCAGGCGTTGGGATTAAGTGTGGACGATTTAAAAGCCAAGTTTGCACAGGGCGGAGAGGGCGCAAGAGAAGCGTTCCAGACCGTTAACCAGGCGCTTTTCTCATGTGATGATGAAGTACAAAGAAACCTTTTGGGCGTGGAACTGTACGGAACAAAATGGGAAGATTTGGGCGAGGATGCCATACGTTCCCTTGTGGATATGCAAGGGGAAATCTCAACGGCCAATGATGCCCTGGGGACAATCAATGAGAACAAATACAACGACATAGGAAGCCAGATAGAGGAATTAGGCAGGAACATCAACGCTGACCTGGTAAAACCCATAGGGGAAGAATTACAGCCCGTTATCAGTGATGTTATTTCAGAAGTAAAAAGCCAGATACCACAGGTAAAAACAATCGTACTGGCGGTCATTGACAAGGTAAAGGAATTTATTTCTTTTGTGTCTGCAAACGGTAGCACCATAATTTCCATTATCGCCGGGATTGCCGCCGGGTTTCTGGCCTGGAACGTGGTAAGCATGATACAGGGGATAATTACCGTAATAACATCCCTGGGGGGCATTTTGCCAGCCATTGCAACGGGAATTAGAGCAATAAACGCAGCCATGGCAGCCAATCCTATCGGCCTTATCGTGACGATAATTGCAACGCTTATATCTGCCCTCATAACGCTTTTTATGACAAACGAGGATTTCCGAAACAAAGTCATTGCGGTATGGGAAGCAGTGAAAGCGGCGGCAGCAGCAGTATTTGGGGCAATCGTTGATTTTTTTACAATTACGATACCAAACGCCTTTAATACGTTCCTGCAATTCGCAGGAAACCTTGTAACGAATGCAACACAGTTTTTTCAAAACTTGTGGAACGGCATTGTTGCCATATTCCAGGGCGTAGGCCAGTGGTTCATTGACAGGTTTACGGAAGCATATACCGGGGTGACAACCGTATTTTCCACAATCGGCGCATGGTTCGCCGCCCGGTGGAACGATATAAAGACCGCCCTTGCAACCGTGGCAACGTGGTTTTTAACCATATTCACAAACGCCTACACGAATGTAACAAATGTATTTGCTGCAATCGGCGCATGGTTCGCCGCCCGGTGGAACGATATAAAGACCGCCCTTGCAACCGTGGCAACGTGGTTTTTAACCATATTCACAAACGCCTACACGAATGTAACAAACGTATTTGCCGCAATCGGTTCATGGTTTGGGGCAAGGTGGACGGAGATAAAGACCGCCCTTTCAAATGTGGCAATATGGTTTGGGACACAGTTTCAAAACGCATGGACGAACATAAAGACCGCATTTGCCAACGTGACTTCCTTCTTTTCCAGCTTGTGGGAAAAAATAAAGGGATGCTTTGTAAATGTGGGTACGGCAATCGGAAGCGCAGTAAGCAACGCCTTTAAATCCGCAATCAACAGCTGTCTTTCTACCATTGAAGGGATTGTAAATAAGTTTATCGGCATGATTAACGGCGTGATAGATATTATCAATGCGATACCGGGCGTTTCCCTGGGGAAAATCGGGACGGTATCGCTGCCGAGACTGGCAAAGGGCGGCGTACTGCGTGAGGGTACGGCAATGGTGGCGGAAGCCGGGCCGGAACTTCTCAGCATGGTAAACGGGAAAGCGGTTGTAACGCCGCTGACAGGAACGGCGGCCAATACGGCAGTGGACGGGCTAAAGGGAAACGGCGGATTCCACCAGGAAATCAACATCACAAGCCCGAAAGCCCTGACACCTTATGAAGTGGCAAGACAGACGAGAATACAGACCAGGGCAATAGCCATCCAGATGCAGAGGGGGTAAGCGTATGCCGGATATAAAAGTTACCTGTACGAGTGATAAGAATGTATCCATAGCCTTTACATGGGACGGGTTTCACCCGTTCCACCTATTGGCACTTGACGGGATTTACGGCTATGACTGTACTGTTACGACATCCGAGAACACCACCACGGACGGAAGCACCTACCAGGGCAGCACGGCAAAGGAACGGAACATTGTCATTACCGCCGAAATGGACGGGGACTATAAAAAGAACCGGGAATTGCTTTACCGGGTATTTCCGAAAGGCAGGACCGGGACGTTTACATACGAAGAGGACGGGGATGTTAAAACAATCGAATATGAGGTTGAGGGCGTAACGCCGGGGGCAACAACGGGCGTTGTGAGGGATTACACCATAAGCCTTATCTGTACAGACCCATATTTTAAAGATTTGTCGGATATTGAAGTGGTAATGGCAAGCTGGGTTTCTGATTGGTACTTTGAAAATGGATTTGATATTGAAGGCGTGGAATTTGGACACAGAGAAGCAGAATTGGTAAAGGAAATCGAAAACGACAGCGGGGCGGATAACATAGGAATAACGGGGATATTCCGGGCAGACGGGACCGTGAAGAACCCGGCAATTTACCATTCCGAGAGCGGGAAATATATCAGGGTGGGCTACAGCGGCAATGATTTTGAATTGCAGAGCGGACAGTATGTAATTATCTTCACCCATACGGGAAAGAAAAACATCTATCTTTTGGACGGCGTGACGCAGGCGGAGATTGAAGAGCATAGGGACCGGTACGGGATGATTGACTGGGACGAGGTTACCGCCCTGTACGGGACAATCATAAACCAATACTTGGACGAGGACGGGGATTTTATTCAGTTGCAGGACGGGACAAACACCATTACCTATAACGCCGAAAGAGGGATAAATTACCTGTCCGTGTCCGTCTATTACCGCATTTCTTATCTGGGGGTGTAGCAGCATGGAAATTATCGTATATGACCGCAATTTGTACCGCCTGGGGATAATTGAAAACCACACATCCTTACAGTGGCACAGAAAATATTATGAGTGCGGCACATTTGAACTGCACGCCCCGGCAACAGAGGAAAACATCAGGCTTTTGCAGCCTGGGAACATCATACGGCCAAAGGGAAAGGATGAAGCCGCCGTTATCCGTGGGGACCAGACGGAAGAGGAAAGCACGCTTGTAAATGAGATTGTGCGGAATGGCTATTTCCTGCCTGTTTACTTTAGCGATAGGCTGACCGGGCCAATGTTCACATTCAGCGGAACGTGCGAGGATGCCATGCGGTATATGCTGAACCGCATGGAAGCCGTGCCGTTATTGGAGATTGCAGAAGGGACCGGGGACACAACAAAAATCACGTTTCAGGCAACCTATAAGAACGTATTGACCTACCTTTCCAAGATTGCAAGGTACTGTGAAATTGGGTTTAGGGTTGTGCCGGATTTCAAGGAAAAGAAAATGACGTTTGAAACCTATAAGGGCGTTGACCGTACCACGAAGCAAGGCACAAAGCCCCGTGTTATCTTTTCCGAAAGCTATAACAATTTAAACCGGGCAAAGCACACCTATTCAGACGAAACCGCCAAAACAAAAATCATTGTGGGCGGAGCAGGAGACGGGGCGGACCGCATCTATGTAACGGTAGGCGGCGGCAGCGGCTTTGATTTGCGGGAAGAATTTCTGGACGCAAAGGACATCAATAAAGACGATTTTTCCACCAATGCGGAATACTTGGAAGCACTGCGCATCCGGGGAGAACAGTATATGGCGGAAAACGCCGTGATTGAAAACATTGAAGCAGAAGTGGAAGCAGAGGTTAATTTTACCTACGGCGTGGATTATGATTTGGGGGATATTGTGACGGTGGAGAAAGCGAAATGGGGAAAAGTTTTAAATCTGCGCATCACGGAACTATGCGAGGTTCACGAATACGGCGGAATGTACGTTGTCCCCACGTTTGGGGATGCCTTGCCCGTGGCGATAAACTGGGACAATTAGAGGAAAGGAGAATGGACAGGTGGCAGTAAGAGGATTTTTTTACAATTCCGTAAACAAAGACCGCTTATATAACGGCCAGGACATGAACGAGGACAAAGCCCCGTTCTATAAAGAGGGCGTGGCGTATGGACATTTACAAGTGACCGCAGACGGGGAGAGCATGGCGGTAAAAGTGGACGGCGGAAGCCGCACCGGGTACGCCTATATCAATCTGCATACCATACACAATACAACCGTCCTGGAACTACCCGTGAGCGGCTCAAACGGCACATTGCCAAGGATTGACCGTGTAATCTTGCGGAATGACGAAACAGAGCGGAAACCAAGCATTTTTATCTTAGAGGGGGCATATTCAAGCAGCCCGCAGCCGCCGGAACTGACAAACAACGAAACCATACAGGAAAAATGCCTTGCGGAAATTTATGTGGCCGCCGGAGCGGTTGCCATATCCCAGAGCGACATTACAGACACCAGGGCAGACCCCGGATTGTGCGGTTTTATTGCATCACAGTTTGAAGATTTTGATTTTTCACAGCTTACAGCGCAGTTTAACGCCTGGTTTGCCCTGGAAAAGAAGAGCATGGAAGAGGATCATGCGGCGTTTGTGGAAGAGTATGCGGAACTGACACAGGCATTTATGACGGACCAGGAAGCCCAGTGGGATGAATGGTTTGCGGAGAAGCAGACGCAGCTTTCCGGGGACGTTGCCGGGAAGCTGCAATTGCAGATTGATGATTTAAAAGAAAAAGTCCACAACATGGCCTTTAAACTTTACATCATAAGCACGCTGGAGCAGATTACAAGCCCGGTAAAGGTAACACTTACCAACACCACAACCGGGACCGTGCAGGAAACAACGGTCACGGAAAGCAAGCTGGGCTTTTATGTGACGGAAGCCGGGGATTATACCGTGGAAGCGGATTTGAAAAGCGTTTTGGTTACGCCAAAAGCCTTTTCCGTGACAAACGAAAATCTTATGACTACGCAGAACATTACATTGCATGAAAGCTCTGAATTGGGCTATATCGGAAATTATATTGGCTCATTCATTGCACAATAATAAAGAAAGAGAGGAAGAAAAAATGGTAGGATTTCCAAAAGTGATTAAGACAAAGGCGGATTTGGTAAACACATTTAAACTTGCGAAGAAAGGAAGATTAAAGGCGGCGGACTGGCTGGCGGCGGTTGAGAAACTGGAAAACCAGAATTACATTTTCTGCCCTATCCTGGAAAAGACCGAGGACAGGAAAGGCGTTACCCTCATGTTTGTAAACGAGGTAGCAGAGGGGGACAAGGTTAAGGCCGGGAACTTAACGGCAACAGTAAACAGCGTAGAGCATATCGACATTGACAGTGCAGCGGCGCAGGATGAAGCGGAAGCGGCAGCGGCAGCAGGAGAGGAAGCCGGGACGGCGGAAAACAACAGCCAGACAAAGCACACGGTTTTGACACTTTCACGGGCCATTGCGGCGGATGCGGAAACAATCGGCGTTCCGGCGGCGGCTGCGTTCTATGAACGCCTGGGGATTACAGAAGAGGAAGTGGAAGAAATGAAAGGAGAGTTGGCATAATGGGAAGATTATTTGTTTATGACGAGAATATGACGGATGAACGGGCAAAAATCACAGTTGCCAAAATGGCGGCAGTATCGGACATTGTGGCGGCGGAAAAGGCATTTATACAGTATACGGCAGCAGGACAGATAACAGTGCTTGCCGGGGCGGTTATCGCCGTTGGGGATGCCATTTTTCAGACCGAGGAAACCGTACTTTCCACCGCCAACCTGGACGGGGCAAGCAGCTTTGAGCATGGAAAGGATTATTATATCTATATCTGTGACAATGGGCTTGACAGCGCAAGCGAGGTTTATTTAATCTCTGAAAATTCAACATTCCCGGACGGGGAAGAATGGGACGATACCAACACCCGGAAGATTGGCGGTTTCCATTATGGATATGTCCGCAACGTGGACGAGTACGGCCGGGAAATCAACGTAAGCGGAAGCGTCCGTGGGAGCGGCTGGGAAAGCAACGTGAGGGAAGATATTGCGCCAAACTCTGTATGGACGGCGTTACACCGCCCGAAATGCGAACCGTCCGGCATGGCGTACCTGGGGAACGGCTTATGGGCGGATATTTACATAGCTTCAGATGACGGGGCGAACGGTTTACAGTCCGTATACAATGCAACGCCAATCACAGGTACAGAGGGCCTTAATTGGTATATCGCCAATGAGAAAGCCGCCAGGGTAGGAAAGAGACTGCCGAGCCTTGCAGAATGGCTGATTGCGGCAGAGGGAAGCCCACAGGGCTTAGACGGCAGCAACACGAACGGCCACACGGCAACAACAAACACGGCAAGAACGGCAGTTGGAAAAATCAAAAACGCAATTTCCGTAAAAAACATCATGGACATTGCCGGGAACGTCTGGGAGTGGATGGACGAGTTTGTGCTAGACCCTACGGCCACTTCCTGGGCGTGGCATGACGTTATGAGCGGTTACGGGCAGATTTATATGACGAGCAGTACAGCCTTACACGCCATCCTTGTCGGCGGCGGTTGGATCAACGGCGTGCATTGCGGCAGCCGTGCCGCCGTTTGCTACAACTACCCGTGGGACGTGAACGCGAACATGGGAGTGCGGTGCGTGTGTGACAGTCTGTAATCTGTAAGGGTGGGCGGAAGCCCACCCAGGAGAAGGACACAAAAATATATATAGCATACTGCACAAGAAAACAACTCATGTTTTTGCGCAGTATGCGGAAATGGAGTTTAAAACATGGCAGAAAAGGCAAAACAGGCAGATGCGTACATGGAAAGCATGAAAGCGTACCAGAAAACCTATGATTTCCTCTTGTACCTTTATCCCATTTTGTCACAGTTTCCGAAATTTGAGAAATTCGCATTGCAGAGCCAGATTAAAACGGCGGTATAACGGAATAAGTGGGTCAGAATAAAAAGCCAATCCATTATATGATTGACATGGAAAAACAGAGGAAAGGAGAGTGGGAAAGGTGGATTTGCAGACGTTGTTAATTGCTATGAGTGTGCCGAGCGGCGTAACCGCTTTTTGCTTTTGGATGATAGAGCAGAAAATCAAGAAGCAGCAGAAGGAAGAGGACGAAAAAGAGAAAATCCGGGAAAAAAACGAAACACTCATAATAAAAAGCGTCATGGCCGCTATCGCCCTGGGGGAAGCGGTGGCAACCGCCCTAAAGAACGGACACGCCAACGGGGAGACGGAAGCCGCATTGGAATACGCCCGGAAAATCAAGCATGAACAGCGGGACTTCCTGGCAGAACAGGGCATAAAAGGCATTTATGAGTAACCAAAGACCACAAGCCGGAAAGGCTTTTGGAATATAGGAAAGGAGAAACAACAGCATGAAGAACATTGATTGGGTAAGAAAACTTACAAGCCGGAAGTTATGGACGGCGGTAGCATCTTTTGTTTCCATGATGATAGTAGCCACGGGCGGAACGGAAAACACGACAACCCAGATTACGGCCCTTATCATGGCGGGTGCGTCCGTGGTGGCCTACATTATCGGAGAGGGCTTTACAGATGCCGCAAACGTGGAAACAACGGTTGAAACCACCATTGAAACCGCAGAAGAGGAAGTGTAAGGAATGGACAAGCAGACATCGGCTGAGGAGAAAGCCGCCTTGCATCCGTATACCACAATTATTTTGGATTGAAATGCGGGACAAAGTGGACCGGTAGGAGCGTAAACCTTTCCACAATGGAAGAATATGCGCCGGGGACGCTCACGCAGATTAAAGATAATTTACGGGTATACGGCAGCATGGAAGAGAGCGCAAAAGGGTACTTTGAGTTTATCCAGCTGGAACGATACCAGAATTTACGGGGAATCACAGACCCGGAAGAATACCTGGAAACCATTAAGGCGGACGGGTACGCAACAAGCAGTACATATGTGGAAAATACCATGCGGATTGTCACACAGTACAATCTAACCGGGTATGACAGGAAAGGAGAAGAGGGCATGGCAAAGACAGCAAGCGCAGTTATCGCCCAGGCGAGGGCGTGGGTTGGAAAAAAGGAAGCGGACGGGACGCACAAAAGCATCATTGACGTATACAACAGCCACAAGCCCCTTGCCAGGGGCTACAAGGTAAAATATACGGATGCGTGGTGCGCTGCATTCGTTTCCGCCGTTGCTATCAAGTGCGGCGCAACGGACATCATACCGACCGAGTGCGGATGCGGACAGATGATTGCGTTATTTAAGAACCTGGGAGAGTGGAGCGAGAGCGACAGCAGAACGCCGCAGCCTGGGGACATCATCTTTTACGACTGGAACGACACCGGGACCGGAGACAATACCGGGTGGCCGGACCATGTGGGGATTGTTGAGAGCGTAAGCGGCGGAAAGATTACCGTTATCGAGGGCAACAAGGACAACGCCGTGGCACGCCGGACGATTGCCGTAAACGGCCGCTACATCCGGGGCTATGGCGTTCCAAAGTATGACAAGGAAGCATCCGCAGGAACGGCGGAAGGAACAAAGAGCGTTGCGGAAGTGGCAAAGGAAGTCATTGCCGGGAAGTGGGGAAACAGCACGGACCGGAAAAACCGCCTTACCGCCGCCGGATATGACTATGACAAGGTACAGAGCGAGGTAAACGCCATTCTGTCCGGCAGCAAAACCGCATCCGATAAAATCAGCGTGGGGGACAAAGTAAAGGTAACGAATAACATTACATACACCGGGAAGAGTTTCAAAACCTACTACAAGGAATATGATGTTATCGAGGTAAAAGGGGACTGTGTCGTTATCGGTATCGGAAAGACCGTAACGGCGGCGGTAAATGTCAAGAATTTGGCGAAAGTGTAACCAGAAACAGCCGCCTTTTGGGACTGGAAAAGCAAGGAATTTCATAATGTGTCACGGATAGAAAGCGCATCAATAAAAGGTGCGCTTTTTTGTCTGCATAAAATATTTTTTAAAAATATTGCGCAATATGAATTATAATAAAGACAGTTAAAAGAGGAATACGAAAGCGAGGAACGTAACATGGCATTTACAATTAAGAAAGTAGCGAACATGATTTTTATAGTAAGCGATTGCGGAACAATCTTTAATTCATGGGACGAGTACAGTTTTACAGAAAGAAAGCTGAAAAATGCAATGAGCAGGATTTTAAAGAACCTCAACGGGAACGGAACATTTGAAAGAACATTTTATAAAAGGAAAGCCGGGGCAGCAGTCCCCGGCGGAAAGGAAGAGGATATGAAAACATATTATTGCGTAACATCAACATTTGATAACAGAGGAAGAGTAACGGCGAACATCACACGCCAGATTGAAGCGGAGAAGATGCCGGAGAGCAGTTATACAAGCACTTCACGAAATGACATATACAATGATTGGTTTGAAAGCATAGAGGAAGCAAGGGAATTTACAGAACAGGCAAAAGAATGGGACCGCATACAAACGCCCAACAATGCAATAAATCTAATCCGCAGTATCGTTATTTCAATGGTAAACATATTCTTTAAACCTGGCACATCCGCCGGGTTTATCGAACGTAAAAAGATAAAAATATTACACAATATGTATTGACATATTACGCAATATAGGATATAATTAAGACAGTTAAGAGAGATACATAAACTTAACGAGTACCGGGCAAGCGAGAAAGGAGAACAACATGGAAGATATGGACAAAAAAGAGATTAAGGAAGTCATTGAATGGTGTGACGAGAAAGGGCATAGCGAACATGAAATCTTAGATTTAATCAGAAGAATTGTGGATGCGAAGCCGAGAAAAGAAGAAAAGCCTAATGAATAGGCTTTAGGGTAGCAGAAAGGGCGGTGGACTTGCCAAAGCCGCCCCAACTGTTAGATTTATTATACAACACTTGGCAAGAGAAAGGAAGAGGGTAACGGATGCCGAAAACAAAAAAAGAATTTAATCAGTTTCAGTATCAGAATAATTTTATCAATGAGAAATATGACCGCATCAATTTGACCGTACCCAAAGGGGAAAAAGCAGTTATCAAGGAAAAAGCAGCCGAAGCCGGGGAAAGTGTAAATGAATATATAAACCAAGCAATTAAACAGAGAATGGGAACATCATAGATACAAAAGGAAGAGAGGGAAAGCAGAATGGGATTTTTCAGCAATTTATTTTCAAAGAAAAAGGACACGGCAGCAGTAGAGCCGCAGCCCGTGCAGATGCCAGATAATGCGGCGCAGGAAGAGAAAAAACCAAAGCATATAGTAAAGACGCAGCGTTTCATATTGGATGATGTGGAAAGCCACATGGAAGATATTATGGAATTGGTTGATTTTAATGAGGATTATAAACTAAAAAAAAGAGACTTATTAGAAGATAATCGAATTGACGAGGAAATTTTCAAGTATGAATTAAATACAAAACCAACCATAAACACTATATCTTGTGAGGGTGGGGTGGAACAGATACAAGTATTTGTATATGATACGCATATCGGAAACATTAAGCAAGGCAGCGTGAAACGTGTAAAAAACATATTAAAGAAAGAAGTGCAGCGCATTGGCATAGAAGTGTCAGGCGGAGAATATAAAATGCTGACCGTATGGAATGACGAGTACGATTTTATAGAAAGCGATAAACCATTCAGTATTACCATTGAAATATCCTACTTGGAAGAAATAAAAGAATAAACAGAAATGCGGGAGCAGACGGGGCAACAACGGATTATTCCGGGTTGCCCTATCACATTCAAAGGGGGCTATTTTCATGGGTAAGCACTATAAGCATTTAGAACACAGTGATAGAATAAAAATGGAAACACTGCTGAACAAAGGATATTCAAAGCCGGAGGTTGCGGAGTATCTGCACGTTCACAGAAGCACGATATACAGAGAGATAAAACGGGGCGAATACGTCCACAGAAATTCCGATTACACGGAAGAGGTAAGGTACAGCAGTGATAAGGGGCAGCAGACCCATGATTGGAACGCCCAGGGAAAAGGCAAAAGTTTAAAAATCGGAAATGACGTTGAATATGCGGAATTTCTGGAAGATAAAATTGCCAATGATAAATACAGCCCGGAAGCCGCATTGGCAGCGGCAGAGACAAGCGGAAAAGAGTTTAAAACCACAATCAGCGTAAGGACATTATACAGATATATTGATAATGGGATATTCCTAAAAATCACGAACAAAGATTTGCCAGTAAAGGGAAAGAAAAAGAAGAAAAACAAAAAAGTGAAAGTACAGAAGAGGGCGGCGGCCGGGGAGAGCATTGCAAACCGCCCGGAAGAGGTAAAAGACCGTGAAATATTTGGACATTGGGAAATGGATACCGTAAAGGGCAAACAGGGCGTGACAAAATCATGTCTGCTTGTTATGACGGAGAGAAAGACCAGGGATGAGATTATCTTTAAGCTGAAAGACCAAAAGGCGGAAAGCGTTGTGGATGCCCTGGACCGTCTGGAAAGAAAATGGGGCGGTATGTTCCATAAAATATTCAAAAGCATAACCGTAGATAACGGAACAGAGTTTTCCGATTGCGAGGGAATGGAGCGTTCTATACTGCATCCAGGGGAACGCCGCACATACATTTTCTATTGTCACCCGTATAGTTCATGGGAGAGGGGGACAAACGAGAACCAAAACAAACTGATACGCCGCCACATACCAAAGGGAGAAGATTTTGACGAAAAGCAGGATAAGGATATAGAGTTTATAGAAAGCTGGATAAATACATACCCCAGGGGCATTTTAGGCTTTAAGACATCCAAGGAATTGTTTGAAGAGGAATTGGAGAAAATCACGGCATGAAATTTAAAAAAAGTGACTAAAAAAGTGTCGCAAAACTATTGACAAAATTCAGAAAAATACGAAAATCAAAAAAGCAATTGACAAATAATGTAATCTTATGTATAATAACATCTGCGTTATGAAAGTAGCGTGGCAATAACATATTTGGTAGAGACGTAGTTCAGATTAAGGAGAAATACTCAAGAGGCTGAAGAGGCGCCCCTGCTAAGGGTGTAGGTCGCTCACGCGGCGCGAGGGTTCAAATCCCTCTTTCTCCGTTTCACTACCATGTGGGAACAAAAAGAATCTTGAGCGATTAAGATTTCTTTTTTTGCGTTTTTTCTATAAGAAATTTACGTGGTTTTTCCTACAGGTAAAGCTTTGTAAAGAAAGACAAAAGTTATTGATAAGTTTTAGAATGAAAATCGACAAGAGGTTATAAAGCCTCTGCCGATTTTCTTTTTTTATAGGAAACAGCAGAAAAGAAGAGCGTGCAGAGCGTAAAAACTCTGACACGCTTATTTTTTTACAACGAAAGAGAGGTACAGGGAATGGAAAGAGTGACATTTAAAGAGTATGAGGCAGCAAAGGCAGCAGTATTGTACGGAAAAGAGTACAAAGAAACGTCAAACATGGAAAACAACGTCATTCATAAGCAGTATGTTTGCAAGGACGGCAGCGGGATATTTTACGAGCGGACAGAGAACGGCATAACGGAATTTTGGAGTACAGAGCATAGCGAAAGCCGTATTTATGTTGATAAGGTAGAGGACAAGCCGGAGACAGAGGAAAAGGAAGAATTGAGCGAGAGCCGTAAGAAAGCAATTAAAAGAATGTATAAGCTGGTTTATTGGTTCGCTGATGAAATGCTTAAGGAAGAGGACGCAGAGGAAAAAGAGGCGGAAGAGTTTAAGAGACAATGCGAGGCAGAGCCGGATAAACTGCAATGCAGAGTAAGCGCCCACGATAACAACGCAAGAGTTATGAAAGACTGCATGAGAGAGGCTAGGGACGCAGCAGAATTTTTGAAAAATAGAGAGAACGACGTAGAAGAATGGCAGATAGCCGGAATAAATGCAATGTTCGATCAGTGCAATACAGAAAGGATTATACCGTATGATCTGCCGACAGCAATAAAAGGGCTTTTATGTATGCATATTCTTGTTAAGCCGCTTTGCTTAGAGGCGGTAACAGAAAGATAGGGACGGGGCGGCGACAGCCGCCCGAACGGAAAGGAGCAGAGGGCATGGAGAAACGAAAGTATAAGCGCCTGCGCTATGAGGACAGACAGACCATAGAGGCTATGAGTAAGCAGGGCAGCAGCGTAAAGGAAATTGCGGAAGCACTGGGGACGCATAGAGACACGATTTACAGAGAACTTAAGCGCTGCGGGGCTACGCTGGGAACTTATACGGCGGCAGCAGGACAACGGGCGTTATGAAAGTGGGGCTTATTGACGTAGACGGTCACAACTTCCCTAATCTGCCGCTTATGAAAATATCAGCATACCACAAAGCAGCAGGAGATAGCGTAGAGTGGTACGAGCCGTTATTTAGCGGTCACATGGATAGGGTATATATGAGTAAGGTTTTTACGTTTACGCCAGATTACGAGTATTGCATAGACGCTGACGAGATCATAAAGGGCGGGACGGGCTACAACTATCCAGACGGCGGGCAGCAGCTACCAGACGAGATAGAGCATATATACCCAGACTATACGATTTACTACGATAGGATACCAGAGACAAGGCACACAGCTTACGGCTTTCTTACGAGAGGCTGCCCCAGAGGGTGCGACTTTTGCATAGTGGAAAAGAAAGAGGGACAGGCAGCAAGGAAAGTGGCGGATTTATCGGAGTTTTGGAACGGACAGAAAAATATAGTGCTTTTAGACCCTAATATGTTTGCCTGTAAGGAATGGAGAGAGTTAAGCGATCAGCTGATAAATAGCGGCGCATGGGTTGATTTTTCGCAGGGCTGCGATATTCGCATAATGACGCAGGAAAAAGCGGAGTACATAAAGCGAATGAAGATAAAGCGCATACATTTTGCGTGGGACAGATACGAGGATAAAGAGAAGATCATACCAAAGTTTAAAGAGTTTCAAGAGATCACGGGCTGGGAACGGCGGAAAATGGGCGTATATGTCCTATGCAATTTTAATACAACTTTTGAGCAGGATTTAGAGAGGGTATATACGTTACGTGATCTGGGATATGCACCATACGTAATGCTATATGACAAACAGAACATACCAGCAGGGCACAGGCTTAAGCACTTGCAGCGCTGGGTAAATAACAGAATTATATTTAACAGCTGTAAGCGATTTGAAGATTTTGACATAAGGAAATAAAAGCATTGAGAAATGGGCGTGACATAAGGTAAGACCACAGGCACGGAATGTAAACAGAGACAGCCACAACAGCAAAGCGCTGGCTGCGGTATCAATGCTTTTATATATAAGCGCCTTTAATTTAGTGGCAGAATACCGCAGCCGGACGAGGCGGGGCGCTGGTTCAATTCCAGCAAGGCGTATTGTGTAGCCAGTGTGGCAGCTGGCAGCAGGAGCGGCGGGCTATAACCGTTTTCTGTATACTGTGACAAAATAGCGGCGGACACGCCAGCCGGAGAGCGTGCGGACGGTCAACAGGTTTTCAGCGGCTTTTTAATGCGAAAAGCCACCCACACAGTAAATTTACGCCAGAGTAGGAGCGTGGCAGCTATGACGATCAGAGCGCCACCCAGAAAAGAGAAAGAGAGGCAGGCAATGAGGGCAGTTTTCAGCAATTTAGAGGACGCATACGAGGCGGGCTATGCAGACGGTATGGCAGACATAAGGAAGAGATACAGGAGCAGGCAGGAGAAAAAAGCCCGCCGCTGGTATTACATCAAACAGAAGTTATACGGCGTAGCTCTGCTGATCGCTACGGTATTTGCTGTGTGGGTGCTGGACGGCGACACAACAATAGCGATTATTACAGTACCGCTGGGCGTATCCTGCCTTTTCAGTAAAGAAATGCTGATTGTAGATAAATATTACTGGGAGCATGAGGACGAAAGAGAGGTAAAAGAACGTGGTGCAGATTTTAGAGTTATTCGGCGGGATAGGTAGCCCACGCTGCGCTCTACGCAATATAGGAATACCTGTAAAAGCGATTGATTACGTAGAGATAGACGAAAAGGCGGTACGTTCCTATAATGCAATGTTTTCGGACGATTTGCCATATAAGACGCAGAGCGTTGTAGGCTGGAATTTGAAGCCGGATATTCTGATACATGGTAGCCCGTGCCAAGATTTTAGCATTGCCGGACATCAAGGGAAAGCAAAAGCAGAGGACGGACGCATAAACCGTGGAAAAGGGGCAGGCAAGGGGAGCGGAACACGCAGCAGCCTTATGTGGGAAACAATTCACATAATAGAGCAAATGGGAGAATGGAAACCAAAATACGTTATCTGGGAGAATGTAAAGAACGTCTTAAGCCGCTATATGCGTGTGAATTTCAATAAATATATATCGGAAATGGATAGGCTGGGTTATTGCAGCAATTTTGAGATATTGGACGCTAGGGAATTTGGTTTACCGCAGGCGAGAGAAAGGGTATTCACGGTATCTGTTTTAAATGGCGAAAAATTCAGATTTGACGATCTGATAAAAACACCAATGAGGGATATAAAAGATTTTTTGTTACCAGACGCACCGCCAGTATATGACGTAACACAGCCAAGCGTATTAGAGGCGATCGGCAAAAAGGGAATAAGGCGGGCAACGGTAATAGAGGATTACGCTTTTACAATCACTGCAAGGCAGGACAGAACACCGGCACAAGTAGTGGATATGGGAAACGGACGCTATAGGTATCTAACAGAGTTAGAGTGCTGGCGCTTACAGGGCTATACGGACGAGGACTACAAGGCGGCTGCGGCGGTGCATGATCGGGTAGGACGGTATACAATGCCGCTTTACAAGCAGGCGGGTAATAGTATCCCAGTACCAATATTTGAAAGCATATTTAGAAAAATATTACTGGGAGAGACAGCGGAAAGCGAGGCAGACAATGGCAATATTTAGGGAAGTACGCACAAAGGTATATTGCGATATATGCGGCGAGCAGATAGTAGCTTTTTTAAGCGCTGACAGATCGGGCGGTGTAAGCAGGGAATGGGCGGCGTACTTTGCACGTCAAGAGGGCTGCACAACGGGTAAAAAGATTATTTGTAAAAGCTGCCGCATAAGCAGGCGTATAGAAAAATGCAGCTTACAAAAGAAAATAGGAGTAGCAGGCAGGGACGGAAACGGGGCTTGCATGGGATTTAGTAAAGAGTTTGACGACGAGCCTATAGAGCAATGCAAGCGCTGTATTGCGTGTACTTCTTTTGATTGGGAAGAGGAAAAACAACGGTTAAGTATAGAGGGCAGAAAAAGAAAGCGGGGTAGGGAATGAGACGACACAGACGGGAAAATAAGGTATTAAAGCTACTTATACAGTGTGCGGCTATTCTGGCAGCAGGTATAGCGGGAATTATTCTTTTTATGCTGCTGATCTGGTGGAGATCACAGAGCCAGCCGCCACAGACAGACGAACGGGTAGCGGCGATCATGCAGCAGGAACAGCAGACAGAGCCGCTGGTAATTGAAATGCCAGAGCCAGCCACAAAAGGCAGTATACGGGTATTTGATTATGACGGCTGCTGTATTTACGCATATTACGGCGAGATCGTGATAAACAACGACGGTAAGGACGGGAAAGAGATTGATATAGAGTGTGCAGGATACTTAGAGGGATACGAAGAGCATAAGGACACGGAAAGAGAGGCGGACAATGAGTAGTATTTTTATACGTAGCCAGAACAGGGAAAAGCTCTACAGGCTGGGCGGTAATTATGCCTGCATAGAGTACGGCGGGTATGAGGACTTAAAGAGAAAAAGAGGCGGCGCAGAGGCGGATAAAAAGCGGCATACGCTTTGCATTTCTGACGGCTGTTTAGAAGAGATAGCAGAGTATGAGAGTAAAGAGCGCTGTTTAGAGGTACTGGACGAGATACAGAAAATATGCGCCAGCTATTTATATGCCGAGGGCAGCTTAGGGCTTATACGTGGCAGCGTTCCTACGCCGCCTATGGCAGCAGATATACCGAGGGTATACGAAATGCCGGAAAAATAGGAGTAGTGGGCTATGGAAGAACGGGACGACGAGCGCAGGGCGCTTATACAAGAGTTTTACCAGATATACAGACCATTACAAAAGATAAGAGACTTGCGGCTGCACAGTCATTTCAGCATATATCCAAACGACGACGATTTTATAGAAATCTGGGAATATGCAAACGACAGGCGGGCGCAGCAGATCGTGAGGGTAAAGGAAGAAAACGAAACAGAGTGCTATAGGCGGGCGATAGAAGAGCTGAAAGCCTATGCAGAGAAAGTAGAGGGCGCAGGATATGGGAAAAAACGTAGAGCAGGATAATAAGCCGGATTTTTTAAAAGACCTTAACAACGGAATTTTAGACGAGCTGACAGCAGGCGGCAGGATAAAGAACGCTGTAGGGCTGGCAGGAGAGGTTACAGAGCTTGAAGAGGTAAGCGATATATGCGGGCTGCCGTTTTCCGGCTATCTGGGGAAGATTGAAACGCCAAGACCGAGCGGCATTATTGACGAGGTAGTAATAGCTTTTGAGAAAAACACACCTTTTCAATATGACGGCATAGAATTTGACGTATTGAGAGAGTTTGCAAAAGGCAGCAGGCTTTTGCTGTCTGGAAAAGTACAGACGCTTAAGGAATTTAAGAGCGGGCGGGTATTGGTATTTGTTCTGGCTGATTTTGTGGAGTTGAGTCCAAAGGCTATGCGGCAGAACGACGTAGCACTTGTGGGCGAGCTGGTATTTAAGCCCAGACGCAGAGAAACGCCAAGAGGAAAGCGTATTACTGATATTTTTGTAAAGGTACAAAACGAGCTTACAGACGGCACTTGTTACATACCGTGTATCTGCTGGCAGGAGCAGGCAGACGAGGTAGCAGGCTGGCAGCAGGGCGATACGGTAGAGCTTTTGGGAAGATACCAGAGCAGGGAATACAGGAAAACTACAGAAATGATTTACACAGTAGACCAGCTTACGCCTACAAGGACAACAGCGGAGAGGAAAACAGAGATACGGACAGCTTACGAGGTATCCGTACAGCAGATCAGAAGAAAGGAAGAGGCAGAAAATGGAAAGTAAGACAATTTACAACGGGAGCGGGCAGCGCATGGCGCAGGAGATCAGAATAGAGGCGCACGGCAAAGGCGGCAAGCTGGGGATAAAGAACATACAGTATTTAACGGGTATGATCGAGAGCCTGAAAGCCTGCAAAACGCCGCAGGAAGTGTACGACAGGTACATGATGATTACAGGCTATTGTAAGTGCTGTGTAAACAGTGGATTTCTTGACGAGAAAAGCGCAGACGATCTTATGTGCCTTGCGGCTTTTCTGGCGGGAAATGAGCAGGCACGGGCAGAGCATGAGCAGAAAGGCGGGAAAGCATGAGGACGGTTTATATATGCAGCCCGTACAGGGCAAAGGACAGCGCAGAACTGGATAGGCACATAGACTATGCACAGCAGCTTACACGGCAGGCGCTAGAGGCTGGTTTAGCGCCGATCACGCCGCATTTATATATGACGCAGTGCTTAAATGAGGACAAGCCGCAGGAGCGGGCAATAGGAATGACGGCGGGCTTAGAGCTTATGAAAAGCTGTGCTTTTGTGATCGCTGGCACAAAGTACGGCATAAGTGAGGGAATGAAGAGGGAAATAGCAACAGCAATAAAGCTGCAAATTCCTGTTATAGACGCTATGAATTTGCCGTTTGAGCCGGAATATGAAAAACAACGTAACGCAGAGAGGCTGGCGAACGATTACGCCAAGCTGTATGCCTGTCACTTTTGCCGTGGGCGGCATTTACATACTTGCACAGGCTACAGCTGTGTAGAACCGTACCAGAGAGCATACGAGGCGGCGTTACGGAAATACAGCCGTAAAAATGAATAAAGTTAAAAGCCCCTACGGTACGGGAATACCATAGGGGCTAGGCTATACAGCTTTTCAACCTATAAACAGTATAAGCTACGTATGGCAGAAAGTCAAGAAATTACGGGCATTTCAAGCCCGTTTTAACACTTGATAAAAGTATTAACTATCCGACAGAAAGAGGGTACAGAGTATGCCGTATGTAGAGAGAATAACCAAAGCTGGAAAAACGATAGAGATAGAGAGGTACTTTACCAGCAGATACAAAAAGAAAGGGATAAAGAGGGGGGATAAGGTAAAGCCGACGCAGGAGCAGCAGCAAAAGATAAATACCAGACAGGCAGAAAGAAAGCTGCGTATTCTGATGAACGCAAATTTTGAGTATGGAGACTATCACATAGTTTTAGATTACATACGACATAAGGGACAGCCGGACAGGACAAAAGAGGAAATGCGAAAAGACATAGATATTTTTCTGCGGGAGCTGCGAAAGGAATTTAAAAAGCAGGGCAGGGAGCTTAAATACATACACGTTATGGAGATCGGCACAAAGGGAGCGAGACACCACCACCTTGTTATTAACCAGATCGACACAAAGATATTACAGCAATGCTGGTATAAGGCGTATGAGGGGCATAACAGAGTAAAGGTATTCCCGCTGGACGATACGGGAGACTACAAAGACCTTGCGGTATATTTCATCAAGTATACGGGAACGCACAACAGAGGAACGGACGGAGCATTACAGGGCAAGCGCTGGAATTGCAGCAAAAACCTTGTAAGACCAGAGCCGGAGTACAGGATAATTACAGACAGAGAATGGTTTAAGGCAGAGGCAAGACCGATCAAGGGCTATTACGTAGACAAAGACAGCATAAGAAAAGGCGTACACAGCCCAGATTATTACGGCTACGGGTATTTCTGCTACAGACTGATAGAAAACACGACGAGGGGGGGATAATGTGAGCGCTTTTGAATGGGTTATAACAATAGGGCTGATGATCGTAGCAGTTATTATGGCATTGCTGGTAATGAGCTTTTTAGGCTTTTCACTGATTGCAGCCGTATTAAACGCAAGAGACGAGATAGAGCGGGGAGACAGCGGAAAGGTGGAAAAAGAGAATGATACAGAGGCTTAAGTATTGGATATTCCAGAGGGGTAAGCATTGCCTTTGTTGCTGCCTTTTCTGCGAGTATTACGATCTTTGCAGAAATGAGGTAATGCAGGAAAGAGAGGCGAGAGCATGAGAAACTTTAGGCTGGACGACGAGAGCGGACACCAAGAGGCACTGTTTAACTGGGCTGCGTACCAGCTGGGGCGTATGCCGGAGCTGGAATATATGCACCACGTACCGAACGGCGGCAAGCGTGACGCAGCCACGGCGGTAGCGCTTAAGCGGCAAGGAGTAAAGGCAGGCATGCCGGATATTGTTTTACCAGCGCCGAGGGCAGAATATCACGGGCTGTACATAGAGCTTAAGGCTGGAAAGAATACCACAACGCAAAAGCAGAAAGACTGGCTTAAATTCCTGCACGGGCAGGGCTACTATACAGCTGTATGCTATGGCTGGCAGCGGGCAGCAGAACTGATAGAGCAGTATTTATTAAAGCCGGACGAGCTGACAAAAGAGCTGGAAACTATTATTTTGCGTTAAGGCGCAGAAAGAGAGGTAAAGAATGAGGACAATAAGCATTTTGAATTTAAAGGGCGGAGTAGCAAAGACTTTTACAGCCGTAAATATGGCATACGAGCTGATGAAGAGAGGCTATAAAGTGCTGCTGATCGACAACGACAAGCAGGGAAATTTAAGCAAGGCATACGGCAGATACAACGCCGACGAGGTAGCGCCGATCGCAAAGCTGCTTTGTGGGGACTGGCGGACCGCAACAGAGCTGATACAGGCGACAGAGTACGAGGGCATAGATATTATAGCCTCTAATATGTCATTATTCGGGGCTACATGGAATTTGACAAAAACGGACGACGAGAGCCAGACGGAGAGATACAAGGAACTGATACAGCACGCAGACTGGGTAAGGTGCGGGTATGATTACTGCATTATCGACAACCCGCCAGACATAGGGCTTAATGTGGTAAATGCGCTGGCGATCACGGACGAGGTTATAGTACCCATGAAGATTGACGAGGACGCATTAGAGGGGCTGGATATTGTAGCAGAGCAGATAGAGGACGCAAAGGCGCTTAACCCGTCGCTTAAGATGCGTGGCGTACTGGTTACTGTATACCAGAACACGGACGGAGAGGCAGCAGGCGTGGAGTGGCTAAAGCAGCAGGCAGATACAGAGAAATATAACATACTGGGCGTTATCAGATATTCCAGAAAAGTAGCGGAAAACTCTTTTATGAGAAAGCCGATTTATGAGTATAGCCCATGCTGCGGAGCTGCGCAGGACTATAAGAGATTTATAACCGAGTATACGGGAAAAGCGAGGTAGGATATGGCATTTTCAAAATATAACTCTTACCCAGAGTATATGCAGGAAATGACAACGGAAAGCTGGAACGACTTTTTTCATACTGCATTGAGAGAGTGGAAAGCAGGCAGGCGTACAAAAGCAGCATTTACGAAATGCACGAAGATTTACGTATATTCTGGATAAAAGAAGATAGAGGGTTAGGTATCTGCATAGGCAGAACGTATGAAAAGCACAAGCAGATAATTAAATACTACCGAGTAGGAAAACAAGAGGACTGGGACACATTTAAACGAGGATTTGCGGCAACATTCGCAAGAGATTACAGCTAAGAAAGCGAGGTAAAGAATATGGCAAAGTTTGGTATAAATGATATTTTGAACGCAAAGAGCAAAGCAGGAACGGCAGCAGGCACGGTGGATAAGTACACCGAGATTTACTTAAGCCCGTATGAGGTAAAGGCAGCGGACGAGAACACACACCAGAACTTAGAGGGCATAGAAGAGCTGGCAGATAGCTTTTTACACGTAGGGCAGGAGCAGCCTACAGTATTGGCAAGGGTAAACGGAGAATTTAGAATTATCGACGGACACCGCAGAAACGCCGCTAATATTTTCAATTTGGAGCGGGGACACAAAGAGTATGAGAAAGTGCTATACCGCTATAAGGATATGAGCGAGGCTATGTATGAGCTTTCGTTACTGGCAGGCAACGGATACACGCAGCCGCTTACGGCTTACGAAAAGACCAGATTAGTAGAGCGCACAAAAGCCGCACTTATCAGAGCCAAAGAAGAGGACGGGTTAGAAATTCAAGGCAAGATGCGTGATTTAATCGCAGCTATGCTGAATGAGAGCAGCACTAACGTAGCCAGAATGGAGAGCATTAACAACAATGCCACGCCAGAGGTTAAAGAGCAGCTGAAAAATGGCAACATGGGTATTACTGCTGCCTATGAGGCTGCAAAGCTGCCGCCAGAAGAGCAGAGAGCTATTGCAAACCAAGTAGCAGCAGGCGAGGACATAAGGGCAAAGGAAATAGCCCTTAAGGTAGCAGAGAAAACAGCAGCCAAAGCCGCAGCAGATGCCGAAGAGGCGCAGCACGATTACGAAAAGCAGCAGGAAGAGACAGAAAAGGAGATAGAGAAAGCCGAGCGCAAGCAGGCAGAGGCAGAGGAAAAGGCAAGGGCGGCAGAAATCGCAGCCCAGCACGCAAAGGTTATGCGTGAATGGGTAAAAGAGAGCGTGAGCGCTGCCACAAAAGCCGCAGCAGATGCGGTGCTTAAGGTGTCCGAAACGGACACGCCGCAGAAAGACTGGAATAACACAGAATGGGTAGTATTTACCGCCAGAGCGATTATGCAGCAGGCAGATAAAGTAAGCGAGGACGATTTATATTTACTGCATGACATTATGATGCGCTGCCAGCACCCAGAAGAGCCGACAGCAGACGACGGACAGATAGAGGGGCAGCAGGATATAGAGGGCTGGCAGCAGGAGCAGGCAGCGAAAGCAGAAAGCGAGGCAGGCAATGAACAGACGGCAGCGGAAAAAGAAGAGTAAGGCGCAGCAGATTACAATTATTTTAGGCTGCAAGGTAGCAGCCAGAGCCGAAGAATACGAGAAGATGCGCAAGAGTATTGATTACCAGTTAAGAGCGGGCAGCGTTATATTGCTGCCTGCCTATCTGCACGTAGAGGCGATTATACAGCAGAACGGCAGCAGGCGTATTGAGATTAAGCAGGAAAGCGAGGCGGGAGCATGAAGTACAGACAATGGAAAAAGAACTATAAAAAGCGCCACGGAGTAAACCCACCAGCGAGCATAGACAAGAGAAAGCAGCGAAAGGCTGCGAAACGTGCGTTTAAGCATCTGGTAGACACCATTAAATATACCGACTTTAGCGGGGCGATAAGCAGGGCAGCAAACGCCTTTACAGATGCCGTGGCAAACATCATGCGGACAATGGGTAGCGCCTGCGACGGAGCAGGTACAGTTTTTAGGAATGCGGCAGACGGTTTACAGCCGTTAGAGATTAAAGGCAATGCGCTTAGCTGGGAAGTAAAACCAGTAGTATGCGACTACGGCGTATATGAAAATAACGCATTGGACGGCAGCAGCGAGCTTAAGTTTATCCAGAACGGATACAAAAAAGGCAGGGCGTAGCAGACGGGCTTACAGCGGCGCTGACATTTTGCGACGAGGGGGCGTTTACAGATGCTTGATTTTATGGACGGAATAGTAGAGGCTGTAGAAGAATTTGCAGAGGGAGCGGCAGAGTTTGCAGCATTTCTGCTGGTGGTATTGGTAAAATGGGTAATTCTGCTTACTACGCCAGTTTGGATACTGCCATATAAGCTGCTTAGAGACAGAAACGGCGGCAAGTGTGAAAATCCAGATTGTAACAGCTGCCCGTTTCCACCGTGCGAGAAAGGAGAGGCAGAAAATGACTAATTTTTTACTTGTGGTTATTGTGTTGCTGCTGGTAAGCATCTGGCAGCAGCTTAGAGAGATTAACGAAAGGGGCAAGGCGAATGAATAACGTATCACTTTCTGGAAGATTGACGAAAAATCCAGAGCTTAGATATGGCGGGCAGGATAACAGCACCGCTATTGCACGCTTTACGCTGGCGGTAGACGACGGACGGGAAACAGATTTTATAAATATCAAGTGTTTTGGACGTACTGCGGAATGGGTAGACAAATGGCTAAGCAAGGGCAATAAGGCAGAGGTAACGGGAAAGATTAAAACGGGCAGCTATGACAGCCAGAGAACGGGGCAGAAAGTCTATTACACAGAGGTAGTGGCAAATAACGTAGGCTTTGGAGAAACAAAGGCAGAGGCAGAGGCGAGAGCGGCAGCAGGGCAGCAGCCAGATTATAACGACGGTTTTATGAATATCCCAGACGGCGTAGACGACGAGCTGCCGTTTAACTAAAAGCGAAAGGTAGGTAATTTAGATGCAGGAAAAAGAGACGGAAATTAAGGGACTGGCTACAGAGATAAAGCCAGAGAGCGAAGAGACAGCAGGAGCGCCAGAGGGCGAGCAATGGGTAGCACTTCCTGCGGCTGATTTTGAGGAACTGATACAGAAAGCAGCAAAGGCAGCAGTAGCAGAGTTTAAAAAGCAGGAAGAGAAAGAAAAGAAGAGGGACAAGTACCACAATACCTTTACGCTTATGAAATGCTACAGAGACGCAGTTTTTCACATTGAGAACGCCATAAGCGACGGTACGCAGCTGGAACTTTGCGGAATGACTGACGAGCAGCAGCGTACGTATTTAGAGAGCGTAAGACGCAGCCGCTTTAAAACGCTGATTATGACGGCGCACATAGACAAGGCGGTAGACGAGATAGAGCGCAGACGCAAGGCAGCAGGCAGAGAGGTAGAGTATAAGGCGTTTGAGTTGTATTTTATGCAGGGTAAGGACTATGCGGAAATCGCAGAGGAACTGGAAACGGGCAAGAATACACCGAGACGCTGGGTAACTGCCATTATCAACGAGCTTTCGGTACTGCTTTGGGGCATTGACGAAGAGAGGGCAAAGTAAATGCTATACGTGATACGCAGAAAGAAAGACGGGGCGCTTGTGACTGGTACAGATTACCGCTATTATCCAAGACACCAGATATTACAATACCCTACGAAACCACCGCTTATTATATCTGACTATAACGGGGAACTACCAGAGAGCATACAAGTAGAGATAAAGCATAGGGGTATCAATCTTAAATACTACGAGATAGTGCCAGTAGAGATAAAGCCGCTGGCAGCAGGGCGGTAATATCATGGTAAAATCGTGGGGTTTACATGGTATTTCAGAAAGGTTATAATGGTAACATGAAAAGAGTAGGCAATAGCTTAGCCGTGCAGATGCGGCAGCAGTTACCTACTCTTTTTTGTTTTCATTCTTTAGCCTCCACCCAGCGCATGAAACTTAGGGCGCCGGGGAATGAAAGAGAAAGGAGAGGGACAGTATGAAAGCATGGGCTAAGAGCTTTTATTTATCGGCGGCATGGGAACAAACCAGAGCCGCTTACTTAATGTCACAAGATTATATATGCGAGCGCTGCGGCGAGCCTGCAAAGATAGTGCATCATAAGCGGTACATAACCAGAGACAACATTAATGATACGAACGTAACGCTATGCTGGGATAACTTAGAGGCATTGTGCCAAGATTGCCACAACAAAGAGCATCATAAGCACGAGCCGACGTTACGGTACAGATTTGATGCAGCAGGCGGCATACTCCCCCCTATCAGAAACAAAAATTAAAGGGGGAAAATACCGAGGGGGATACCCTAAAATTACCCTACGGGCGCACGCACGGGTGGTGTAGGGGGTGTGGTAGGCAGAAAGAGGGTAAAGAAATGGCGACAAAGAAAGAAAAGACAAAAGAACAGCGTATCAAGTCCGAGAAAACGAGACTTAGGGGAATTTTCAAGGACTTAGAGGACAACAAACGAAAATTAGTAACGCCGCTGATAGAAAAAGCTGCATTTATGAGCGTGGAGCTGGACGATCTACAGGCAAAGATAGAGCAAGAGGGCTGGACGAGTGAATACCAGAACGGGCAGAACCAATGGGGGACAAAGAAAAGCCCAGAGGCAGAGACGTACATAGCTTTAAGCAAGAATTACGCAGCGATCATTAAGCAGCTAACGGAGTTAGTGCCAGCTGCAAAGAGAAAGAACAGCAGGCTTGCAGCGCTGCGGGACGAGTAACGGCATAAATGCCTTACAGGAACTATATTTACGAATACTGCGCCAAGATCACGAGCGGCGAAATTGTGGCGGGTAAATGGATACTGGCAGTTTATCAGATCATTGTAGCGGGGCTGGAAAAGCAGGAGTATTTTTTTAATGCAAAGGCGGCAAATAAAGCGATAAAGTTTATCGAAAATTTTTGCCACCACAGCAAGGGGCGCAATGACCTTTTGACATTGGAGCTATGGCAGAAAGCTATAGTATGCGTCATTTTTGGTATACAGGACGCAGAAAAAACACGGATTTTCCGTGAAATTTTTATTGTGATCGGAAGAAAAAACGGTAAAAGTTTATTTGCCTCTGCGATCATAGCATATATGGCATATTTAGAGCCGGAGTACGGACAAGAAATATACTGCCTTGCACCGAAATTAGATCAGGCAGCGCTTGTGTACGACGGCTTTTATCAAATGGTGCAGGCGGAAGAGGAACTTGCAGAGCTGGCAAAGAAACGGCGCAGCGATATTTACATTGCCGAGACGAACACCACCATTAAACCGATCGCTTTCAATGCGAAAAAATCAGACGGATTTAACCCGCAGCTTGTGGTATGTGATGAAATGGCAGCATGGAGCGGGGACGCTGGACTGAAACAGTACGAGGTTATGAAGTCTGCGCTGGGCGCACGGCGGCAGCCTATGATATTGAGCATAAGTACAGCCGGATATATCAACGACAGTATTTATGACGAACTGATGAAACGTAGCACCAGCTTTTTAAAGGGCAACAGCAAGGAAAGACGGCTTTTGCCGTTCTTATACATGATAGACGACATAGAAAAGTGGAACGACATAGAAGAGCTGAAAAAGGCTAACCCGAACATGGGCGTATCTGTGCAGGAGAGCTTTTTTATGGACGAGATCGCAGTAGCAGAGGGCAGTTTAAGCAAAAAGGCAGAGTTTATTACAAAATACTGCAATATCAAGCAGAACAGCTCTATTGCATGGCTGGAATATGCGACAGTAGACGGCACAGGCGTTGAAAAGACCTTAGAGGACTTTAGGGACTGCTACGCAGTAGGCGGTATCGACCTGTCACAGACAACAGACCTTACGGCAGCCAGTGTGGTAATTGAGAAAGACGGCGTACTGTACGCCTTTACTCAATTCTTTATGCCACGGGGGCGGCTGGAATATTTGCAGGCTACGGACGGCGTGACGTATGATCTGTTTGTCAAAAAGAGGCTGATAACTTTAAGCGGCGACAACTACGTAGACTATCACGACGTTTACAACTGGTTTACTATGCTGCTGGAAGTTTACGGCATACGTCCGCTGAAAATCGGATATGACCGATACAGCGCCCAGTACCTTATTACCGATATGGCAAATTACGGTTTTCACATGGACGACGTATACCAAGGCGAGAACCTAACGCCAGTTATACGGGAGTTTGAGGGTATCATAAAAGACGGTAATTTCAAGATCGCAGATAACAATTTGCTTAAGGGGCATTTCTTGAACGTGGCGCTTAAGCACAACATGGAAACACGGAAATTCAGACCAATAAAGATAGAGCAGCGGGCGCACATTGACGGCTTTGTATCTGTCATAGACGCAATGACCGTGCGGCAGAAATACTGGGAAGAGTGTGGCGAGCTGCTTAAAAATGCCGCATAGAAAGGAGCGTGAGCGTTATAAAATTCTTAGACTATCTTTTTCATGGTAAAGAGCTGCGGTATATCGACAGCTATTTTAAAATGCTGAACGGATACAGCCCGACGTTTACGAGCTATAACGGCGGCGTATATGAAATGGACTTAACCAGAACGGCGGTAAACAATTTTGCCACGCATTGCAGCAAATTAAAGCCGGAGATTACAGGCAGCGCCTTAAAATCGCTGGAAAGGACATTACAGCATAAACCTAACTATTTCATGGATACGACAAAGTTTATTAAGCGGCTTGCCACCTACGTAGCAGTAGAGCATACCGCTTTTATTGTGTCGATCGAGGACGACAGAGGCAGCCTGTGTGGCTGGTATCCATTGAGGGCGCAGCGCTGCGAAGTGGTAGAGGCAGCAGGACAGGTATACTTGCGTTATCAATTTGCAAATGGAGATCATGCCGCTATTGAGTTTGAGCGGGTGGGGATACTTACAGATTTTGAGTATACAGACGAGCTTTTCGGAGAGGATAACCGGACGCTTAAGCCGACAATGCAGCTGATACATACCCAGAACGAGGGCATTATAAATGCCGTCAAAAATTCTGCAAATATCCGCTTTCTGGCAAAAGTGGCAAATATGCTGAAACCAGAGGATATTAAGAAAGAGCGGCAGCGCTTTACCGAGGACAATTTAAGCGCCGACAATGACAGCGGCATGATTATTTATGACAATAAATTTTCAGAGCTGAAACAGGTAGAAAGCAAGCCGTACACACCAAACGCCTTGCAAATGCAGAACATACAGGACAACGTATGCACGCATTTTAATACCAATATGGATATACTGCAAAACAGGTTTAACGAGGAAACGTGGAACGCCTATTACGAGGGAAAAATAGAGCCGTTCGCTATCCAGTTATCGCTTGTAATGACAAATATGACATTTACGGAGCGTGAGATAGCCTGCGGAAACGCTATTATTTTCTCTGCGAACCGTTTACAGTATGCCAGTAACGCCACAAAGCTACAGGTAAGTACACAGCTTTTTGACCGTGCGCTGCTGAACCGTAACGGCGTAATGGATATATGGAACATGGCACACGTTGAGGGCGGCGATAAATACTATATCCGCAAGGAATATACCGAGGTAAGCGAGCTGAAGAACAGCGCCAGCCAGCCGCAGATTATCGTACAGCAAGTGCCAGCGGCAGCAGGTGGCGGGCAGGCAGGAAACGAGCCAGCAAAAGAGCCGGACGGCGGGGAAGAGCCGCCAGCAGAACCGAAAGAGCCGGACAATACATAGAAAGAGGGTGCAGAAATGCCAGTGAAAAAAGAAAGAGAGTACAGGGCGCTTGCTGCGCCTTTATCAGCGCAGGCAGCTACGAAAAGGATTGATACAGAGTATTACGTAGAGGGCTACGCTACCACGTTCGACAAGCCGTATCTGCTTTATGAGTTTGAGGACGGCACAAAATACTACGAGAGGATAGACGCACACGCACTGGACGGCGCTGACATGAGCGACGTTATCATGCAGTACGATCACGAGGGCAGGGTATTTGCCAGACAGTCAAATAAAACGCTTATTTTAATACCAGATCACAAGGGGCTTTTAATTGCCGCTGATCTGGGTAAAACAGACTTAGCCCGTGGGCTGTATCAAGACATAGACGCAGGCATGATAAATAAAATGTCGTGGGCGTTTACCGTGTCCGAGGAAAGCTACGACAGGGCGACGCACACAAGAACCATTTTAAAGATCAAGAAAGTTTATGATGTATCCGCAGTAAGCATACCAGCCAACGGCGATACTGAAATAAGCGCCCGCAATTTTGCCCGTAGGAGTTACGAGGCAGAAAAGCAGGAGCGGCTTAAGAGGCGGGCAGCAATACTAAAGATCAAGGCAAGTTTATAACCAGAAAAGGAGATCAAAAGGACATGAAAACATTAAAAGAAATTGAGGCAAGATTAGCCCAGATCAAAAATGAACTGAACACCAGAGCGGCAGAGCTGACCGACGAGGAAATTACAAAGCTGGAAACAGAGGTAGACGAGTTGCAGGAGCAGCGTACTAAGCTGCTGGACGCTGCCGAGAAAAGAAAAAAACTGCTGGGGAAGATCGCAGCGGGAGAGCCTGTAGACGACGGAGACGGCGGGGACGGCACAGCGCCTACGGTGTTACGTAATTTCAAGGGCGCAGACGGGGCAGGCGAGGACGGCGACAAATACGGGAGCATGGCATACCGTAAGGCATTCATGCAGTATGTCTGCCGTGGTACAGCGCTGCCGAAAGAGTACAGGGCAGACGCAGTAAGCAAGACAACGGACGTAGGCGCTACCATTCCTACAACGGTACTTAACCAGATCGTAGAAAAGCTGGAAAGCACGGGCATGATCTTAGCCCTTGTGACGAGGACAGCGTACAAGGGCGGCGTTTCTATTCCCGTATCCACGGTTAAGCCTACGGCTACATGGGTAAACGAGGGCGCAGGCAGCGATAAGCAGAAACATACCATTTCCAAAGACGGCATGATTACCTTTGCATACCATAAGCTGCGCTGTGCAGTAGCGGTATCTCTGGAAGTGGATACAATGGCGATCAGTGCTTTTGAAACGCTGCTGATTAACAATATCGTAGAGGCTATGACAAAGGCGTTGGAGCAGGCGATCATTTCCGGCGACGGCACAGGAAAACCAAAAGGAATTTTAGCCGAGACACCCGCAGCGGGGCAGGCGATCGACAGCGCAGCACCGAGCTACGCCGATCTGATTAACGCAGAGGCAGCATTACCGCAGGCATACGAAAACGGCGCTGTATGGTGCATGAGCAAGAAAACATTCATGCAGTATTACGGGCTGACGGATACCAACGGGCAGCCGATCGGCAGGGTAAATTACGGGATTGCCGGAAAGCCGGAAAGGACGCTTTTAGGCAGACCTGTAGTATGCTGCGATTACGTGACGAGTTACGCAGCGTCTCTGACGGCAGGCACAGTGTTCGGTTTTCTCTTTAACTTCAAGGACTACGTGCTGAATACCAATTACGCAATGGGTGTAAAGAAGTATGAGGACAACGATACAGACGATCAGGTAACAAAAGGCATTATGCTGGCAGACGGCAAGGTAGTTGACAAAAACAGCCTTGTAACCCTTAAGAAGATCGCCAGCGCATAAGAAAGAGAGGTAGCGTAAATGGCAGGAAAGACGACGACAGGGAAAAAGACAACGGCAAAGGCGGCAGCGGGAAAGGCTGCCGCCGATAAAGACGTACAGGTAGCGGCAGGCGTGACAGCTACAAATAACGTGCCGGAGGGAGCATTAGAAACCAATGCAGACGGCAGTACGAACACATACGACGCAGACGGCAATAAAGTAGGGACGGCAACGCCGGAACAGGTAGCCGCCGCCGAGGCAGCAGCCGCAAAGGCACAGAAAGAAAAAGAAAACGCCGGAAAAGTAAAGGTAAAGGCTGCTATGCGGTATCTGGATAAGCAGTTAAATGAGATCGTAGAGGCTGGCACGGAGCTTACGGTAAGCAAAGAACGTGCGGACGAGCTGGTAAAGGCAGAGGTAGCCCAGATCGTAAAATAACAGGAAAGGCAGGGTAAAAGCACTCTGCCTTTTTAAGAAAGAGGGTGCAGGGTATGGCGGCACATACCACCACATTAACCGAGAAAATGAGGGCGGCGCTGCGTATCAGCAGCACCAATGAAAAGATCACAGAAGAAATACAGGACTGTATAGCAGCCTGCATGGCTGATCTGAAAAACGACGGCATTAAAAAGCTGGACGAGACAGACGAACTGATTATACGGGCGGTAACGCTTTACTGTAAATCAGAGTTTGGATACCACGATAAGGCGGCGCAATTCCGACAGTCATACGACACGCTGAAAATGCGCCTTGCAATGTCGGGGGAGTACAACGAGGAAAAGACGGCAGCGCCGGACGTGTCCGAAACGGACACCACAGGGGCGGAAAGCGGGGCATGATATGGCAAACTGGGTAGACGAAATCACGCTTATTAAAGAGCTGCCGCCAGCAGAGCGGGTGGATAAAGACGGTTTTGAAAATAAGCCGGAAGAGATCAGCCGTACAGTCTTTTGCAATAAAAAGCCCGCAGGCTACAACGAGTATTTCAAGAGCCAGCAAACAGGCAAAGTGGTAGAGGGGAAAATAGACGTACACAGGGCAGATTATGAGGGCGAAGATACAGCAGAGCTTAACGGGCGACGTTTTTTCGTCCTTAAGACCTACGATATTGACGACGATACCATAGAGCTTACTTTAACCGATCTGCGCCACAAGAGCGAGAAAAGCGGGGTGTAGATTATGGGAGAGTTTAACACAGTAGGGCTGGACGATCTCATAGAACGGTTCAGCAGGCGGGAGCAGGCAGTAGTAGCGGCAGTACCTAAAATGCTGAAAGCGGGCGCAGACGTGCTGGTAGAGGCGCAGAGGGCAGAGGCAGAGGCAATGGGGCTGAACGATACGGGCGGCTTTGTCCGTTCGATCAAGCCGACAGCGGTAAAAGGCGACGATACGGAGAAATACATAGACGTATACCCGCAGGGCAGGGCAAAGCATGGGAATGACAGAAAGGGCGATAAAAGCAACGTGCGCTATGCAACGGTGGGATTTGTCGCAGAGTACGGGAAACCGAGCCAGCCCGCCAGACCGTATATGACCGCAGCCAATGACAAGGCACGGGAGAAAGTGACGGCAGCAGAGCTGGAAGTATGGGAGAGTGAAAACGGTGGATAGCTTAAAAGAGATTTTGGAAAGCGCAGGGTTGCCAGCGCAGCGGGGCGTATATTCTGGGGAAGAAAAACCAGAGGCATATTATACATATCTACGCCTTACCAAAGGTGCGGCAGCGAGCGCAGACGATCACGAAAGCTGCGGCAGGGAGCTTTACAGGGTAACACTTTTCCACAAGGGAAACTTTGAAGAGCAGTTAGATAAGACGTTAAAGGTGCTGCGGGCAGCAGACGCTTATATTAACGGCGTAGATACGGAGTATCTGGATACGGACACGGGATACTGGGAAATCCCGATAACGATTGAAATTTTAAAGGAGTGACAAAGCAATGACATTAGGTTTAAAAGATTTGTACTATGCGATCTGTACGGAGACGGACGGAGTAGAGAGTTACGACACGCCTAAGAAAATGGCAGAGGCTATGACCGCTGATCTGTCCGTAAAAACGGCAGACGGCAGTTTATATGCAGACGATACGTTGAGCGAGAGCGTAACGGAGTTTGCAAGCGGCACGTTAAAGCTGGGAGTAAAAGACCTTACGCCGGAAGTGCTGGCGGAGCTGCTGGGGCAGGCGGTGGATAAAAATAAAGTGGTATGGGCTGGCAAAGAGGACGAGCCGCCGTATGTTGCAGTAGGTTTTCGTGCAAAGAAAACAGGCGGAAAGTACCGTTATGTCTGGCTGCTGAAAGCTAAGTTTAAAGTACCGTCTGAAAAGTACGAGACGAAAGGCGAAAGCATTAAATTCAATACGCCGGACATTGAGGCAGATTTTACCACAAGAAAGAAAGACGGGCTTTGGAAAGCGGACTTTGTAGGAGTTGAAACGGATACAGCAGCTACGACGTGGTTTACAGAAGTGCCGGAAAAGGCAGATACATTACCGACAGCATAAAAGAGATCAGAAAGGAGAGAGGCGCAGCGTGTGGCTGCGCCTTAATTTGTAGGTATGAGCGCAATTAAAGACGGAGTATACACAGTGACATTAAAGGGGAAAGAGTACGGGCTTTTGTTTTCCCTTAATGCGCTGGACGAGGTACAGGGAAAATTTGGGGGCTATGACAAGCTGGGCGAGATTTTCAACGACAAAAACCCGGATTTATTTAAAGACACCCGCTGGCTGCTTACCCTGCTTATTAACGAATGGCAGTTATCAGAGGACGAAAACGCACAGCTGATTGAGGAAAAGCGGGTAGGAACGCTTATCCACTTAGGAAACCTCAAAGAAGTACAGAACGCTATTTATGCGTCTTTCGCACTGGGAGCAGCCGGAGACGGGGACGAGGACAGCGGAGCAGCTGACGACGACAACGGAGACGACGAGGGAAACAGACAGGGCGTGCAGGAAAGTTAGATACTGCACGCCTTTTGTATATTGCAATGGTGCTGCTGGGGTATCGGGAGCGTGAGGCGTGGCGCAAAACGCCGTACCAGATCGTAACGCTTTTCCAATACCACAAGGAATATAACCCGCACATTTTCCGACAGGAGCAGCGGGCAGCAGCACCACAAGCCGCAGAGACAATGGACGATATTGACATAGCTTTAGGGGGGCTGTGATTTATGGCTGATAAGACAGACAACATTAAAACACGTCTTAGCTTTGACGGAGAGGCAGAGTATAAGGCAGCCTGCAAGGAAATAAACAGCACCCTTAAAGTGCTTAATTCGGAAATGAAACTTGTAACGGCTGAATATAAGGACAACGCCAACAGCGCAGAGGCGCTTAAGGCAAAGCAGAGCGTATTACAAAAGACCTACGACGAGCAGGCAAAAAAGGTAAAAGAGACAGAGGCGGCATTAGAAAAATGCCGTAAGGCGACGGGAGATAACAGCGAGGCAAGTAAAAAGCTGGAAACACAGCTGAATTACCAGAAAGCAGCGCTTGTAAAAACCGAGCAGGAATTAAATAAGACAGCGGACGAGCTGGAAAAGGCAGAGAAAGCCGCAGACGAAATGGGGCAGGAGATCGAGGAAAGCGGGCAGCAGGCAGAGGCAGCAGGCGGCAAGTTTTCCGGCTTAAGCGGTATTTTAGGTGGACTGGGCGGAGCAATGGCAAAGGGAGTGGCTGTAGTAGGGACGGCAGCCGCAGCGATCGGAACGGCGGTAGTGGCTGGCTTAAGCTATACCGTGAGCCAAGCGGACGAGGCGAAAGGGGCTTTAAACGACTTCTGCGCCGCCACAGGCACGGCAACTGACGAGGCAGACAAGTACAAGCAAGTTATGGAGAATATCTATAACGGCAATTATGGAGAGGGCTTTGAAGATATAGCAGCCTCTATGGCGACTGTAAAGCAGCAGGCGGGCGATCTGGGGGCAGACGAACTGGAAAAAATGACAACGAACGCATTAACCCTGCGTGATACGTTCGACATGGACGTAGCGGAGAGTACGAGGGCAGCAACCCAGCTTATGCAGAAATTCGGGATAAGCGGCGACGAGGCATACAACCTCATTGCACAGGGAGCACAAGAGGGGCTGAACCAGAACGGGGATTTGCTGGACGTGATAAACGAGTACAGCAACCAGTACGTACAGGCAGGATTGAGCGCAGAGGATATGTTTAACTCAATTAAAAACGGCGCAGATACGGGAGTATGGAGCATTGACAAAATGGGCGACGCTTTTAAAGAGTTTAATATACGAATGAATGACGGCACGGCAAATGAATACCTTACCAGTCTGGGGCTTAACGCTGACGAAATGGTAGGGAAATTCCAAGCGGGCGGCGACAGCGCAAAAAAGGCAATGAACCAGATCAGCGAGGCGCTGAAAAACTGCGACGACGAGAGCTTACAGTATACCGCAGGCGTAGGGCTTATGGGTACTATGTGGGAAGATATGGGCGCAGACGCTTGTACGTCGCTTATGAGCGTAGAGGGCGAGATCAGCAAGACTACGGACGCAATGGGACAGATCAACGCCGTAAAATATGACACGTTCGGAGAGGCGATACAGGGAGCGGGCAGGATATTACAGACCAGCTTTATTATGCCGATCGGAGAGCAGGCGTTACCGATCTTTTCGCAGTTTGCAAATGAGTTGCAGCAGGGCGCAGCCGAGGCGGGCGGCGACATGGGAAAACTGGCGCAGAGCTTTGGGGACGCACTGGGGAACATGGTAAGCGGGCTGGCTGAAATGCTGCCGCAGATCACGGGATTTGCCGTAGAGCTGGTTACAGGGCTTGTGGACGGCATTGTAGACAGTGCGCCTACGATCGTGCAGGCGGGCGTAGACATGATAACGTCGCTCGTAGACGGCATAATAGAGACAATACCGACGCTTACAGAAAGCGCAACGGAAATTATAACAACACTGATTAGCGGCATTGTGGAGCTTGTGCCGTCGCTGGCAGAGGGGGCAACACAGATCATAGCAGGGCTGGCAAGCGGACTGGGCGAGGCGCTGCCGCAACTGATACCCAGCGTGATCTCTGCGGTGCTTACAATAGTGCAGACTTTGGTTGAAAACGTGCCAATGCTGGTAGACGCAGCTTTGCAGCTGGTTACGGGGCTGGCGGACGGAATTATAGCGGCGCTGCCTGTTATTATCGAGGCGCTGCCGGAGATCATAACGGCGATCATAGAGGCGCTGGTAGAGGGCATACCGCAGATTTTGGAGAGCGCAGGCGATATAGTAGTAGCACTTGTGGACGGCATTATAAATGCGCTGCCTTTGCTGATTGCGGCAATACCGAAAATCATTACCGCTATTGTGTCCGGCTTAATATCCGGCTTGCCTAAAATTTTGTCGGCAGCAGGACAGTTGGTAAGCACGATAGTAGGAAAGCTGGCAGAGCTGCCGGGGCAGATTGCGGGGGCGATTGCAGACGGCATAACGAAAATAGCCGAGTGGGGCGCAAGTATGCAGGAAAAAGGCGGCACAGTCATTACGGAATTTGTGAGCAAGATTATCAATATCGTAAAAGAGCTGCCGCAGAAAATCTGGAATAGCATTGTAGACGCAGTAACCAGAGTAGCCACATGGGGCTTGAATATGCAGACCAAAGCCAAAGAGGTAATGAACACCATGCTTACAGGCATTGTGACGATCGTAACGCAGACACCGCAGAAAATCTGGAACTGCATTGTAGGAGCAGTTACAAAAGTAGCGACGTGGGGCGCAAACATGATAGCGAAAGCCAAAGAGGTAATGAACACCATGCTTACAGGCATTGTGACGATCGTAACGCAGACACCGCAGAAAATCTGGAACTGCATTGTAGGAGCAGTTAC